>DASPZP010000235.1:0-8977 GCA_035636195.1 Anaeromyxobacteraceae bacterium
CCGGGCCGCTGCCAGGCGCCGGTGAGCGCCGGGATGCAGGCGATGGCGCGCAGGTTCATGGAGCCGTTGCCGTGGCGCGAGAGGCCGTTCCCGACGCGCAGGTGCGGCGCGCGCGCCAGGCCGATGTTGCGTGCGAGGCCCACCACCTGCTCCGCCGAGAGGCCCGTGGCGGCGGCGGCCCGCTCCGGGGTCCACTCCGGCAGGACCTCTCGCGCCAGCGCGTCGTACCCCTGCACGTGCGCATCGACGAAGGCGCGATCGACGAGGCCGTCGCGCGCGAGGACGTGCATGACCCCCATCGCCAGCGCGCCGTCGGAGCCGGGCCGGACGAGCAGCACCTCGTCGGCGATCGCGGCGGTGGCGGTGCGGTAGGTCTCGATGAGCACGATGCGGGCGCCGCGCGCGCGGGCCGCCTTGGCGCGTGCCACGAAATGGATGTTCGTCGCGACCGCGTCGAGCCCCCATATGACGATGAGGTCGCTCTCCACCGCCTCGTCCGGATCCATCCCGAGGGTCTCGCCCATGACCGCCTTCCAGGCGGCGTTCTTGGCGGGGGTGCAGATGGTGCGATCGAGCCGAGAGGCGCCGAGCGCGTGGAAGAAGGCGTGCCCGGCGTTGCGCTGCACGAGGCCCATGGTGCCGGCGTACGAGTACGGCAGGATGCACTCCGCGCCGTGCTCGGCGATGAGCCCCTTCCAGCGCGCCGCGATGAGCGCGATGGCCTCGCGCCAGGTGGTCGGCCGGAACTTGCCGGAGCCCTTCGGCCCGTCGCGCAGGAGCGGGGTCGTGAGCCGCGATGGCGCGTGCACCGTGCGCTCGTAGCGAGTCATCTTGGGGCAGAGGGTGCCGCGCGACCACGGGTGCTCCGGATCACCGCGCACCGCCAACGCCCGGCCGTTCTCCACCTCTACCAGCAGGCCGCAACAGTCCGGGCAGTCGAAGGGGCAGGCGGAGCGGTGGAGCGTGGGCATGGGGGAATCCTAGCGCGAAGGCGGGGCGCCGCTCGACCTCGACCTCGACCTCGACCTCGACGGCGGGTACAACGCCGGCAGCTCATGTCCACCGCCCTCGTCACCGGCGCCGCAGGCTTCCTCGGCCGGTCCCTCTGTCGCGCGCTCCAGGCGCGCGGGGTCGGCGTCCGCGCGCTCCTACGCCAAGGGACCGACGCCTCCGCGCTGATGTCCGGCACCGAGGTGATGCGGGGCGATGTCACGGACCCCGCAGCGCTGCGCAGCGCGGTCGAGGGGTGCGACCTCGTCTACCACCTGGCGGGAGTGCGCCGGGCAACGAGCCGGGACGAGTTCATGCAGGTAAACGCCGGCTCCACGCGGCTCCTGCTCGAGGCGTCCGTCGCGGCCGGTGCCGGGCACCGGCGGTTCGTCCTGGCAGGGTCCCTCGCTGCGATAGGCCCGTCGCGAGACGGTAAGCGGGAGGACGATCCGTTCGCGCCAGCGGAGTGGTACGGCGAGTCCAAGGCCGAGGCGGAGCGGCTCACCCTCTCCTACGGGGGCCGGCTGCCGGTGGCGATCGGCCGGCCGCCGCGAATCATGGGACCGGGTGACCGGGAGAACCTCTTCTTCTTCCGGATCGTGAAACGCGGGGTGGTGCTGCGCATCCTTGGCCCGCAGCGGCCGCTCTCGTGGATCGACGTGGACGACTGCGCCGAGGGTTTCGCGCTACTGGGCGAGCATCCGGCGGCCATGGGGCATGCCTTCTTCCTCGCTTCGAACGAACGCACCAGCGTCGAGGACTTGCAGCGGGAGGTCGCGCGCGCGCTCGGGATCACGCCGCGAGCCGTCCCGGTACCGCCTGCGCTCCTCTCGGGTTTGGCGGTGGCCGCCGAGCTGGTGACTCGTGCAACCGGGCACAAGCTGCCGCTCAATCGCAAACTGGCACGGCAAGTCCTCGCCCCCGGGTGGACCTGCGTGCCGGACAAAGCCGAGCGGCTCCTCGGCTTCACGGCCCGGACGTCGCTCCGCGACTCCATCGCCCGATCTGCGCGCTTCTACCTCGATCGGGGTTGGCTATAAGATCGACGGCACTACCCCCACGGGGCGTCGGCTTCGTTTCACACCGGCGTGCCCAGCGGAATAGGACCCTCTTCACGCATGCCCTCAACGCAGCGAGCCGCGTTCTTCGACGTGGACGGGACCCTCGTCCGGACGAACATCGTCCACGCGTTCGCATTCTACGCGCTGAACCAGGGGAGCATCTTCGGCACGGCCTTCCGTACCGCCCGTACGGTGGCGGCCGTGCCCCTCTACTGGGCGCTCGACAAGGTCAACCGGAAGACTTTCAACGAAATCTTCTACACGTCGTACAAGGGAATCTCGCAGGACCGCTTGGAAGTCTTGGCGGAGGAGCTCTTCGAGGAGGTGCTGCGGCCCGCCGTGCATCCAGGTACGCCGCGACTCCTCGCTCAGGCGCGGCGGGCTGGCTGCCGGATCGTGCTGGTGACGGGGGCGCTCGACTTCACCGTGCGGCATCTCGTCCGGCACCTGGGAGCGGACGACCTCCTCGCCAACCGCATGCATTTCGTCGAGGGCGTCGCCACGGGCCGTGTCATTCCCCCCGTCGTGGAAGGGGCCCACAAGGCCGTTGCCATCCGCGATTACTGCAACCGCGAGGGTCTCGCCCTCGATCAGAGCCATGCCTATTCCGACAGCTTCTCCGACTATCCCATGCTGACGGTGGTCGGGCATCCGGCTGCGGTCAACCCCGACCTCCGCCTGCGCAACGTGGCCCGCGCCTACGAGTGGCCCATCCTCGACACGACTGAGCGCTGAAGATGCGTCCCCTGCCCCGCCTTTCTCGGCTGTACGAGCAGACCGAGTCCGTCGTGACCATCGACACGGACTCGGCGCCGCGCGTGCTCTTCTCGGGCGAGGACCTCCTCGTGGAGGACCTGCCCGTGGGGACCAAGGTCATCTACCCGAAGCCCCCCCTGGCGGGGCTCGGCAACGTGAAGGCCGCCATCCGTTGGGCGATCAACCATCCGGAAGGCTGTGACCCACTCCACGCCAAGCTCCGGCCGGGCATGAAGGTGACGGTCGCGCTCGACGACATCTCGCTACCGCTGCCGCCGATGCGGGTGCCGGACATCAGGCAGCAGGTCCTGGAGGTCGTGCTGGAGCTGCTGGCCGACTCGGGGGTGGACGACATTCATCTCGTCATCGCCATCTGTCTGCACCGCCGCATGTCCGGCACCGAGATGAAGCGGATGGTGGGGCAGAAGATCTTCGACGCCTTCTATCCGGACCGGTACTACAACCACGACGCCGAGGACCCGGACGGGCTGCTCACGCTGGGCCATACCCGGCACGGCGAGAAGGTGGTGGTGAACCGGCGCGCCGCCGAGTCGGACCTCCTCATCTACGTGAACTTGAACCTCGTCCCCATGGACGGCGGCCACAAGTCGGTCGCGACCGGGCTCACGAACTACGAGGGCGTGAAGGCGCACCACACGCCGGAGCACATCCGCAAGAGCGACTCGTACATGGACCCGAGCCGCTCCGAGCTCCACCACTCGGTGGACCGGGTCGGCCGCGTCATCGACGAGCACCTCGACGTCTTCCACATCGAGACCACCATCAACAACCGGATGTTCGACGGCCCGCTCGATTTCCTCATGAAGCGCGAGGACGCCTACGGCGAGCTCGACCGGCTGAAGCTGGCCGGCATGCGCGCCATGCTCCGCAACCTCCCGCGCGCCGCCAAGCGGAAGATGTTCCAGGCCGTGCCGGCGGCCTACGAGGTCATCGCGGTCCACGCCGGCCGGACCGAGCCGACGCACCAGAAGATCCTGCAGAAGAGCTGGGAGCAATACGCGGTCGACGTCGACTTCCAGGCCGACATCGGCGTGATGGGGATCCCCTTCATCTCGCCCTACAACGTCAACTCGATCCTGAACCCCCTGCTCGTTCAGGTGATGGCCTGCGGGTACTTCTTCAACTTCTACCGCGGGAAGCCGCTCGTGAAGCCGGGCGGCACGCTCATCATCACCCACCCCTGCTTCGACGAGTTCGACCCCGACCACCACCCGAGCTACATCGAGTTCTTCCACCGGCTCCTGCCCGAGACGCGCGACGCGAAGGTGCTCGAGGCGAAGTACGAGCGCGAGTTCGCCGAGAACCCGAGCTACGTCCACCTGTACCGGACCGGCAACGCGTACCACGGGGCGCACCCGTTCTTCATGTGGTACTGGGGCGAGAACGGTCGGCGGCACTACGGCCGCATCATCGCGGTCGGAGCCGACAACGAGCACGTGCCGCGGCTCATGGGCTGGGAGAGCGCCGAGCGCCTCTCCGATGCCATCGACATGGCGCGCGCGCACCACGGCCGGAGCGCGCAGATCGCGATGCTCCACCACCCACCCATCGTCATGACCCAGAACCTGGGATGAGCGAGCGCCACCCCAGGAACGGGAAGGTGAACGGCGCCCAGCCGCGGGCACCCTCGCCGCTCACGCTCGCGCGGGACGCGGGGCTCGACGTCGCCGCCACCCTGCGCGGCCGAGCGATCCTCATCACCGGCGCCACCGGCTTCGTCGGCAAGGTGACGCTCTCCATGCTGCTCCACCGGTACCCGGAGATCGGAAAGGTCTTCGTGCTGGTGCGGCCCGGGACGGGCGGTACGGCCGAGGCACGCTTCTTCGGCAAGGTGGCGCCGAGCAGCCCCTTCGATCCGCTCCGCGAGCAGCACGGCCCCGCCTGCGAGGCCTTCCTGCGCGACCGCTGCGTGCCGCTCGCAGGCGACGTCTCCGACCCGCTCTTCGGCCTCGGCGAGGGCGAGCTGGCCAGGCTCGACGGCCTGGCAGCCGTCGTGAACTGCGCCGGCCTGGTCGACTTCAACCCGTCCCTCGAGCTGGCCGTGAACGTGAACGTCCTCGGCGCACGGCACGCCGCCGACGTCTGCCTCCGCACCGGCGCCGCGCTCGTCCACGTCTCCACCTGCTTCGTGGCCGGCAACCGGAGCGGCGTCGTCTTCGAGGACGAGGAGCTGCAGGGTTACTTCCCTCGCCGCGAAGGGGTCGAGGGCCGCCCCACCGCGCCCGTCCTCGACGCGCGCGACTTCGACCTCGAGCGCGAGCTCGCCGACTGCGCCCGGCGCATCGCGCGGGTGCGCGAGGACGCCGAGGACGTGGCGCTCCTCTCGGAGCTGCGGGAACGCGCCCAGGAGCGCCTCCGCGGCGAGGGGCGGGCCGGAGACGAGCGCGCGCAGCGCCTCGCGGTCGGGCGCGAGAAGCGGCTCTGGGTGTCGCAGCGGCTCGTCGAGCTGGGGATGGACCGCGCCCGCCACTGGGGCTGGCCCAACACGTACACGTACACGAAGAGCCTGGGAGAGCAGGCCATCGCCCGGAGCGGCATCCGCTACGCCATCGTCCGGCCCTCCATCGTCGAGACGGCGCTCCGCTATCCGTTCCCGGGCTGGAACGAGGGGTTCACCACCAGCGCGCCGCTCGCCTTCCTGGGCCTGAAGGGCCAGCGCGTCTACCCCATGGGCGAGCGCGCCATCCTCGACATCGTCCCGGTCGACCTCGTGGCCGCCGGGACCATCGCCGTGACCGCCCAGGCCATCGCCGGCCAGCAGCGCCGCGTCTACCACCTCGCCTCCAGCGACGCGAACCCGCTCTACGTGCGCCGCGCGCTGGCCCTGGTCGGCCTCTACCGGCGCCGCTTCTACAAGCGGCGCGAGGAGGGGAGCCGCGCCCTCAACGCCCTGCGCGCCCGCTTCGAGCCCTATTCGGTCTCGCGCCGCCACTACGAGGCGTTCAGCGCACCCGCCTTCCGCAGGCTGGCGCGCGCCGCGAGCGAGCTCCTGCGCACGGAGGGGCCGGCCTGGGGCGCGCCGCGCGTCTCCGCGCTCGCGGGGCGCGCCGCCGACGCGCTCGACGAGCTGCAGTCGAAGCTCGCCGGCGTCGAGCAGCTCTTCGAGCTGTTCATGCCGTTCGTGTGGGAGAACCGCTACGTCTTCCACTGCGGGAACGTGCGCGAGCTGTGCGCCCGGCTCTCCCCGGCCGATCGGGCGCGGCTGCCGTGGGACCCCGAGCAGATCGAGTGGCGGGACTACTGGCTCGACGTCCACATGAAGGGCCTCGAGGCGTGGGTCTTCCCCGGCCTGGAGGAGGAGTCGAAGAAGAAGGTCCACGCGGTGAAGCAGCACCGCGACCTGCTCGAGCTCTTCCAGGCCGCCTGCGAGACGCACCGCCGCCGGGTGGCGCTGCGCATGGAAGGGGCGCGCAAGGAGCGCTTCACCTACGGCGAGCTGCGCGCCTTCGCGGAGCGGGTGGCGGGGGCGCTCGCGGCGCGGGGCGTCCGACCCGGCGATCGGGTGCTGCTCGCGGCGGAGAACCGGCCCGAGTGGGCGGCGGCGTTCTTCGGGGTCCTGCGCGCCGGCGCGGTGGCGGTGCCGGTCGACGCGCAGCTCTCGGCCGACGAGCTCGCGAACCTGGCGCGGAGCGCCGGGGCGCGGCTGGCCGTCCTCTCCGAGGCGGTCCTGGAGCGCCTCCCCGCGCTCATGGCGCGCTGGGAGGCCGAGGGCGGGCCGGTGCCGCTGCTCCTCGCGGACGCCATGGCGGGCGACCCGGCCTGCGCTCCCGCCGTTCGGGCTCCGCAGCCCGACGACGTCGCCTCGCTCATCTTCACGAGCGGCACCACCGGCACGCCCAAGGGCGTCCTCCTCACCCACCGCAACTTCACCAGCCTGGTGACCAAGCTCTCGACGCTCTTCGACCTGCGCCCCGGCGACGCGTTGCTCTCGGTGCTCCCGCTCCACCACACGTTCGAGTTCACCTGCGGGCTGCTCGTGCCGCTCTCGCGCGGAGCCGAGATCGAGTACCTCGACGAGCTCACCGCCGACACGCTCGGCGACGCGCTCGAGCGCGGGCGCGTCACCGCCATGATCGGGGTGCCGGCGCTGTGGGCGCTCTTGCACCGCCGCATCACGCAGGAGCTCAGCGCCCGGCCGGGCGCGGTGGAGGCGGCGGCGAAGGCGCTCATGGGCGCGAACGCGAGCCTCCGCGATCGCTTCGGCGTCAACCTGGGCAAGGCGCTCTTCTGGCCGGTCCACCGTCGCATGGGCGGGCGGCTGCGCATCCTCGTCTCGGGCGGCTCGGCGCTCGCGCCCGAGGTGCAACGGGCCTTCCACGAGCTCGGCTTCGATCTCTTCGAGGGCTACGGCCTCACCGAGGCGGCGCCGGTGCTGGCGGTCTCGACGCCGGAGGACGGCGCCTCGCCCGGCACGGTGGGGCGGCCGCTGCCTGGCATCGAGCTGCGCATCGACGCGCCGGACGCCGGTGGCGTGGGCGAGGTGCTGGCCCGCGGTCCGAACGTCATGGCGGGTTACTGGAAGGCCGGGAGCGAGCAGCCGGAGGTGGACCGCGAGCTGACCGCCCAGGTGCTGGAGGGCGGGTGGCTCCGCACGGGTGACCTGGGCCGGCTCGATGGCGAGGGGCGGCTCACGCTGGTCGGCCGCAAGAAGGACGTCATCATCGACGCCGACGGGAAGAACGTGCACCCGGACGAGGTCGAGGAGCGCTACCGCTCGGACGACCTCGTGAAGGAGCTGTCGGTGGTCGGGCTCGGGGACGGCACCGCCGAGAAGGTGGCGATGCTGGTCGTCCCGAACTGGAACGGGCGCGACCGGCCGGAGGTGCGGCGCCTGCTCGAGGAGCACGTGCGGAGGGTGACGGCCGCCCTCCCCTTCCACCAGCGCGTGAAGTGCTGGCACGTCACCGATCGTGAGCTGCCGCGGACCTCCACGCGCAAGGTGAAGCGCGCCTGGGTCGTCGAGGAGCTGCGGCGGCTGGAGGCTTCGGGGCAGCAGGGTGCCCGCGTTCGGGCCGCGGCGCGCGACGGCCGCGGCGACGGGTGGCTGCTCGATCTCGTGGCGGAGGTGTCGCGCCGGCCGCGCGAGTCGGTCACGCACGCGAGCCTGCTCGCGGCCGACCTCGGGTTCGATTCGCTCATGCTGACGGAGCTCGCCGCGGCGCTCGAGGAGGCGGGGGTGGCGCCGGCCGCGACGGAGGACCTGCACCGCCTGGAGACGGTCGGCGAGCTGTCGCGCGCGGTGCTGTCCGCCACGCACCGCGATGAGGCCGAGCCCCGGCCGGCCAGGCCGCCGGCCCCCGTGGAGGAGCGCGACGTGGAGCTGCCCGCGCCGCTCGCCGCGCTGGGGCGGCGTCTCCTCGGGGCCGGGCAGCGGCTGCTCTATCGCGACCTCTACCGGACCACCGTACGGGGCAAGGCGTTCATCCCGCGCGACCGGAACTTCCTCGTGGTCGCCAACCACTCGAGCCACCTCGACATGGGACTCGTGAAGGTCGCGCTCGGCGACGAGGGCGAGAAGCTCGCAGCGCTGGCGGCGAAGGACTACTTCTTCGACACCACGGCCAAGCGCGCCTACTTCGAGAACTTCACGAATCTCGTGCCCATGGAGCGGGCCGGCTCGGTGCGGAAGAGCCTGCGCTCGGCGGTCGAGGTGCTCCGGCGCGGCATGAACCTGCTCATCTTTCCGGAGGGCACGCGCTCGCGCGACGGCGGGATGTCCGAGTTCAAGCCGACCGCCGGCTATCTCGCCTTGCAGTGCGGGGTGGACACGCTGCCGCTCTACATCCGTGGCACGCACCGGGCGCTGCCACCAGGGCAGCTCGTCCCGAGGAGCGCCGAGCTGGAGGTGGTCATCGGACAGCCCATCCCCGTGGACGAGCTCCGCCGGCGGACGGGACACCTGTCGAAGGGTGAGGCGCACAAGGAGGCGACGCGGATCATGGAGGAGGCGGTGCGGCGGCTCGGGGGGTTGACGACCCGACCTGGGACATCGGAACCCGCCCCTCTCCCCAACCCTCTCCCCGCTGTGCGGGGCGAGGGAGAAAGCCACCCGACCGCGACCCCCTCACCCCAGCCCTCTCCCCCGGCGGGGGAGAGGGAGAGTTCTCTCGCCCCCGGAACATCCCAAGTGAATCCTCTCGTCCCAGTGG
>DASPZP010000236.1:0-6869 GCA_035636195.1 Anaeromyxobacteraceae bacterium
TGGCTCAAGGGTGGGCCCACCGACGTCGGAAACGCCTGCCGGCGTGGCATCCGGTCCTACATCGTCGACGGCACGCTGGAGGTGCCGCCCGCTGCCTGGAACGCAGGCAACGGCGCGGCCATGCGGATGCTTCCGGTCGCCCTCTTCACGCTCGGCGACGACGCGCTCCTGCGCCGCTGCGCGCTCGAGCAAGCCCGGCTCACCCATCACCACCCGCTCTCCGATGCGGCCTGCATCCTGGTGGGCCGGCTCGTGCAGGCCGCTTGCCTCGGGCGACCGCTCGCCCACCTGCGCGCTCAGGTAGACGAGTTCGTGGCGGAATACCCGACGTTTCGGTTCGAGCCCTATCGCGGGCTCGCCACCGGTTACGTCGTCGACACGCTCCAGACCGTCTTCCACCATCTCTTCTCGACCTCGACGCTGGAGGAGGCGCTCGTCGCGACCGTGAACCAGGGGGGCGACGCCGACACGACCGGCGCCATCGTCGGCATGATCGCCGGCGCGCTGTACGGCCCCGCCGCCTTCCCCCGCCGCTGGGTCCGCCGCATGGATGGGCGCCTCCTCGCCGAGCTGGCGACGCTGGCGGAGCGGCTGGTGGAGCTCTCGCCCCTCGCGCTCAACCGGCCAGCACTTTCACCCTGAGCTCACCGCCGACGACCAGCACCTCCCGCTCTCCTTTCAGGATGCTGTGGGGAAGCAGCTCGCTCGCGAAGAAGACGCGCGGCACCGGCACCCGCGCCTCGAACACGGTCGAGCCGAACTCCCACGCCCGCTCCTGCTCCCGGGTGAACGAGGAGAGGCTGTTCATCCGGACGAGCCAGTCCCGGCGGCCGGTCCGCTCCAGCACCTCGTGGTCAGCGACGTCATGGATGCCGCGCCAGAGCGTCAGCCAGCGTTCGCCAGCTGTTCGCCGCGCCAGCTCGTACTGCGTGAACGTGAAGAGCAGGTCCAGCTGCGAATCGATGGCGTTCGTCCGGGCGTGTCCGCGGACGCGGTCGAGGGCGTAGCGCTGGTACGCTTCGGTGTCCGGGCCCTCGATACGCCCGCGGTGGTAGGTCGGGCCGAGCCCCATGCGACTCTCGACCCACCCCTTCAGCACCGCCCCCTCGATGGAGCTCGAGTCGACGCCCCAGCCGCGCAGGTAGCGGAGGTAGCTGTTCTTGATGCTCCGCCGCGCGGTGTCCGTCGCCTCGCGCTGCCACTGGTGGAGCTGGAACTTCACCGTCACGAAGTTGTCGAAGCGACGAGCCCGCTCGTCGGGATCGGGGATCGCATCGAGCATCGTGAAGAGGAAGCGGTTCGCCTCGCGGACCCCCTGCACCTCGATCGGCCGCGGCTCCGCCGCGAACTCGCGCGAGGCGATGGCCCACGGCGGCAGGTTGCACAGGTTGAAGGAGCCACCCGGGTCTGGTTGCTCGCCCATGTCGCCCTCCCGTCAGGGCACAGCGAGCGCGCGCGCGGCGCCGGGCGCCGGCTGGCTGCGCTCCGCGCAGGAGGCGAACCAGGCCAGGATGGCCGGCTCGATGGGCAGGAAGGCGTGCTCCACCACCGGCTCGATGCCTGCGCTCTGGAGGCGCTCCCGGGGACAGCGGCCGACCTTCGCCACCAGGACCGCGCGGCAGTCCGAGAGGGCCGCCAGCACCCCCTCCAGCACGTCGTCGTCGCCGTCGCCGCCCGAGCAGTAGACGTCCACCTTCCGGTGCCCGACGAGCCTCGCCCCCCGGCGGTCCACGTCGTAGACGAGGAACTCGCGCGCGTGGCCGAAGTGCTCGTTGACGAGGCCGGCGCCCTTCGAGGCGACGGCGACGCGGGCCGCGAGGTCGGGGGCGAGCGCGGCCACCTGGGCAACCGCCTCCTCCCTCGCTACCTCGTCGAGGCGGCGTCGCCGCTCGACCGACCGGCGGTGCGCCTCGCGCGCCGCGCTCGCGTCCTCTGCCGGCGCAGACGGGAGGCCGGCCAGCTCGAACTCTGCGTGGCGGTCCTGACCCAGCAAGCCCACCGCGTCGGCGCGGCACTGCCGGCAGTGCTTCATCACCTTCGTCCCGCCCTCGCAGGCGCGCTGCACCGCCTCCAGCTCGGCGGCGGTCGGCCCGCGCTGGCCAGTGAGGCCGTAGTGGGTCCCGTGCTCGGGCGCGGAGATGAGGGGCATGACGTTGTGGATGAACGCGCCGAGCCGCTTCACGGCGCGCCCCACCTCGGCCAGGTGCGCGTCGTTCACGCCAGGGATGAGGACCGAGTTCACCTTGCACAGGATGCCCCGGCTGGCGAGGGCGGCGAGCCCCTCGAGCTGACGCTCCGAGAGCAGGCGCGCCCCGTCGCGCCCGCGCACCTTGCGCCCTCTCCAGATCACCCAGGGGTGGATGCGCTCGCCGATCGCCGCGTCGATCATGTTGACGGTGACCGTGACGTGATCGACCCCGAGCGCGGCGATGCGCTCGACGTGCTCAGGCAGGGCGAGGCCGTTGGTGGAGAGGCAGAGCCGCAGGTCCGGCGCCGCGCGGCGCACCAGCTCCATCGTCTCGAACGTGGGGCCGGGGTTCGCGAGCGGATCGCCCGGACCGGCGATGCCCACCACCGAGAGCTGGGGGACCTCCGCGGCCACCGCCAGCACCTTGCGGAGCGCCTGCTCGGGCGTGAGGCGCTCGCTCACCACGCCGGGGCGGCTCTCGCTGGCGCAGTCGTACTTCCGATTGCAGTAGTGGCACTGGAGGTTGCACGCCGGCGCGACCGCCACGTGCATCCGCGCGAAGTGGTGGTGCGCGTCCTCGCTGTAGCAAGGGTGGTTCGCGATCTTCGCCTGCACCTCAGGCGAGAGCGGCGCGGGCTCGCCGCACCCGCCGCCGAATCTGCAGTTCGAGGGCGCTGGCGTCGCGCGGGCCACGATGGGGAGTGATGAGCGGACGCGCGCGATCGTCATGTGCGCGTTCCTTTGCAGCGGGCGTTCCAGCGGCCGTTCGCGTGCCGCATTCCGTTCGTCCTGAGCGTAGTGAAGCGGAGTCGAAGGACGAACGCTCGCGAGGCCCGCGCTGGCTTTGCGCCGAATGTCAGGTTCCTCACCTTCGCGTTGTCGGGTTCCGTACGCGCCGGGTCGCCAGCGGAGCGGCCGGGGGCGGCGGATTCATCGGAATCGCTGGGACCACTGCCTTCCGCCGCGTCTCCGTCGCACGGTACGGCCCTTGCTCAAGGGGAGTGGGTCGAAAGCAACCGCACACGAAAGGACGCCATGCGGCAGATCGCGATTTACGGGAAAGGCGGCATCGGGAAGTCGACGACGACGCAGAACACCGTCGCCGGCCTCGCCTCGCTCGGGAAGAAAGTGATGATCGTCGGCTGCGACCCGAAGGCCGACTCCACCCGCCTCATCCTCCACGCCAAGGCGCAGGCGACCGTGATGGACCTCGTGCGCGAGCGCGGGACGGTCGAGGACCTCGTGGTGAGCGACGTGATGAAGACGGGCTACGGCGACGTGAAGTGCGTCGAGTCCGGCGGTCCGGAGCCGGGGGTCGGCTGCGCCGGCCGCGGGGTCATCACGGCCATCAACTTCCTGGAGGAGAACGGGGCCTACACGCCCGAGCTCGACTTCGTCTTCTACGACGTCCTCGGCGACGTGGTCTGCGGCGGGTTCGCCATGCCCATCCGCGAGGGCAAGGCGGAGGAGATCTACATCGTCTGCTCCGGCGAGATGATGGCCATGTACGCGGCCAACAACATCGCGAAGGGCATCCTCAAGTACGCCACGTCGGGCAGGGTCCGGCTCGCCGGCCTCATATGCAACTCCCGCAACACCGACCGCGAAGCCGACCTCATCGAGGCGCTCGCGAAGAAGCTCGGGACGCAGATGATCCACTTCGTCCCTCGCGACAACGAGGTCCAGCGCGCCGAGCTGCGCCGGATGACCGTCATCGAGTACGCCCCGCAGCACAAGCAGGCGGACGAGTACCGCACGCTGGCCAGGAAGATCCTCGAGAACAAGAAGCTGGTGATCCCGACGCCCCTCACGATGGAGGAGCTCGAGGAGCTCTTGATGGAGTTCGGGATCATGCCGGCCGAGGACGAGGCCGTCGTGGGCGTCGCCGCGGCCGCAGTGGGTTAGCCGTTCATTTCGAGGACGCAGGAAGGGAAGGAGCCGCGGCAATGGGACACGAGGGCAAGAAGGTCGAGGGGATCACCAAGGAGTCGACGCAGCAGATGATCGACGAGGCCCTCCAGGCCTATCCGGAGAAGGGCAAGAAGAAGCGCGCCCCGCACCTGGCACCCAACGACCCGGCGGGCACCACCGCCTGCGTGAAGTCGAACCGCAAGACGGTCCCCGGCGTGATGAGCGCGCGAGGCTGCGCCTACGCCGGGGCCAAGGGCGTGGTGTGGGGACCGATCCGCGACATGGTCCACGTCTCCCACGGCCCGGTCGGCTGCGGCTGGTACTCCTGGGGCACCCGGCGCAACCTCATGTCCGGGAGGAACGGCGTCACGAACTTCGCGATGCAGTTCACCTCCGACTTCCAGGAGAAGGACATCGTCTACGGCGGCGACAAGAAGCTGGCCGTGCTCCTCAAGGAGGCGAAGGAGCTCTTCCCGCTCGCCAAGGGCATCTCGGTGCTCTCCGAGTGCCCGGTCGGCCTCATCGGCGACGACATCAACTCGGTGGCGAAGAAGATGACGGCGGAGCTCGACCTGCCCGTCATCCCGTGCAACTGCGAGGGCTTCCGGGGCGTGTCGCAGTCGCTCGGGCACCACATCTCGAACGACACCATCCGCGACTACATCATCGAGACGCGGGAGTTCGCCGAGCCGGCCGGGCCGTACGACATCGCGCTCATCGGCGACTACAACATCGGCGGCGACGTGTGGTCCGCCAAGGCGCTGCTGGAGGAGATCGGCCTCAACGTGAAGGCCACCTGGACCGGCGACGGCGAGATGGAGCGCATCGCCGCCACGCACCAGGTGAAGCTGAACCTCATCCACTGCTACCGGTCGATGAACTACATGTGCAAGGTGATGGAGGAGAAGTACGGGATCCCGTGGCTCGAGTTCAACTTCTTCGGGCCGACCAAGATCCGCGAGAGCCTGCGCAAGATCGGCGAGCGCTTCGACGACCGCATCAAGGACAACGTCGAGAAGGCCATCGCCAAGTACGACGTGCAGATGAAGGCCGTCATCGACGAGTACCGGCCCCGCCTGGAGGGCAAGACCGTCATGCTGTACGTCGGCGGCCTCCGCCCGCGCCACACGGTGGGCGCCTACGAGGACCTTGGCATGGTGGTGGTGGGCTCGGGCTACGAGTTCGCGCACAACGACGACTACGAGCGGACGATGCCGGAGATGCCGGAGTCGACCGTCATCTACGACGACGCGTCCGAGCACGAGCTGGAGCACTTCGTCCACCAGCTCAAGCCCGACCTCATCGGCAGCGGCATCAAGGAGAAGTACGTGTTCCAGAAGATGGGGCTCCCCTTCCGGCAGATGCACAGCTGGGACTACTCCGGCCCGTACCACGCGTACCAGGGCTTCCCGGTCTTCGCGCGGGACATCGACATGGCCGTGAACAGCCCAACCTGGAAGCTCGTGAAGTCGCCGTTCTAGCCGCCCCACGACTCAGAAACCGTTCGTCCTGAGCGTAGGCCCGCGAGGCGGGCCGTAGTCGAAGGACGAACCGATCGCCACCACCCGTGGGCCAGCTTGGGCCCCGGACAGGAGACGTCTGCCATGTCGAACAACCTCGGCCTCACCGTGAAGCCGGTCAGCACCACCTCCCCCGAGGAGGAGGCGCGCGTCGCAGCCTGGATCGACACGAAGGAGTACCGGGAGAAGAACTTCGCCCGGCAGGCGCTGGTCATCAACCCACCGCACTGTTGCCAGCCGCTCGGCGCCGAGCTGGCGGCCCACGGCTTCGAGGGCACCCTCCCCTTCGTCCACGGCTCCCAGGGCTGCTCCTCGTACTTCCGCTCGACGCTCAACCGCCATTTCCGCGAGCCGGCGCCGGGGGTGTCGGATGCGATGACCGAGGACGGCGCGGTCTTCGGCGGGCAGGCCAACCTGCACGAGGGGCTCGAGAACGCGCTCGCGCTCTACAAGCCGAAGATGATGGCCGTCTTCACCACCTGCATGCCGGAGGTGATCGGCGACGACCTCGGCGCCTTCCTCAAGAACGCGCGGAACAAGGGGAACATCCCGAAGGACTACCCGCTCGCCTACGCCAACACCCCCAGCTTCAACGGCTCGCACATCACGGGGTACGACGGGATGGTGCTCGCCATCCTGCAGACCCTCACCGAGGGGAAGAAGATCGAGGGGCGCTGCACCGGCAAGCTGAACCTCATCCCAGGGTTCGACACCAACACCGGCAACTACCGCGAGTACAAGCGGATCCTGGAGGCGTTCGGGATCCCGCACACCATCCTGGCCGACATCTCCGAGTCGTTCGACTCGCCCAACGACGGCACCTATCGCCAGTACCCCGGCGGCACCCCGCTCGACGAGGCCGGGGACTCGATCAACGGGAAGGCGACCATCACCCTCGGGGCCTACGCGACCGCGAAGACCTTCGCCTGGATCAAGGAAAACTACGCCGGCCGGCATGCCGCGCTGCCACTGCCGATGGGAATCGCGAAGACCGACGCCTTCCTCATGAAGCTCGCCGAGCTGTTCGACAAGCCCGTGCCCGACGCGCTGCGCGCCGAGCGCGGCCGCGCGGTCGACGCCATGACCGACGCCCAGCAGTACATGCACGGCAAGAGGTTCGCCGTGTACGGCGACCCGGATCTGCTCCTCGGCTACGTCTCGTTCCTGCTCGAGATGGGGGCGACCCCGCACCACATCATCTCCAGCAAGGGCTCGAAGAAGGTCGAGAAGGAGCTGCAGGCGCTCCTCGA
>DASPZP010000237.1:0-26620 GCA_035636195.1 Anaeromyxobacteraceae bacterium
CATGCCGCCTTCTTAGCGCGGGTCGGCCAGGGAGGCGAGCAGCTCCGGAAGGCGCGCCGGCTCGGGCATGACCAGGATGAGCCCCTCCAGCCCGGCGGGGCCGTCGGTGGAGAAGCGGGTGGCGAGGGCCACCTTCCCCGCCTCGCGCGCCACGAGACGGTCCAGGCAGGCGCGGCCGCCACCGCGCGCCAGGGACGGGATGCTGAGGAGGAGCTTGCCCCCGAACATGCGCGCGATGGCCGAGACGAAGGCGCTCCCGACGATGTTGCCCGACTCCAGGAGGGCGCTCTCCGAGAGCGTGCCCCAGGCCGCGGCGCGGGCGAGCGGCGAGCCGAGCGCTGCCGCGAGCCGCTCCGCGTCGCGCTCGGGGAGGGCGAGCACGAGGTGGCCTTCGAGCAGCCCCTCCAGCCGCACCCCGACCGCCACCAGATCCGAGCCGAGGGTCCCCAGGAAGTCGGCGATGGCGCCGGCGCTCCGGCCCACCCACGCCTCCGGCACGTCCATCTCCACCCGCCGGTGCATGAGCGCCCCGAGCGCGGTCACCGCCTGGCCGCAGCCGATGGTGGCGAGCTCCTGCAGGACGTCCAGCTCGTGGGCCCCGAGCGTGAACGGGCCGGTCTGTCCGGGCGCGTTCATGCGGTGACCAACCGGTGGACGTCGAGCACGAAGACGGGGCGGCCGCTCGCGAGCACCGTCACCGCCGACAGGCCCGCCACCCGATCGAACGGGCGCTGGAGCGGCTTCAGCACCGCCTCCTGCTGGCCGAGGAGCGCGTCCACCGCCAGGGCGACCGGGCCGCCGCCGCCGTCCGCCACGACCACCGAGCACGCCGCCGGACGCACGCCGCCGAGCCCGAGGAGCGCCCCGAGGTCGCGGACCGGCACCAGCCCGCCGTCGTACGGCAGCACCGGCGCGCCCTGCGTCGCGTCGAGCGCGGAAAGCTCGACCTGGGCCGCGCCGTGGACCTTGGCGATGGGGAGCGCCAGCACCTCGCCCGCCACCTGCACCAGGAGGACCTGCTGCACCGCCACCGTCAGCGGCAGGCGCAGCACGAAGCGGGTGCCCCGGCCAGGCGCGCTGTCGATCTCGAGCGCGCCACCGAGGGCCTCCGCGCTCCGCTTCACCGCGTCGAGGCCGACGCCGCGGCCGGAGAGCTCGGTCACCTGGCGCGCCGTCGAGACGCCGGGGAGGCAGGCGAGGAGGAGCGCCTCGCGATCGCCCAGCGCGCGCGCCGCCGACGCGGTGAGCGCGCCCTTCTCCACCGCCGCCCGGCGGAGCCGCTCGGGGTCCATCCCCCGCCCGTCGTCGGCGATCTCGATGAGCACCCGGTCACGCTCGCGCCGCGCGGAGAGCGTGAGGTGGCCGGTGGCGGACTTCCCGGCCCCGAGCCGCTCCGCCGGCGACTCCAGCCCGTGATCGACGGCGTTCCGCACGAGGTGCGTCAGCGGATCGCCGAGCTCGTCCAGGATGGCGCGGTCGATCTCGATCTCGGCCCCGCGCACCTCGACCTCCACCTGCTTCCCGATGCGCCGGGCCAGGTCGCGCGCGGTGCGGGGCAGGCGCTCCGTGACGACCGCGAGCGGGGTCATGCGGACCGCCATCACCTTGTCGTGCAGGTCCTTCACCGTCGCGTGAAGCCGGTCGACGCCGTCCTCGAGCGGCGGACGGTGCTGCTCAGGCAACGCGCGGCCGATCTCGCGCAGGCGCGAGGTGGCGAGGATGAGCTCCCCCACCGCGTCGAGGAACGAGTCGAGCAGGTCCACCCGCACGCGGACGGTGCGGACGGCCTCCTCGGCCGGGCGCGCCGGCTCGGCCGCCGCGGAGCGGGCTGGCACGGCGACCGCCGCAGGCGACAGCGCGGCCGCGGGCACGGGCACGGGCGCGGGCGCCTCCCGGACCGCCACGGCGGCCAGATCGGAGATCTGCGCGAGCGCCCGCTCCACCTCCCCGAGCGGCTCGGCGGTCGCGAGGACGAGGGCGAGCCGGCGCTCCGGCAAGCGGCCGGCCTTGAGGTCCTCGACGCCCGG
This sequence comes from Anaeromyxobacteraceae bacterium, assembly GCA_035636195.1. Lineage (GTDB taxonomy): Bacteria > Myxococcota > Myxococcia > Myxococcales > Anaeromyxobacteraceae > Anaeromyxobacter_A. Next base: position 2,028 of record DASPZP010000237.1, read on the forward strand.
GACGGCGCGGACGAGCTCGCCCAGGCGAGAGAGCTTCTTCACCACCAGGAACGCGCGGACGGAGGGGACGGGGCAGGACGGCGCGACCTCGACCTCGACCTCCACCGCGCGGTGGAGGGGAGCGGGGGCGGGGCGAGGCTCGTCGTTCCGGGCCCGCTCCGCCGCCTGGGCCACGCGGGCGAGGAGGGCCGGGTCGGCCTCGCCCGACTCGCCCGCCGCGGCGCGCTGGACGAGCCCGCCGAGCCCGTCGATCGCGGCGAGCAGCACGTCCACGCTCTCCGGGTCGGGCGCCTGGCCGCGCCGGCGGAAGGGCTCGACCAGGTCCTCCGCGCGGTGCGCCAGGGCGGCGGTCCCGTCCAGCTCCATCGAGGCCGCCATGCCCTTCAGGCTGTGCACGTGGCGGAAGAGGCCGTCGACGAGGGACGCCACCTGCGCGCCGTCCTCGCGGGCCGACTCGAGGTGCACGAGCTCGGCGCCGAGCTTGGCCAGGTGATCGCTCGCCTCGGTCACGAACAGCCCGAGGTATTTGGCCATCTCGAGCGCCATGGGGAGGGGGGCGACTCAGTCGCCGAGGACCTTCTTCACCACCGACAGCACGTCCTCGGCCTTGAACGGCTTCACGATGAAGTCGCTCGCGCCGGCCTCGATGGCCTCCATGACGAGCGACTCCTGGCCGAGGGCGCTGCACATGACGATGACCGCCTCCGGGTCGTGCTTCACGATCTCGCGGGTGGCCTCGATGCCGCTCTTGAACGGCATCACGATGTCCATGGTGGTGAGGTCGGGCCGCAGCTCCTTGTACTTCTCGAGCGCCTCCAGGCCGTTCGCCGCCTCACCCACGATCTCGAACCCGCCCCCGGCGAAGATGTCCTTGATCATGTTGCGCATGAAGATGGCGTCGTCGACGATCAGCACTCTCTTCGCCATTGGGACTCTCGTTCCTCTCCGGGCGGCCACGCGGCCGACCGACGACGTTATCACCGCGTCCGTCACGGCGTCGACCGCGCTTCGAAGAGGGCGACGGCGAGCGCTTCGAGCGCATCGGGGTCGAGCACGGTCACCGCCATTCCCCGCACCGCCACCACCCCGCGTGCGAGCGCGGACGCCTCGCGCGGCTCGGCGCGCGGTGGCTCGACCGACTCCACGCCCAGCACGCCTGCCACCAGGATGCCGAGGCCCCGCCGATCGCGGTCGAGCACGATCACGTTGCCCTGGCCCGGCACCAGCACGTCCGGGGCGAGGCCGACCAGCGGCGCCAGCTCCACCACCGCCACCACCCGCCCGCGCAGGTTCATGGCGCCCTTCACGGCCGAGCCGGCGCGCGGCACGCGGGCGAAGGGCGGCTGCGGCACCACCACCTCGCGCACCGCGTCGAGGGGCAGGCCGAAGCGCTCGCCCCCGGCCCGGAACACCACCAGCCTCACCCGGACGGGCTCGCTGGGCTCCGCCTCGGGGGCGTGCTGTGCGGCGGTCTCCGCCACTCACGCCTTCTCGAGCCGGAACCGCGAGACGACGCTCTGCAGCTCGAGCGAGAGGTTCGACAGCTCCTGGGCGGCACCGGCCATCTGCGCCACCGCCGCCGTCTGCTCCGAGGTGACCTTGCGCACCTGCTCGGTGGCTCGCGCGTTCGAGGTGGCCACGTCGGAGATGTGGTCCATCGCCTGCACCATGTCGGCCGAGCCCTTGAGCTGGTCGCGGGCCGACTGGCTGATGACCCCCACCTTGTCCGCGCCGGTGGCGGCGATCTGCGAGATGTCCTCCAGCGCCCGGATGATGGCGTTCAGGTCCTCGCGCCCCTCGCCGAGCACCGACACCGACTCCTTCATGGTGTCGACCACGGCGGTCGCGCGGCCGGAGATGTCGGCCGCCAAGGACGAGATCTGCTCGGCGGAGCGGCCGGCGCTCTCGGCGAGCTTGCGCACCTCGTCCGCGACGACCGCGAAGCCGCGGCCGTACTCGCCGGCGCGCGCCGCCTCGATGGTGGCGTTCAGCGCGAGCAGGTTCGTCTGCTGAGCGACGACCGTGATGGCCTCCACGATCTTGGAGATGGCCTTGGTGCGCTCCCCGAAGGCGAACACCTGCTCGCTCGCCGCCTCGATGCGGGCGAAGACGCGCTTCACCTTCTCGCCGGCCAGCCGCGCCGCCTCGCCGCCGGAGGCCGCCCCGCTGCTCGTCTCGGCCGAGGCGCGGGCCGCCTCCTCGGCGCTCCGGGCGGTCCGCTCGATGGAGGAGGCGATGTCGCCGATCACCTTCGAGGCGAGCTCGACGAGCGAGCTCTGCTCCTCGGCGCCGCGCGCGATCTTCTCCATCGAGCTCGCCACCTCGTCGGTCGAGCCGTTCACGTCCTCGGCCGACGAGGAGAGCTCGTTGGCGCTCTCCGCCACCGACTGCGCCGTGCGCTGGATGCGCGACACCAGGTCGCGCAGGTTCTCCTGCATGGTGGCGATGGAGTGGGTGAGGTCGTCGATCTCGTCGCGGACGTGGGGGCTCTCGTCGGAGGTGAGCGGCTTCGAGAGGTCGCCACGGCTGATCTCGACCGCCGACTCCTTCAGCCGCGCCAGCCGCGACACCCGCGCCAGCGCCGTGGTGAGCCCGAAGCCGATGGAGAGCGTGATCAGGATGACGAGCGCGCCACCGAGCAGGCGGTTCGAGACGTGCTCGAACACCTCCGGCACCGCGAAGAGCAGCACCGCGCCCACCACCAGGTAGGAGAGCAGGATCTTGACCTGGAGCGAGACGGTGAACCCGCCGCCCCGCGGCTGAACGCGCTCCACGCCCTCCGCCGCGCGGCCGCGCAGCGCCACCAGGTGAGGGGCGGCGTCGGTCCAGCGCGCCGAGGGGCGCGTCGAGGCCAGCCGTTCTTCGCGTGAGCTGCGGGCCACGTGTTCCTCACTATTGGTGATGCGCCGGCGCGGCCCGTGGCGGAAGAACATCCGGGCGCCGCCTCGCGCGACGGCGACGATCCTACGCGTGGCGCCAGGCGAAGTCCAAGCCGCGCCCGCCGCTCAGCGGAGGTGATCGTGGCCCGCTGTGCGCAGGGTGTAGGTGTGCCCCGCCGCATCGAGCAGGTCCACCGCGCGTCCGACCCGGAGGGCGCCGATGTGGGTGAGCTTGACGCCACCCCGACGCTCGAGAGCGGCCAGTCGGCCTCGCCGCCCCGGCGGCACCGTGAAGAGGAGCTCGTAGTCCTCCCCGCCGCTGGCGGCGAGCTCCAGGGCGCGGGCGACGCTCCCGGCCGCCCGCGCTGGCGGACCCGGCAGGCGCGCGAGGAGCACCTCTGCGCCGACCCCGGAGGCGCGGCAGAGGTGGCCGAGGTCCTGGACGAGGCCGTCCGACACGTCGAGGCACGCGCTCGCGACGCCGCGCAGCGCGAGGCCGAGCGCGAGGCGCGGCGTGGGCCGGCGCTGTCGAGCCCGGGCGAAGGGGGGCGCGGACCGGCGCAGCCCGAGCGCGGCGCCGCCGAGCCGGCCGGAGACGAAGAGCAGATCGCCCGGGCGCCCCCCGCCGCGGGTGAGCGCCCGCCCGCGCGGCACCGAGCCGAGGAGGGTCACCGTCAATGAGAGCTGCCTCGCCCGGCTGACGTTCCCGCCCACCAGCGCCACGCCGAAGCGGCGGGCGCAGGCGGCGAGGCCGCGCCCGACGCCGGCGAGGCGGGCCGCGTCCTCGCCGCGAGGCACGGTCAGCGCGCAGAGCGCCCAGCGCGCTCGCGCGCCCATGGCGGCGAGGTCGGACAGGTTCACCGCGAGCGCCTTCCAGCCCACCTCGGCCGGCGTGAAGCGGCCGTCGAAGTGGACGCCCTCCACCACCGCGTCGACGGTCGCGACGAGCTCCTCGCCGGCGGGCGGCCGGAGCACCGCCGCGTCGTCGCCGATGCCGAGCACGACGCCGGCGCCGCCGCGCGGCGCGGGGCGGGTGAAGAGGCGGATGAGGTCGAACTCGGTCAGAAGCGCTCGCGTGCGCTCGCCCTTCGACTACGCTTCGCTACGCTCAGGGCGAGCGGAAAGATACCCGTTCGTGCTGAGCGTAGCACCGGCGCAGCCGGTGCGGAGTCGAAGCGCGCTCAGCCCGCGGCGCTGCGCGCGGTCGGGTGAGACCGCGCCGCGGCGGCGCCGGTGGCGCGCCGGGGGAACACGAGGGTGAACGTCGAACCCTGCTCGGGGCTGGAGGCCACCTGCACCTCGCCTCCGTGCGCCTCGACGAAGCTCTTCACGATGGCGAGGCCGAGCCCGGCGCCGCCGTACTCCCGCGTCGACGAGCCGTCCACCTGGTAGAAGACATCCCACACCCGCGGCAGGTTCTCGGCGGCGATGCCGATGCCGGTGTCGGTGACGTAGAGCGCGACCCGCTCGTCCCCGAGGTCCTTGCCGCCCACGGTGATGGTGCCGCCGGCCGGCGTGAACTTGACCGCGTTCGCGAGGAGGTTGATGAGGCACTGCCGCACCTTCTCGCGGTCGCAGTGCACCTTGGGGAGCGTCCCCACCACGTCGCCGAACGTGACGGTGAGGTTCTTCTTGCGGGCCTGCGGCGCCACCGTGGAGAGGGCATCCCGCACGAGCGGCTCGAGCTCCACGTCCGAGAGGACGAGCCGCACCCGGCCGGCCTCGATCTTGGTGATGTCGAGGATGGAGGTGATGAGCTGCAAGAGGTTCTCGCCCTTCTCCATGATGATACCGACGTACTCGCGCTGCTCGGAGGTGAGCGCGCCGCCCAGCCCCTCCAGCATCATCTCCGAGTAGCCGATGACGCTCGTGAGCGGGGTGCGGAGCTCGTGGCTCATGGTGGCGATGAAGTTCGACTTGAGCCGATCGAGCTCCTTCAGCTTCCCGTAGGACAGCTCGACCTGCCGGTTCTTCTCCTGCAGCTCGCGGTAGCTCTCCTGCACCGCCTCGATGTGCAGCCGCGCGGTCAATAGATTTTTGTGCCCGCTGAAGACGAGCACCTCGAGGATCTCGCCGAAGTGGTGCAGGATCTTCTCGGCGGTGGCCTGCGGCACCCGGCGGATCTTCGCCAGGTACGCGGTGGCGGCCGCTGCGTCGAACCCCGACGAGATGTTGGTCAGGGTGGTCGGGAGCTGAGTCAGGTCCTCCGGCACGAACGGTCCGAACACGATGCGCCCGAGCGCGTCGCCCTCGTAGACCACCGGCTGCACCACGTAGCGGCACCCCGAGAAGCAGTCGAAGGTGGTGGGCTTCGCCTCCTCTCCCACCGGGGCGCCCTTCACCTGCTGCACGGTGGCCATGCAGGCCGAGCGGCCCTCCTGCTGCTGCCAGATGTAGCCGCAGAAGTCGGCGTTCCCCACCTTCACGTCGACGAGCTTGTGCCCGTCGATGTCGAACACCTTCACCCCGACCCGGTACAGCTCGGCGAAGGATTGGCACACCTCCGAGAACGACTTCACGTCGAGCAGGTCGCCCAGCGTGGCCGGCGCCTGGAGGACCGACTGCGGGAGCATCATCGGGCCGCCCCCACGCTCCCGGCGAGACGGGTGCCGCGCAGGTCGACGTGCGAGAAGATCTGGGAGAGGAACTCGCGCTCCGAGATGTGCCAGCTGCGCTCGAGGCCGATGCGCGCGTCGAGCGAGCGGAAGGTGAGGGTGAGCAGCGCGTGCAAGGTCTCCACCACGCCCTCGCCGCGGATGGCGACGGCCGGGATGACGGCCGGGCGGACGACGCGCGACAGATCCTGGAGGTCGCCCTCGTCCCTCACGTCCGGGAGGTCGCGTTTGTTGAGCTGGACGACGATGGGCAGCTCGCGCGGATCGAGCTGGTTCGCCTCCAGGTTCTTCAGCATGTTGTTCCAGTAGGCGAGCGTCGCCGGAGCCTCCGAGCGGCGCGCGTCGGCCACGAAGGCGATGGCGTCGGTGCCCTGGAGCACGATGCGCCGGGTCGACTCGTGCATCACCTGGCCCGGCACCGTGTAGAGCTTCAGCTTCACCTTCACCCCCGACGCGCTCCGGAAGAAGACCGGCATCATGTCGAAGAAGAGGGTGCGGTCGTCCTTGGTGTCGAGCGTCATGAGCCGCCCGCGCACCTTGGGATCGATCTTGTCGTGCAGCGCGTGCAGGTTCGTCGTCTTCCCGGACAGGGCCGGGCCGTAGTAGACGACCTTGAGAGCGACCTCACGCGCTTCGTTGTTGAAGGCAACCATCCGACCTCGCGCGGTAGAGTGTACCTTGATCGTGGGGGAGATCCAGCGGGACCCGGAGATCACCCTGGGGCTACCGGGCGCACCCTTCCCTTCATCGCGCGGCCGACTCGCCCCTTCCGTCCCACCAGCGCTGCGCGGCGGCGACGGAGCGGAGGAGCGGCGCCGGCGGCAGGGTGGCGAGGAAGGCGCGGCCATAGCCCTTCGTCACCATCCGGCGGTCGAGCACCGCCACCAGTCCGCGGTCCTGCCGGGTCCGGATGAGCCGCCCGAAGCCCTGCTTGAGCGAGAGCGCGGCCGCCGGCACCGAGAGCTCGGAGAAGGCGTCGCGCCCCGCCGCCTCCAGTGCGCCGGTGCGGGCCGCCACCACCGGATCGCCGGGCGGCGCGAAGGGCAGCTTGTCGATCACGACCAGCGAGAGGGCGTCACCGGGGACGTCGACGCCCTCCCAGAAGCTCTGGGTGGCGAAGAGCACGGACGGCTCGTCCCGGAAGGCCTGGAGCAGCTTCGCCTTGGGGCGCTCCCCTTGCAGGAGCAGCTGGTAGGGGAGGTCCCGCAGGTGCCCCGCCAGCGCGTTCATGCCCCGCGTGCTGGTGGACAGGACGAAGGCCCGGCCGCCGGTGACGGCGGTGAGCTCGCGGATGAGGGCGGCGGCCGCCTCGAAGAAGGAGGGGTGCGACGGCTCGGGGAGCTCGCTCGGGACGAAGAGCGCCGCCTGGCGCGCGTAGTCGAACGGCCCCGGGAAGACCGCCTCCGCCACGTCGAACTCCGGGGCCAGCCCGACCTCGCGCCGGAAGTAGTCGAGCTTGCCCCCCGCCGCCAGGGTCGCGCTCGTGAAGATGGCGGTGTCGACCCTGCGGTAGAGCCGCTCCACCAGCTCCTCGGCCACGTCGACCGGCAGCGCGCGCAGGAAGACGCCCCGCCCGCGCGACTCGGCGAAGTAGACGCGCGACGGCTCCTTCATCGAGGTGACCGCGCCGAGCTCGACGCGGAGCTCGGCCGCGCGGCGCGCGATGCCGGCCAGGGCCGCCACGTCGGCCTCGGCGAAGATGTCGCGCACGTCCTCCAGCGCCGCGTCGAGCCGGCCCTGGTCGGCCTCAGCCGGCGCGAGGAGCTCCGCCGAGAGGGCGAGCTTCAGATCCCCCCGCGAGGCGGGACGCCACGCTCTCGCCCCGCGCGAGCGGTGAGCGGACTGGGGAGCGGGGCTGGCGCCCATGCTCGCCGCCACCGCCCCGAAGAAGCGCTCACCCGCCTTGGTGAGCTCGGCGGTCCGGTCCTTCACGAGGCGCATGAGATCCGGCCGGTCCGCCACCGCCCGCTGCGCGTCGCGGGCGAGCTCCTCGACCCGGTACGACGACACCATGAGCCCGAAGTACTCGCTCGCCACCTCGGCCAGCGCGTGCGCCTCGTCGAAGATGACCGCGTCGTAGGGCGGCAGGACCTCGACCCCGGCCCTCGACGTCCGCATGGCGAGGTCGGCGAAGAAGAGGTGGTGGTTCACGAGCACCACGTCCGCCTGCGCGGCGCGGGCCCGGGCGAGCGTCACGAAGCACTCGTCGTAGCGCTGGCACTCCTTGCCGAGGCAGGTCTCGCCCGAGGCCGACAGCTCGCGCCAGGCGCCGTACTGGTCGGGGAGATCGATCTCGCTCCGGTCCCCGGTCAGGGTCGAGCGGGCCCAGTCGGCGATGCGGGGGTAGAGCGCCGCCTCGTCGCGGGCGGGGAAGGCGGGGTTCTGCGCGAACTTCTCGCCGCGAGCGAGGCAGTAGTAGTTGGCGCGGCCCTTGAGATAGGCGGCCTCCACCTCCAGGCCGCCCTTCTCGGCGAGCAGCGGCAGGTCCTTCTGCCAGATCTGCTCCTGCAGGTTCTTCGTGGCGGTGGAGATGATCACCTTGCGCCCGGAGAGGGCCGCCGGGACGAGGTAGGCGAGCGTCTTGCCGGTGCCGGTGCCGGCTTCGACGACGAGGTAGCGCCGAGCCTCGAGGGCGTTCGCGACCTCGTGCGCCATCGCGAGCTGATCGTGGCGGTGCTCGTAGCCGGGGAGCGCCCGCGCCAGCGTGCCCGCCGGTCCGAGGATGCCCTCGAGCGTCACGGCGCGGCCCCGGTGACGCTTGCGAAGCGGAGGTACAGCCAGACGATGGCGCTCGCCGTCACTCCGGCGATGGCGATGAGCAACAGGCGCCTGCGGCCTGGCGCGAGCTGGCGCGGCGGCTTCGTGCGCGGGAGCTGAGACAGGGCGATGACGGTGGCGCGCTTCACGATCTCTTCGCGCCAGCGCACCGCGACCGCGTCGCCCGGCCGGGCCTGGAGCGCCGCCCGGTAGCGCCGGCCCGCCTCGGCGAGGCCGGGCAGGTCCGGGTAGCGATCGAGGAAGGCGCGGTGCGCGGCCTCGTCGTCCCAGCGGGCCGTCACCTCCGCCCAGGCGGCCTCGACCTCGCTCGCGTCCATGAGGGGCGGAGTCTAACCGGAAGGCCTGCCTACAGCGATACCGGCACCGGGATGAACGTCGCCGCGAAGAGGAGGAGGGCGGCGATGGCGAGCGCCTTGCGGCCCGGCGTGAGCGGTTCCTCCTCGAGCGCAGGCGGGTGGCCGTAGCCGACCAGGAAGCGCGTCACGCCCCACCACAGGAACCAGTTCCAGGAGACGAACAAGCCGGCGAGGAAGAGCCCCCACGAGATGGCTCGCGAGAAGCGGCGGGCGCGCCGCGCGCCGAGGAGCGCGTAGGTGACGTGCCCCCCGTCGAGCTGACCGATCGGGATCAGGTTCAAGGTCGTGACGAAGAGGCCGATCCAGGCGGCGAAGGCGACCGGGTGCAGGAAGATGTCGTGGCCCGGCGGCAGCTCGCCCACGACGAGCCGCTGCACGGCCCAGGTCACGAAGCTGTCGCCGTAATGTCCCACGCCGGAGGTGAGGAACGGCTCGCCCTGCAGCCAGGCGCGGGCGAGCTGGACGAGGCCGACCGGCGACGTCTGCAGGACCACGTCGCCGACCGCGTGGACCTCGGAATGCGCGAAGCCCCAGGCGAGCAGCGGAAGCGCCACCAGGAAGCCGGCGAACGGCCCCGCCGCCCCGACGTCGAGGGTGGCGCGCCGGGTGGGTAGCGTGGACCGGATGCGGATGACCGCGCCGAACGTGCCGACCGGGCCGATCGGGACGGGGATGAAGAAGGGCAGGCTCGACTGGACGCGATAGGCCCGGGCGAACAAGTAATGGCCCATCTCGTGGCAGAAGAGGATGCCGATGAGCGAGGTGGCGAAGGGGAGGCCCGCCACCACCACCATGGCCACCTCGCCGAGCGCCGAGCCGAGCGCCGGGTGTGGCTCGCCGGCGTAGCGCCAGCCGGCCGCGAGCGTCGTCAGCACCGTGGCCGCGAAGAGCGCCACGTTCAGGAACGGGAGGCGCGGCAGGGCGCGCGACGGGGCGGCGGCTTCGGACATGTCCGGCGAATGTAACGCGGCGGCGGGGGAGAAGCCCTCGACCCTCGACCTTCGACCCCGACCGCAACCGCAAGCCGCGACTACATCCCGCCCGAACCGGGCGCCGCGAGCTCCTGCGGGGTGAGCTCCCGCATCGCGCCCTTGTCGACGGTGAGGAAGAAGAGCGGCTTCGAGACCTCGCGCCGCGCGTCGAAGGCGAGCTCGCCGGTCGCGCCGGGAAAGCCCTTCGTGGCGGCGAGCGCGTCTCGCACCGCGTCGCGGTTGGCGGCGCCGCCCTCCACCGCGCGCCGGAGGAGCGCCGCCGCGTCGAAGGCGCTCGCCTCCAGGATGGACGGGGGATGGCCGTACTTCGCCTGGAACGCGGCGGCGAAGGCCTTCGTCTCCGGGCGCTCCGAGGCGGCGAAGAACCCGTCCACGAAGATGGCGCACTCGACGTACTTGCCGGCCCGCTCCACGAGCGTGGGGTCGTCCCAGCCGTTCGCGCCGAGGAGCTGCACCGCCTTCAGCTCCTCGCGCCCGGTCGCCTTCCTGATGCGCTCCACCTCGCGCGGGTCGCAGGTCTGGGTGACGACGTCCTCCACCGCCAGCGCCGGCGCCACCAGCGCCACGTTCTTCGCGAAGTCGGGGATGAAGACCACCTCGAAGTCGGTCACCGGGGCGAGCTTGTCGCGGAGCTTCTCCACCGCCTTGCGCCGCCGATACGGGTCCTGCTCCTCCTCCGCCAGCGCCTTCAGCTGCTCGACGTAATCCTGCCGCTCGTCGAGCCACAGCTTCCCGACCATGCTCTTCACCACCGACGCGAAGGTGGTCCGGTCGTGCTCGTAGCTCTCGGCCGCGCGCACCTCGCCGCCCCTCGCCTCCACCTCGTCCCAGAAGGCGAAGGCGAGCTCCTGGCCGTAGGCGATCTGGGGCCAGAGGAGCGCGACCTTGCGCAGGCCGCGCCGCGCCAGGGTGAGCTCGGCGAGCGCCTTCGCCTGCGCCTCGGCCGTCAGCATGTTGCGGAAGACGAACGGCCCCGCCTGCGTGACGTTGTCGGCGCGCGCCAGCGAGATGAAGGGGAGGCCCTGCTCCTGCGCCTCGGCCGCGGCGCGCGGCGCCTCGGCGTTCACGACGCCACCCAGCGCCGCGACGGCGCCCTCGGCGGCCAGCTCCGAGAGCGCGGCCTGCGCCCCGTCCGGTTCACCCCGCGTGTCCTTCACCAGCACCCGGAAGCCCTCGCCCAGCGCGAGCGACACGCCCTGCACGATCGCGTCGCCCCACGCCTTCTGCTTGCCGGTGAGTGGGACCGCGAGGCCGATGGTGCGCGGGTCGGCGTGGCCCCGGCGCGTGAGCCGGCCGAGGAGCGCCCGCGCCTCGGCGGCGTATTCGGACTGCGGGAACCGGCTGGCGAGCTCCTCGGCCGAGCGCTGGGCTGCCGCGTCGTCGCGCAGGTGCAGCTCCACCTTGGCCCGCTTCATGAGGAGCGCCGGCAACAGCGGCGAATCCTCCGGCAGCTCGGCCTGGAGCGCCTGGACCTCCGGGAACGAGAGCCGCGTCTCGAGGTGCTCCAGCGCGCGCGAAAGCTCGCGGGCACGCTCCTCGCCCACGGCGAGCCTGGCCGTCTCGGCCCGCCAGCGCGCGGCCGCCGCCCAGACGTGGGCGGCCTCGGCGGCGCCGGCCGCCTCCCGCGCGACCAGCGGCCGCTCGGAGGCCGGCAGGCGGCCGTAGAGGCTCGCGAGCGAGGCGAGCGCGTCCTTGGGCCGGCCGGCCTCCCCCTCGGCCAGGGCGAGCTGGTACTTGGCGGCATCGGAGCGCGGCGCGAGCGGGAACCGGGTGAGCATCTGGCCCAGGGCGGCCTGGGCGCGGTCGGGCCGCTTCGCGGCGCGCCAGCGCACGCCGGCCTCGTAGAGCGCCTCGGCCGACGAGGGCACGTCGCCGAAGCGCGCCGCCAGCGCCTCCAGCCGCTCGGCGGTCGCCTCCGGTGGCTCCCTCCCGGCACCCGCCAGCGTCCGCGAGAGCTCGTCCCGCGCCTGGACGTCGGCATCGGCGACGCTCATCTCGTGTCCGTTCACCATCACCCGCTTCGGACATCCGAGGAGAACGGTGGCGAGCAGCAGGGCAGCGCGCGGCAGCGTGGACATGGACGGGAGGTTACTGCGCGCCGGGCGGGCGCGACAGCCAGATGCGCCGTGCGTCTCCGAGCGGCGGGGGACAAGCCCCCGCCCTACTTCCACGGGAACCGGACCCCATACGCCCAGCGTAGGGCGGGGGTTCATCCTTCCACGGGAACCGGACCCCATACGCCCAGCGTAGGGCGGGGGTTCATCCCCCGCCGCCGGTCAACCGCTCACTTCTTGAGGAGCTCCGCCACCTTGTCCCAGAACGAGCGGGTCTGGGGGTGCGTCTTCTCCCCGGAGAGGGCGGCGAACCGCTCGAGGAGCTCCTTCTGCTCCTTGGTGAGGTGCGTCGGCGTCTCGACCATGACCCGCACGTGCTGGTCGCCGCGCTGGCCGCCGCCGAGCGTGGGGATGCCCTTGCCGCGCAGCCGGAAGACCTTCCCTGACTGCGTGCCGGCGGGGATCTTCATCGCCACCGGGCCGTCGAGGGTGGGCACGTCGATGTGAGCCCCGAGCGACGCCTGCGCGAAGCTGATGGGCATCTCGCAGACGACCTCGGTCTCCTCGCGCCTGAAGATCGGGTGCTCGCGGACCTGCACCACGACGTAGAGGTCGCCGGGGGCGGCGCCGGGCTGAGGCGCCGGCTCGCCCTCGCCGCTGAGCTTGAGGCGCGTCCCGGTGTCGACGCCGGGCGGCACCTTCACCTCGACCTCGGCGTCCTCCCGCGTCATGCCGGCGCCGCCGCAGTGGGCGCACTTCTCGAGCACCACCCGCCCCGCGCCGCCGCACTGGTGGCAGGTGCGGGCGATGGAGAAGAAGCCCTGCTGCAGCCGGATCTCGCCGGCGCCGCCGCAGGTCGGGCAGGTGCGCGGCTGGGTGCCGGGCTTCGCGCCGGAGCCCTTGCAGGTGTCGCAGCGGTGCGGGCGCGGGATGCGGATGCGGGCATTCGTCCCGAAGGCCGCCTCCTCGAAGCCTATCTCGAGGTGATAGCGCAGGTCGGAGCCGCGCGGCCGCCCCCGCTGGCGGCGCCCGCCGCTGAACATCTCCCCGAAGATGTCGCCGAAGATGTCGTTGATGGTCGCGCCGGAGGCGCCCCCGAACGGGAAGCCGCCCTCGAACGGGTTCTGCCCGTTCACGTGACCGAAGCGGTCATAGCGGGCGCGCTTCTCGGGATCGGAGAGGACCTCGTACGCCTCGGAGGCCTCCTTGAAGCGCTCCTCGGAGGCCTTGTCGCCCTCGTTCTTGTCGGGGTGGTACTGGTGGGCGAGCTTGCGGTAAGCGGTCTTGAGCTCCTGCTCACCTGCCTCGCGAGCGACCCCCAGCACCTCGTAGTAATCGCGCTTTTCCACGTCGTTCCGAGGAGTTGGAGCCACCGGCCACACTGGCCGGCCGCAATATAACGCACGCGAAGCCGCTGACAAATGGGGGCCTCACGCTGCGAGGCCCGCCGTCCGGTCAGCCTCCGCTGCCACCCTGCTGCGCGTAGATGGCATCCGCGATGCGGTAGGCGGAGCCCTCCAGCCGCACGAGCGCGTCCTTGATGGCCGGCGGATCGTTCGACGGCATGGTCTGCTTCAGCGCCTCGAGGTCGGCCTTGATCTCGTCGAGGTCCTCGGCCTTCAGCGCGCTCGCGTACTCCTCGAGGCTCTTCTCGGTCGTGTAGATGAGCCCCTCGGCGTTGTTCTTGAGATCCGCGAGCTCCTTCTTCCGCTTGTCGTCCGTCTTGTTCGCGTCGGCGTCCTTGATCATCCGCTGGATCTCGACCTCGGACAGGCCCGAGCTGGCGGTGATGCGGATCTGCTGGCTCTTGCCGGTGCCGAGGTCCTTCGCCGAGACGTGCACGATCCCGTTCGCGTCGATGTCGAAGGTGACCTCGATCTGCGGCACGCCGCGCGGCGCGGGGGGGATGCCGACGAGCTCGAAGCGGCCGAGCGTCTTGTTGTCGCCCGCCATCTCGCGCTCGCCCTGGAGCGCGTGCACCGAGACGAGCGGCTGGTTGTCGACGGCGGTCGAGAAGACCTGCGACTTCTTGCAGGGCACGGTGGTGTTCTTCTCGATGATCTTCGTGAAGACGCCGCCGGCGGTCTCGACGCCGAGCGAGAGCGGGGTCACGTCGAGGAGGAGGACGTCCTTCACCTCCCCCTTCATGACGCCGCCCTGGATGGCCGCGCCCACCGCGACCACCTCGTCCGGGTTGACGCCCTTGTGCGGCTCCCTGCCGAAGAAGCGCTTCACCACCTCCTGCACCTTCGGCATGCGCGTCATGCCGCCGACCAGGATGACGGTGTCGAGCTGCTGAGCCGTCAGGCCCGCATCGCGGAGCGCGATCTTGCAGGGCTCGATGGTCTTCTCGATGAGGTCGCCGGCGAGCTGCTCCAGGGTCTGCCGGTCGATGGTCTCGGCGAGGTGCTTCGGTCCGGTGGCGTCGGCGGTGATGAACGGGAGGTTCACCTCCGTCTCGCCGGCGCTGGAGAGCTCGTGCTTGGCGCGCTCGGCCGCCTCCTTCAGGCGCTGCAACGCCATCCGGTCCTTCTTCAGCTCGACCCCGGTCGACTCCAGGAAGCGCTTCGAGAGCCAGTCGATGAGCCGCTGGTCGAAGTCCTCGCCGCCCAGGAAGGTGTCACCGTTGGTCGCCTTCACCTCGAAGACGCCCTGGTTGAGCTCGAGGATCGTGATGTCGAAGGTGCCGCCGCCGAGGTCGTAGACCGCCACCTTCTCGGCGGCGCTCTTCTGCTTGTCGATGCCGTACGCGAGCGCCGCGGCGGTGGGCTCGTTGATGATGCGAAGCACCTCCAGCCCGGCGATGCGGCCGGCGTCCTTGGTGGCCTGGCGCTGGGCGTCGTTGAAGTAGGCGGGGCAGGTGATGATCGCCTCCGTCACCGGCTCGCCCAGGTAGTCCTCCGCCGTCTGCTTCATCTTGGCGAGGACCATCGCCGACACCTCGGAGGGCGAGTAGCGCTTCGACCCCACCTCGACCCAGGCGTCGCCGTTCTCGTTCGGCACGATGCGGAACGGGACGAGGGAGGTGGTGCGCTTCACCTCGGCCTCCTCGAACTTCCGGCCGATGAGGCGCTTCACGACGTAGACGGTCGCCTCGGGGTTCGTGATGGCCTGCCGCTTCGCGATCTGTCCGACGAGCCGCTCGCCGCCCTCGGTGAGCGCCACCATCGACGGCGTCGTGCGCGAGCCCTCCGAGTTGGGGATGACCACCGCCTCGCCGCCCTCCATGACGGCGACGCAGGAGTTGGTCGTCCCGAGATCGATGCCGATCACCTTGCCCATGAATCCCCCATCACTCAGGGCTCCTCGGAAGGAGACCCACCCGCCCCCGCAGGCGCCGGCGGCGGCGCGGTCGAGACGACCACCGCCGCGGGGCGGATGAGCCGCTCGTGGAAGTAGTAGCCGCGCTGCTGCTCCTCGATCACCGTGCCCGGCGCGGCGGCGGCGCTGACGACGGTCATGAGCGCCTCGTGCAGGCGTGGATCGAAGGGCTGGCCCTGCGAGGAGAAGCTCGTGACGCCGGCGCGGCCGAGCGCGTCGAGCAGGAGCCGGCGCGTCAGCTCCACCCCGGAGACGAGCGCGTCGCCCGACGTCGCCGCCGCGAGCGCGCGGTCGAGGTTGTCGACGACCGGCAGGAGGTCCTTCACGAGCCGCTCGTTCCCGTAGCGCTGGACCTCGTCCTTCTCGCGCGCCGCCCGCTTCTTGTAGTTGTCGAGGTCGGCGGCGGTGCGGAGCAGCCGGTCGTGCTCGTCCTTCAGCTGCTCGAACACCTTGCGCGACCGCTCCTGGCTCATCTCGAGCTCGAGGCGGAGCTGGTCGGCCTCGGCCATCGGAGCGTGCTGCTCGGCCGGACCAGCCGGGGGCGGCCCCGCCTCGACCTCGATCTCGACGCCCGATCCACCCGCCGGGGCGCGGCGCTCGACCGCAGCCAGCGCCTCGGCGATGGCGTCGGCGGGGATGTCGGCCGAAAAGGAGCCGTCTTCCTGGTCGTGGGGCATGCGCGCTTGGGCCGGGGGTTGCGGGCCGCGACGAGCCGGCCCGAGGGACCCCCATTCTGGCACACGGCCTGACACGGGAACAAGGCGCGGACGCACCGTGCGCGCACCTTGGCTGACGGGACCCCCGGTGTGCGCTTTCAGGTCCCCTCGCCGCCCGACAGGGCCCGCGAGATCTCGCGGGCCGTCAGGTCGACGAGCGGGATGACGCGCGCGTAGTTCATGCGGGTCGGCCCGATGACGGCGAGCGTGCCGAGCATCTGGTCGCCCCGCACGTAAGGTGCGGCGACGACCGACACGTCGGGCAGGCCCGCGAGCTCGCTCTCGGCGCCGATGAAGATCTGCACCTCTCGCGCGTGGAGCACCTTGTCGAGCATGCGGAGGATGCGATCCTTCTCGGCGAACGCCCGGAGGAGCGCGCGCGCCTTCTGTACGTCGGCGAACTCGGGCGCGTCGAGGAAGCTCTCCTCGCCGTCGACGAGCACCTCCCCACCCGAGAGCGCCTCCGGGCCGAAGCTCTGCTCGGCGAGCTGGAGCGCCTTCGTGATGAGGCCCTGCAAGGCGCTCTGGTCCTGCCGCATGTCGGAGAGGATCCGCTCGCGCAGCGAGGCGAGCGGTCCGGCGCGCAGCTTCTCGTTCAGGTACTGGCCGGCGCGCTCGAGCTCCCCCACCTCGGGCCGGGCGTCGAGCTGCATGAGCTTGTTCGTGACGAGACCTGCCTGCGAGATGAACACCACCAGCACCCGGCTCTCGCGGAGCCGGACGAACTCGATCTGATGAATCGGATCGTCCACCGGCCGCGGCGTCGTCACCACCGCGGCGTGGTGCGACAGCGAGTGCAGGACGCGGGCGGTCGATTCGAGGAGGGTATCGACCGCCGGCGCGTCGTGCGTCACCTTCTCGATCTGCTCGCGCTCGGCGGCCTGCGGCGGCTTCACCTTGAGCAGCGCGTCGACGTACAGGCGATAGCCGGCCTGGGTCGGGACCCGGCCCGAGGAGGTGTGCGGCTTCACGAGGAACCCGAGCGCCTCCAGGTCGGCCATGACGTTCCGGACCGTGGCGGGCGAGCAGTCGAGGCCGTGGCGGGCGAGCAGCGGCTGGCTCGCCACCGGCTCGCCGGTGTGGATGTAGTCCTGGACGAGCGCGCGGAAGATGTCGCGTGCCCGCTGCGAGAGTCCTGAGCGTTCGGCCGCCATGGCCGCCACCCCTCAGGGCTCCTCGAGCCGGCGCTGCGCCGCCTGAGCGAGGGCCGGGAAGCGGCCGCGGGCGAGCTCGCGAAAGCGCGCGTTGGCGAGGGGCGCGTCGCCGGTCGCGTCGGCGACGAGCGCTTCCAGGTGGAGCCGTTCCTCCGCGTACAGGAAGACGAGGTCCTTGCGTGCGGCACCGCCCGGGTCCGACGCGAGGGCGGCCGCGAGCGCGGCAGCTGCCCCGGCGCGGTCGCCGCGCGCGTCGGCGAGGAGCGCGAGCGCGTAAGAGGGCTCGGGGCGACTGGGATCGATCGCCCGGGCGGAGGCGAGGTGCGCGAGCGCCGCGGAGAGGTACCCTTCGAGGGCATACAGCTCGCCGAGGTTCACCAGCGCCATCTGCTGCTCCACTGGACCGCCCCGCGCGAGAGCCTCCTCGAAGAGCTGCCGCGCCGCGTCAAAGCGCTCTTCAGCAGCGTAAGTGACGGCGAGGTCGTTCAGCGCGCCGAGTCCGTCGGGGTCCTTCGCGAGCGAACCTTCGAGGAGCGCACGAGCCTCGTTGATCCGCCCGGCACGGAACTCGCGGGTGGCCGGCGCCGCGGGCGCAGCGAGGGCGGAGGCGAGCGGTGCCCCCGCCGACCGGCGTGGGGCGGCGTCGACCTGCCCGCCGCAAGCAGCGAGCAGGACGAGGAACATCGCGGGGATGGCGCGGCTGACGGACATGGGGCGGGGAGCTGCAACTCCAGAGTGTACCGGCCGCTACCCGAGCGATCAAGGAAGCGGGCCGGGGAAAGGGGGCGGCGCACATCGGGCGCGGGCGTTACATCCCCCGAGGCATCCGGCTGCAGCGTGGATCGGCGCGGGCGCATCCCCGAAGTCCGGCTCGGACCTCGGCGACGCGGGCGCGGCGAAGGACGGCTCGCAGCCGGGTGCCTTTTTTTGCTCCCGCGCCCGCGCACCTCCGTAAGATGCCGCCCCCCGTGGCTTTCTCCGCCTCCGACGCCGGCGCTCCCGCCACCGTGCAGGACCTCCTCACCGCGCTCGCCGGGCGCGGTCGGGCCGACGTCGTCGGCCTCGCGGGCGGGGCGCGCGGGTGGGTGGCGAAGCAGCTCGTCGGGAAAGGCCGGGCGAAGCTCCTCCTCGCGGTCGCACCGGGCGAGGACGAGGCGGATGAGCTGGCGCGAGACCTCGCCTTCTTCCTCGACGGGCGGGTCCTGCGCATCCCCGCCGACCCCGTCCTGCCCTACGACGACCTCTCGCCCGATCGCGGGCTCGAGATGGAGCGGCTGGCGGCGCTGTCGCGCCTCCATCTCGCGCCCGCCTCGGTGAGGGCGGTGGTGGTCTCCGCGCGCGGGCTCGCTCGCCGGTTGATCCCGCGCGCGGTGTTCGAGCGCCACACCGAGCTCCTCGGCAAGGGCGTCACGATCGAGCGCGACGCGTTCGCGGCGCGCCTCGTCACGCTCGGCTACGCGCGGGTGCCGCTCGTCGAGGACCCGGGCACCTTCGCCGTCCGCGGCGGCATCATCGACCTGTGGAGCCCGGCCGAGGACAAGCCGGTCCGGCTCGAGCTCTTCGGCGACGCCATCGAGAGCGCCCGCGCCTTCGAGGCGGAGGGGCAGCGGACGCTGGGCGACCTGGACGAGGTGGTGGTCATCCCCGCCCGCGAGGCGCTCTTCACCGAGGAGGCGAAGGAAGCGGCGAAGCAGGCCGTCCGCGACGCGGCCGAGCGGGTCGATCGGCCGACCTCTCGGGTGCGCGAGGTGCTCGACGCCATCGACGGCGGGACCCCGTTCTTCGGCCTGGAGGCGCTCCTGCCCGGCTTCCACCCGGGCGGGCTCGCGACGCTCTTCGACTACCTGCCGGAGGAGCGGACCGCCTGGGTCGACGGGGCCGATGCCGTCGACACGGCTCACGCCGAGCTCCAGGCGGAGCTCGTCCGCGAGCACGAGGCGACCGTGCGGCGCGACGAGCTGGCGCTGCCGCCCGCCGCTCACTTCCTCGCCCCGGATGAGGTGGAGGCCCGGCTCGCCCTCCGGCCGCGGGTGCGGCGGCACGGGGTCTGGCTCGGCGCTGAGGAACCGCTCCGCTTCGGCTACGGCGACACCGCTGGCCTGCGCGGTGAGATCCAGAGCGCCCACGGGGACGAAGGCGCGCTCGCCCCCCTCACCCGGCGCCTCGAGGACTGGCGGAAGCGCGGCTTCGCGGCGGTGGTGGCCTGCTCGTCCCGCTCGGCGGCCGATCGGCTGAAGCGGCTCCTCGAGGACCGGCGCATGGCGGCGCGCTGGCACGATGGCGCGCTCGGCGAGCCGGCCAGGCTGTACGACCCCGGCGTCCACGCCCACCTGCTCCAGGGCGATCTCTCCTCGGGCTTCGTCGACGAGGCGGCGCGCCTGGCGCTGCTCTCCGACGAGGAGATCTTCGGCCGCAAGGTGCGCAAGCGCGC
Organism: Anaeromyxobacteraceae bacterium; assembly: GCA_035636195.1. GTDB lineage: Bacteria > Myxococcota > Myxococcia > Myxococcales > Anaeromyxobacteraceae > Anaeromyxobacter_A. The sequence continues at coordinate 21,324 of DASPZP010000237.1, forward strand.
CCGGACGACGAAGCTCGAGAACACCTTCGCGGTCGCCTTCCGCGAGCTCAACGAGGGCGACCTCGTCGTCCACGTCGAGCACGGGATCGCGCGCTACCAGGGCCTCACCAAGATGCAGATCCGCGGGGTGGAGGGCGACTTCCTCGTCCTCGCCTACGAGGGCGCCGACCGCCTCTACCTGCCGGTCTCGAAGCTGCGCCAGGTGCAGAAGTTCACCGGCGCGGCGCCCGACGCGGTGCGGCTCGACAAGCTCGGCGGCTCGAGCTTCGCGCTCCGCAAGGCGCGCGTGAAGGAGCAGCTCCTCAAGATGGCGGCGGAGCTGCTCGACATCTACGCCGCCCGCTCCGCCCACCCCGGCTTCGGGTTCAAGGAGCCGGACGAGCTCTACCGGGAGTTCGAGGCCGAGTTCCCCTACGAGGCGACCCCCGACCAGGCGAAGGCCATCGACGACGTCGTGTCGGACATGCGCAAGGACGGCGAGCGCCCGCACCGCGGTCCCATGGATCGGCTCGTGTGCGGCGACGTCGGCTACGGCAAGACCGAGGTCGCCATGCGCGCCGCCATGCTGGCGGTGCTGTCGAAGAAGCAGGTGGCGGTGCTCGTCCCGACGACCGTCCTCGCGAGCCAGCACGAGCGCACCTTCCGCGAGCGCTTCGCCGGGTACCCGGTCCGCATCGCCTCCGTCTCGCGCATGAAGGAGGCCGACGAGGTCCGGAGCGTCCTCAAGGACCTCGCGGCGGGGAAGATCGACATCGTCATCGGCACCCACCGCCTCCTCACCGCCGACGTGTCGTTCAAGGACCTGGGGCTCCTCGTCATCGACGAGGAGCAGCGCTTCGGCGTGGCGCACAAGGAGCGCCTGAAGCGCCTGCGCAAGCTCGTCGACGTGTTGACGCTCACCGCGACGCCCATCCCGCGCACGTTGCACATGAGCCTGGCCGGCGCGCGCGACCTCTCCATCATCGCCACCCCGCCCGAGGACCGGCGCGCCATCCGCACCTTCGTCATGAAGTTCGACCCGGCGGCGGTCAAGGAGGCCGTCGAGCAGGAGCTCCGGCGCGGCGGGCAGGTCTACTTCGTTCACAACCGCGTCCGCTCGATCGCGGCCATGGAGAAGTTCCTCAAGGAGCTCGTGCCGAAGGCGCGCATCGGCGTCGCCCACGGCCAGATGCAGCAGCACCGGCTCGAGGAGGTGATGGGGAGCTTCGTGGCGAAGGATCTCGACGTGCTCCTCGCCACCTCGATCATCGAGAGCGGGCTCGACATCCCGAGCGCCAACACCATCGTGGTGAACCGCGCCGACCACTTCGGGCTCGCGCAGCTCTACCAGATCCGCGGCCGCGTCGGCCGGAGCCGCGAGCGCGCTTACGCCTACCTGCTCGTGCCGGCGCGGCGGCCGGTGACGAAGGACGCGACGAAGCGGCTCGAGGCCTTGCAGCGCTTCAGCGAGCTCGGGGCCGGGTTCAAGATCGCGAGCCACGACCTCGAGATCCGCGGCGCGGGGAACTTGCTCGGGAAGGATCAGTCGGGGCAGATCGAGGCCATCGGCTTCGACCTCTACACGCAGCTCCTCGACGAGGCCGTGCGCGAGCTCAAGGGCGAGGCACCCCGGGACGAGATCGACCCCGACGTGCAGCTGCCCTTGCCCGCCTTCATCCCGGATCCGTACATGCCGGACGTCCACCAGCGCCTGTTCTTCTACAAGCGGTTCGCCCAGGCCGGCACCGACGAGGAGCTCGACGACATCCGGGCCGAGATCGTCGACCGCTACGGCGAGCCGCCCGACGAGCTCGACGCGCTGCAGGCGCTCATGCAGGTGAAGGTGCGCCTGCGAGCGCTGCGCATCCGCGGGCTGGAGGCCGGCCCGGGGCGGCTCGTGTTCACGCTGGGAGAGGGAGCGGCGATCGATCCGTTCCAGCTCGCGAAGCGCGTCACCGCGAGCGAGGGCGCGCTCCGGCTCACCCCCGACATGAAGCTCGTCGCCCACTTCGGCGCCGGCGGGAAGCTCGTCCCGCCCCCGGCGGCGAAGGCGAGCGCCCGCCCGCCCGCCGCCGCGACGGCCCGGGCCACCCGCGCCCAGGCGGTGCAGGCCGCCGTTCAGAAGGCGGTCGCGCAGGCCCGACCCTCCCCCGCGGCGCCACCGGCCGGGCTCACCCCGGCCCAGGAGGCGGCCCACGGGCGAGAGCTCCTCGGGGCCGTACGGCGGGTGCTGGACGAGCTGGCCAAGCTCGCGGCGTGAGCGGCGGACGGGCCCGAAGTTGATCCCGCGCCACGATTGTGCTTTTTCTTCCGCGACCCTCACGGGCCTGCCTGCGGAACAAGCTGCCCGGACCGTGCGTTCGTCGAGCGTACCTTTTCAACCCCAACGAGGAGCACCGTCTCCATGATCCGCAGAGCCTCCCTGGCCGTCGCCGTCCTCGCCGTCCTCGCCTGCTCGAAGGGGCCCGCCAAGAAGGGCCCGGTGGTCGCCTCGGGCGGCGGCATCTCCATCACGGCGGACGAGCTCAAGGCCCGCCTGGACGAGCAGTCGCCGATGATCCGCGCCAGCTTCCAGAGCCTCGACCGGAAGAAGCAGTTCCTCGACAACATGCTGCGGTTCGAGCTGCTCGCGAAGGCTGCCGAGAAGGAGGGGCTCGCGAACGATCCCGACGTCCAGTTCACCATGAAGAAGGTGATGGTCTCGAAGTACTACCAGAAGTTCTTCCAGGACCAGGGCAACGCCAAGGGCGTGCCCGACGCCGAGGTCCAGAAGTACTACGACGAGCACCAGGACGAGTTCCACCGCCCGCTGCGCGTCCACCTCGCGCAGGTGTTTCTGAAGGCCGAGGCGGGCAGCCCCGAGCGCGCGAAGAAGTCGACCGAGGCGAAGAAGCTCCTCCAGAAGGTGCTCGCCGAGGAGAAGAAGAACCCGAGCGCGCTCGCCATCACCGCCCGCGACGTCTCCGAGGACGCGGCGACGAAGAACGTGGGCGGCGACCTCGCCATGAAGAGCAAGGCCGAGCTGGAGCAGGCCTACGGCAAGGCCTTCGCCGACGCCGCCATGAACCTGAAGGACAACGAGACCTCGACGGTCGTGCTCGAGAGCCCGCACGGTTTCCACCTCGTGCGTGCCCTCGGCCGCCAGCCCGAGCTGAACCGTCCCTTCGAGGAGGTGAAGCCGCAGATCGCCGCTCGCCTCGGCAGCCAGAAGAAGACGAAGGACTTCGACGACTACGTGAAGAAGCTTCGCGAGGACGCCAAGGTCCAGGTGAACGACGCCGAGCTCGAGAAGGTGGCCGTGGCCGCCGCTCCGGCCGGCCCGGGAATGGGCGGCATGATGGGCGGCATGGGCGGGGCTCCTCACGGCGCGATGGGCGCGCGGCCGATGCCCGCGCCGATGGCCGCGCCGGCGGCCGCGCCCCCCAAGAAGTAGGGCTGCGGACCGATCGTCGGAGACCCTCCATGCGCTCCCGAGCGCTCCTCCTCCTCGCCGCAGCCGGCCTCAGCGCCGGCTGCGGCCGTTGCGGCTCCCGCCCGCCCGCGCCCAAGACCGGCCCGCGGGCGGTCGCGGTGGTCAACGGCGAGACCATCACGGCCGAGGCGCTGAAGCGCGAGCTCGACCACGCCCGCGCCGCCGGCGCCGAGGGTGGCTCGCCCGACGGCGTCCTGCGGCGGCGCCTGCTCGAGGACGCGGTCGAGCGGGCGCTGCTCCTCCAGCAGGCGCACGCGCGGAGCATCACGGTCGGCCAGGACCAGATCGAGCGCGCGCTCCTGCGCGTCCGCGCCGACTACCCCGGCTCGCACTTCGACGACCTGCTGGCCCAGGAGCGCCTCTCGCAGGCGGAGCTGAAGACTCGTCTCAAGGAGCAGCTCACGGTCGAGAAGCTCTTCGCCGACGAGGTCTTCCCCGGCGTGCAGGTGACGGAGGCCGACGTGGCGCGCCACTACGCCGAGCACGCCGCCGACTTCGAGCAGCCTCAACAAGTTCGCGCCTCGCAGATCGTGGTCCGCACGCGCGAGGAGGCGCAGAAGCTCCGGGAGGAGCTGCGCCGCCGCCCCAGGTCGTTCGCGGACGTGGCCGCTCGCGCCTCGCTGTCGCCGGAGGGGAAGGCAGGCGGCGACCTGGGCTGGTTCGGCAAGGGCTCCGGGATGCCGGAGGTGTTCGACGCCTGCTTCAAGCTGCCGCTCAACGCGGTCTCCGAGGTGACGCCCTCGCCGTACGGGTTTCACCTGTTCAAGGTGACGGCGCGCCGGCCGGCCCAGCGGCGCCCGCTCGACGAGGTGCGGCCCGTCATCTACGACAAGCTCCTGCGCGAGGGGCGGGCGGGCGCGCAGGAGACGTACCTGGCCGCGCTCCGGAAGAAGGCGCAGATCCAGATCGACGAGGCCGCCCTGGGCGCCGTGGCGCCATGAGCCCCGGCCCGGCCCGGCCCGTACTAGAATGCGCTCATGATCGCTTCACTCCTCGCCGCGGCGCTCGCCGCATCTCCGGCCGCCGCTCCGCCCGCCGCCGCCGCGCCGGCCTCGCCCGCCACAGCGCCAGCCGGCCCCCGGCGCGTCCTGAACCGCGTGGCGGGTCTCGTGAACGGCGAGGTCATCACGCTCCACGAGGTGGAGGAACGGGCCGCTCCCGAGCTGCGCCGGCTCCCGAGCCAGCCCGAGGGCCCGGTGCGCGATCGCGCTCGCGCCCGCATCCTCCGTCAGGCCTTCGAGGCGCTGGTCGCCGAGCGGCTCTTCAGCGGGCAGGTGGCCGCGCTGGGGGTCGAGATCAACGACACCGAGATCGACAGCGTCATCGAGGACGTGAAGAAGCGGAACAACCTCGATGACGCCCGCCTCGACGAGGCGCTCGCGTCGCAGGGAATGGACCGCCCCGCCTACCGCAAGGCGGTGAAGCGCGACCTCGAGTCGATGCGGATCCTGCAGGTCAAGATCCGGAGCAAGGTGAAGGTCTCCGACGAGGACGTGAAGAACTACTGGCAGACCCACCCGCAGGAGTTCCGGTCCGACGAGGAGGTGCGGGTCCGTCACATCTTCCTCGCCCTCACCCCGGAGGCGGGTCCGGCCGAGGTGACGCGGGTGAAGGAGCGGGCGGATCACGTCCTCGCGCGCGTCCGCCGCGGCGAAGAGTTCGGCCAGGTGGCGCGGCAGGCTTCGGAGGGCCCCTCCGCCAGCGACGGTGGCGAGCTGGGCTGGCTGCGGCGCGGGACGGTGCAGGCCGACGTGGAGAAGGTCGCCTTCGGCCTCCAGCCCGGGCAGATCTCCGAGCCCGTCCGCACGCGAGCCGGCTTCCAGATCCTGCAGCTCGAGGATCGGCG
>DASPZP010000238.1:0-3441 GCA_035636195.1 Anaeromyxobacteraceae bacterium
CGGCGCCGACCGCGATGCCCGCCACCACTACGGCCAGACCTTGCCGACGATCTCGCGGATGGCCTCGCGCCCCTGGGTGAGCCGCTCCTCGAAGGACACCCGCTCGTTGGAGGAGGCCGCCTGGGCCGCCGTCATCTCGTAGACCCACGGCTCGACGAAGCGCTCGAGCCGCATGCGCCCGAGGGTGAAGCCTGCTCCGATCGCTATGCCGAGGCCGGTCCCCAGGTACAGCGCAGCGACCTTCCAGCCGAAGAGCCCGAAGAGCAGGACGAGCGCCACCTCATTCACCATGGGGGCGGAGATGAGAAAGGACATCGTGACGCCGAGCGGGATCCCGGCCTCGACGAACCCGATGAAGAGCGGCACCGCCGAGCAGGAGCAGAAGGGCGTCACGACCCCGAGCAGGGCTGCGAGCACGTTCCCAGCCGATTCCCTCCGCCCCGCCAGCAGGCTCCGGGGCGCTCGGGAGTGAAGAAGGAGCCGATGACCCCCACCACGAACACCACCAGCACGAGCAGCAGCAGGACCTTCGGGACCTCGTGGAGGAAGAAAGCGAGAGCGCTCCCGAGACGCGAAGAACGCGAAGACCCGATGACCCTGAACGCGAGCCATTCGGAGGCGGAGCCATTCAGCACGTACGTCGCGATCCAGGCCCCGAGCGCGAGAACGTGCATCGCCACGATCTGGCCGGCGCGTGGCGCCTGGCGCGTGGCGTCTGGGGCCGCGTCTGCCGCCTCGAGCCGCTTCCGGGCCGGCGCGCTCACGACGCCCTCGCGGCGAGCTTGCGCGCGCTGCGCGCATCTTCGCGCAGGACGGCCTCGATGCATTCGAACGTCTTCAGGACGCAAGGAACGCGCAGCGCGTAGAAGATCTGGTTGGCCTCACGGCGCGAGGAGAGAAGGCCAGCGGTGCGCATCACCGAGAGGTGCCGCGAGACGGTCGACAGATCTGACCGAACGAGTTCCTGAAGCTCGCCGACGCAGAGCTCCCCGCTCTGGAGTGCGTCGAGCATCCGCACAGGCCGATCGCCCAGGGGACGTGCGCACCAACTGCTTGCGAGATCACCGCCACCGCTGCGGGGCCGTCCGCATGCTCGGCGCGCGTCGGCCCCGCGTCCTCAGCGTCGAAGACCAGTGTGGCCGTGTCGCCCACGCACGGGCAAGTGTGGATGGTTCCCCGAGAGCATCATCCGGACGATCCAGACGAACAATCCGAGCAGTGTGGCGTAGATCGCGATGGCGAGGCCCAAGAACTCATTCGTCGCGGCTGCATCGCTCATGCTGAAGCGCTAGCGCGGGGGAGACTCCCGCGGCAGCCCCTGACGGGCCGCGCCAGGTGACGATTGCGCGGCGGAAACCCCCAGGACTTGATCGGGGCCACCGTGTATCGTAGATATACGATTCATGGCCACTCCTTCCAAAGCACTCTGCCCTCCCCCTTCGCATCCGCAGGGCGAGCCGGACCTGCGGCCCGTGGAGGGCGAGGCGGCGGATGGCGAGCTGGCGCTCCTTTGCAAGGCCGTCGGCCACCCGGCACGGGTCCAGATCCTGCGGCTCCTCGTGCGCCGCGACTCCTGCATTTGCGGCGACATCGTGGATGAGCTGCCGCTCGCGCAGTCGACGGTGTCGCAGCACCTGAAGGTCCTCAAGGAGGCTGGGCTCATTCGCGGCGAGATCGATGGCCCCCGCATCTGCTACTGCGTCGAGCCGCACGTCCTCCGGCGCCTCAAGGCCCTCGTCGGAAGTCTCTAGGAGCCAAGACACCATGCATGAAGCTGCTGCTGCCACGCTGCCGCATCGCGGGGTCGCCCGGAACCTGTCGTTCCTCGATCGCTACCTGACGGTCTGGATCTTCCTCGCCATGGGGGCCGGCGTGGCGCTCGGGTGGCTCGTGCCCGGCGTCGTCCCAGCTTTGAACCGCCTCAACGTCGGCACGACGTCACTCCCGATCGCGATCGGGCTCATCCTCATGATGTATCCGCCGCTCGCGAAGGTCCGGTACGAGGAGATGCCGCGCGTCTTCCGCAATGGCAAGGTGCTCGCGCTGTCGCTCGTCCAGAACTGGATCGTCGGTCCCATCCTGATGTTCGCGCTCGCGGCGCTGTTCCTGCGAGACAAGCCCGAGTACATGGTGGGCCTCATCCTCATCGGTCTTGCCCGATGCATCGCCATGGTCATCGTCTGGAACGATCTCGCGAAGGGTGACACCGAGTACTGCGCCGGACTCGTCGCGTTCAACTCGCTTTTCCAGGTCTTCTTCTTCTCGGTCTATGCCTGGATCTTCCTGACCGTCCTCCCCGGCTGGCTCGGGCTGCAGGGTGCGCGGGTGAACATCACCATTGGTGAGATCGCGAAGAGCGTCTTCATCTATCTCGGCATCCCCTTCATCGCCGGCGTCGCCAGCCGCTTCGGCTTCCGGGCCTGGAAGGGCGAGGAGTGGTACCGGCGGGTGTTCATCCCTCGCGTCTCGCCGGTGACGCTCATCGCCCTGCTCTTCACCATCGTCGTCATGTTCTCGCTGAAGGGCGAGACCATCGTGCAGCTGCCCTTCGACGTGGTCCGGATCGCGATCCCGCTGCTCGTCTACTTCGTCGTCATGTTCTTCGTGTCCTTCTTCATGAGCCGGAAGGTGGGCGCGCCTTACGGGCAGACCGCGACGCTCTCCTTCACCGCCGCCTCGAACAACTTCGAGCTCGCGATCGCCGTGGCCGTCGCCACGTTCGGGATGAGTCACGGCGCGGCGTTCGCCGCGGTCATCGGTCCGCTCGTCGAGGTGCCCGTGCTCATTGGCCTCGTGTCCGTCGCGCTCAAGCTCCGCGACCGGTACTTCCCCGGCGAGACAGCGGAGCTCGCGGGGGTCAAGAACTGCGCCGGAAGCTTTCCGGCGCACAAGGCGGCGCGCTCGTGAGCGCAGCCGAGTCCTGGAGGGCCGACGCCGAGGCGCTCCGCACGGCAGGCCCGCGCCACATCCTGTTCCTGTGCGTTGCTAACTCCGCACGCAGCCAGATGGCCGAGGGCATCGCGCGCTCCCTCTCGCCGCCCACCGTGAAGATCTCGTCGGCCGGATCGCGTCCGTCGAAGGTGAACCCGTTCGCGATTCGTGCGCTCGACGAGATCGGGATCGACATCCGCGCCCACCGCTCGAGAAGCATGGACGAGATCGATCCGGCGGACGTCGACGCCGTCATCACGCTGTGCGCCGAGGAGGTCTGCCCAGTCTTCCTCGGGAAGGCGCAGCGCTTCCACTGGGGCCTGGCCGATCCCGCAGGTGTGGGCTCGACCGACGAGGAGCAGCTCCAGGCCTTTCGGAACGTCCGTGACGAGCTTCGTCGTCGTCTCTCCGTCCTCTTCGCTTCACCCTGAAGGAGACTCCATGGCCAAGGTCCAGGTGTTCGATCCCGCGATGTGCTGCCCCACTGGCGTTTGCGGACCCGAGGTCGAT
>DASPZP010000239.1:0-5577 GCA_035636195.1 Anaeromyxobacteraceae bacterium
GGTCCGCCGATTGTGCCAGTAGGCGAACCCCCAGTTGACGCCCTTCCAGAAGGCGCTGAAGGCGGCCTGACCTTGGGTGGCCCGGCACATGACGTGCGGGTGAGTGCCCATGAGGCAGTAGGAGAGGATCTGGATGCCGAACTTCTCCTTGTACTTCCCGAGGAGTGCGAGGAACGTCTCGCGGGCGGCGTCGGTGTCGAGGACGAGGCCGAAGCCGTGGCTGCGCCACGTGCAGTGGTTGGTGGAGTTCTTCTCGACCAGAGAGCGGCGCGGAATCCGGGGCACGTGAACCGGCCATAGCAAGCCGCGAGCCATGGCGGAGCCTATTACCGAGCATGCCCGGCACTTCCCTCCTGGGCACCCGGCACCCGCGGCACCCGGGCACCCGTGCCCGGCACCTGGGGCACTGTGCCCGCCCGCCTGTGCCCGGCATCTGTGCCCCGGTGCCCGCCTGTGCCCGGCACCGGTGCCCGGCACCTGTGCCCTTCCCTCCTGGGCACCCGGCACCCGCGGCACCCGGGCACCCGTGCCCGGCACCTGTGCCCCTGTGCCCCGCCCCCGGCACCTGTGCCTCTTTGTCGCCTTTGTGCCTTGGAAGGAGAGCGCTCCCTGCGTCCACGAGGGCGTCGCTTCGTCCGCACGGCAGGGTTCGCCGCCGCAGGACCGGCGCCCTTACCCCACGGGCTTCAGGCAGACTCGCAGGACCGGATCGCAGGTATAGGTGCCGAGCGCCGTGGTCGGACAGTCAGCGTTCACCGCGCAGCGCGAGCTGCAGTAGGCCGTCGGCGTCCCCTTCCCCACGCACTTGGGGTCGGCGATCGGGAAGCAGCCTTCGCTGCTCGCGCAGAAGGTGCCGAACGTCGAGAGCATGGCGCCACAGCTCGGGGCGGCCACGCAGGCGAGACCACCGCCGGACTGAGCCTGGCAGGCGAACCCGGCGGGACAATCGAAGTCGGTGATGCACGCGTGGCTGCACGTCAGGTTGTCGAGGCACCTCCCGGGCTGGGAGGCGCCGAGCGGGCCGGAGGCGCACGCGCTGTCGCTCGAGCACGGCGTGCATACCGCCGCCAGGAGGTTGCCACCGGTGCTCTGGCACTGGTGATCGTTGCAGGTGAAGCCCGCCCCGCACTGCGTGTCGTTCGCGCACGCGTAGCAGCGGCCGTCGCTGTCACACTTCAGGTCGCCGCTGCAGGAGCTCGAGAGACATCCCTCGTGGCTGTCGCCGTCGTCCAGCTCCATCTCGGCTTCGAAGGAGTCGGTGCTGGCGCTGCGAACGTCGACCGTCCCCTCCACCGTGCGCATGCCGGCCGCGCGCGCGCGGACCTTGAAAACGCCCGGCGGCACAGGAAACAGCACTGCCTGCGCGCCGTGACGGTCGTCCCGCAGCGCCACGCCCTCCACGTCGTAGCTCACCCCGTCCGTGGAGATGCCGTAGGAGCAGGAGACCGAGGCCGCCACGCTGCGCGCAGGCCGAAGCGTGCTCGCGTCGCGGTCGTCGGCACGCGTGCGCGAGGCCGGCTTCACCTCGGCTGCGATGTAGTCGGCGCGGGTCTCTCCGTCGAAGGCGACGAGCTGGGAGGAAGAACCGACCGGTACCCCGTTCACCGTGTAGCTGCCGTCTTCCCCCACCGGGACCTTCGTCTCCGGCTTGCCGAGCGCATACACGTAAGCGCCCGCGCCGGGGGTAACACCCACCAGGCGACCCGAGACCTGACCGGTGGCGAGATCGGGAGACTCGATCCCGCCGCACCCGGCGACGAGGAGCGCACCGAACAACGTGAAGAGGCTGGCATTCCTGGGGCTCACGCCCGTAGGACCCGCGCACCCTCCATTTCGGCCACACGAGCGCTTCATAGCCGCCACCCCGCCCCGAACAGGAGCTCGCCGAAGCCGCTGGAGCGGTTCTTGCCGTCGACCTTCAGCAGGAGGAAGTCGAGCTGCACCTCGGCCGCGAGGCTGAAGCGGCCCATCTGCCAGGAGATCCCGCCCATGGCACCCGGCACCATGGTCAGGTAGCTCTGCGGCGGCACCAGGTCGAGCTTGAAGCTCCGCTCCAGGTAGATCATCGAGAGCCGCGGGCCGACGAGGAGCTGCAACCGGTCGTTGAAACCCGCCCCGAAGCGCCAGGGCATGGACGCCCCGGCGGTCACCGCCGTGTAGCCATAGCTCGCGGTCACCGGCCCGATGGGCGTCGGCGCGGTGAGCGACCCGCTGCCGCCCGCCCCCATGACGTCGAGGCGCAGGTTCACCCGGTGCGACGGCCAATCGCGGGTGGTGACGGTGGCGCCCGCGCCCAGGACCGTCCCCAGCACGTCGTGCCGGTTCCTGGAGTCGAGGAAGCCCATCACCGCGAGGCGCGGCGCAATCTCCCAGGAGCCCAGGGTGCGATTCGTGAGCGCCTCCAGGTCGAGCCGCTCGCCGGGCGCCATGTCCACGGCGTCGTCGAGCAGGTCGGGTCCGCTCCCCTTGGCGAGCTGGATGTGGTGCTTGCCCGGGTCGATGGCGGCCCCGCCCGGCAGCTCCGCCATGGGATGGCCGTCGACCTTGAGCGTGAAGCCGTCGAAGCGGGAGGCATAGCTGTAGAGCTCCGGCTTCCCGCGCCGCTGCACGTGCCCGACGAGCACGATGGGATCGGCGCCCACCTCGGCTGATTCTGCCGAGGGGCGCTGCCGTCCACCGGTGAACTCGTAAGTCATCCGGCGGGCGTAGTCGTGCGCCTCCGAGACCGTCACCGCCCCGTCCCCGTTGCGGTCGGCGCCGATGCGCAGCGCCTCCACGAAGAAGTGCGTGTAGATGTCGTTCTCGAGCGTCTCGTCCTCGCGCGCCGTCTCCCCCCAGTCGCTGGCGGCCAGCACCACGCTGGCGCGGGAAACCTCCTCGATGGGTCGCACGAAGAAGCTGGCCTTGGTGCTGGCGAGCTCGCGCTGGACCCCGTCGGGCAGGAGCGACTTGCCGGTGCCGGAGTGGCAGGCGGCCAGGATGAGCACCTTGCGGCGTGAGCGGAGCGCGTCGAACTCGGCCTTGAGGTCGTCGATGGCGAGCGCCGTGCCGGGCACGTCGGCCATCCGCGTCTCCCGCGTCACCAGGTACCGGCGCAGCTCGCCGCGCCCGTCACGGGCGAGCGTGCCATGCGATGAGACGTAGACCACCACCGTGTCGCGGTCGTCGCGTGCCGCCAGGGAGAGCCGCTCCATCGCCGCGTGCAGCTCGGCGCGCGTCGGCCCGCCCTTGAGCACCTCCACTTGATCGAAGGCCCCGTGCTCCGGATCCCTCAGCACCGCGCCAAGATCCTCAGCGTCCTTCTCCGTGTAGCGGAGCGTATTCCACTCAGGGTCGTCGAACTGCCGCACGCCGACGAGCAGCGCCACCTTCTTCGGCGCGTACTCTCGGTCGAGCTTCTCGCGCGACACCTCGAGCGGGACGAGCCGCCCCTTCTCGCCGCCTCCAGCCGTGGCGCAGCCCAGCCCCAGCACGAGCGCGCTGGCGAGACACCCCAACCTGGCGCAAGAGCAGCGCATCGGTATCTATCCTTTTAGCCAGTAGACCGCCTGGATGGCACGTCGCCCCCCGAGCGGTCCCTCCCTACCTCACCGTGACCTCCACGACGTCGAGCGTCATGAACGTCCAGCGGGGGTCCTGTGACCCGGCGCTGGCGCCGGTAGCCGCGCGCGCCGCAGCCGCCAGGTCCTCCTCGGGAATGGGCTGCTCGCTCGCCACCAGGGCGAATCTCTGCGTGCCCGCCAGCCCGTGCAACGGGTAGGCGGCCGGGCGGCCGTTCTCGGAGACGTCGATGGCGCCCGGATGGGCCACATGCTGCCGCCACACGACCTCGGTCTCCCCGGGGCCGATGCGGAGCAGCGCCACGTAGGCCGGGCGGCCCAGCTCGACGCGGAAGGCGAGGCTCGCGCCCTCCGGCACCACCGCGCCGCTCTGGCCGCGGTCGATCTGCGGCGCGCCGACGGCTGCGCCGATCACCGCGAAGCGCAGGCGGGCAGGGATGGTCTGCGCCGGGCGCCCCTTCTCGCCCTCCCAGGGCTTCTGGTCGGTCTTGCCCCGGAGCCGCAGGGCCGTCACGCCCACGCCGCCCACGAGGAGCAGCGCGGCCGCTGCCGAAGCCCATCGGGTGGCGCGGGCCAGGCGCGTACGGCGTGGAAAGGCCCGCCGCTCGATGAGGAAGTATTCCAGATCGCCGCCAGCCTCGTCGGGCGAGGGCGGTGCCACCCGGGTGAGCGCGGCGTCCAGCGCGCCGTCGAGGCCATCGGGCGGCCGGGCCGCCAGGAAAGCCTCGCACGCCTCGCAGTCGCTCTCGAGGTGCTCTGCCAGCAGGCGGGCGGTGGCAGGGTCGAGCTCCCCTGCGCGGAGCCGCCGGTAGATGTCGTTGTCGAGGTGCATGGGCCTGTGATCCTTCCCCTCTCCTCAGGACTCCTGACCCCGCAGCCTGGCCACTTCCGCCAGCACCTTTCTCTTCACCTTCGCCCGGAACCGCTCGAGGCGCATGGTGATCGCGCTCTTCCCCACCCCCAGCTTGTCGGCGATCTCGCGCGCCGAAAGCTTCCCCTCCACGTAGAAGAGGTGAACCGTCTCCTTCTCCGGTCCCTCCGGAAGCTCCGAGATGATGCGGCGCACCACCTCCACCTCGGCCTCGCCCTCGGAGTCGGCTGCGCCCGGGTCGGCCCCTTCCTGCGACTCGGGCTCCCGCCCCAGGTCCTCGGACAGCTCCTGGGCCGAGCGGCGCCTGGCGAGGCGGGTGAGGGCGCGGTTGCGCGCGATGGTCAGGAGCCAGGGGCCGAACCGGGCCGGCTCCTTCAGCTTCGGGAGGGCCTGGAAGCCGCGCACGAACGCCTCCTGCACCACATCGTCGACCTCGTCGCGGTCGAGATCGCCGAAGGAGCGCGCCACCCGGAACACCGCCGGGCGGTACCGATCATAGAGTTGGCGGTGGGCGCCACGGTCCCCGCGGACGGCACGCGAAACCAGCTCCGTATCCTCGGGGCCAGTGGAGGCCTCCGGGAGCGCAGCCGGCGCGGTGCGAGGGACGTCCGTCACGGGGTAAGAGGTTAGTTTACCCCGGCGATCTGCACGTCGAAGAAAGCGCCGGTGCCCCCAATCCGCACTGACGCGACCCGCCCTCCCCCTGCACACGGGAGTGCGGGGGAGGGGAGGAACGGGAAGGCGCGGCTACAGCGCCTGGGTGGCGAGCGTGCCGCAGACGCGGACGTCGCCGACGCCGAGCAGGCAGGACATGCCCTCCTGGCAGTCCGGGTCGGTCCAGCAGTTGCTGCCCTGGCCACCCGGCGAGCAGGTGCTGCTGAGCCCGCACGCATTCGAGAGGCACTGGGTGTCCGCCGTGCAGGCGCTACCTGCGGGGCCAGCGGCGATGGGCGGGGTACAGCTCCCCTCGACGCTGCAGGTGCGGCTGAAGCAATCGTCACCGTTCAGGCAGGGGGCGTTCGCGCCGCCGACTGCGCAGACGGCGGCGGTGCAGGTCCGCGTGAGGCACTCATCGGCGACGGTGCAGCTGCTGCCCACGGGTGCACCCGGGGGCTGACCGGCCGTGCACACGCCTTCGACGGTGCA
>DASPZP010000240.1:0-17603 GCA_035636195.1 Anaeromyxobacteraceae bacterium
GGAGGCCTTGAGCTTCGCCGCCTTCGCCTGCGCGATCGCCTTCTGGTGCTCCAGCTCGCGGACGTTCTTCGGGTTCGCGGCGACGGCGAGGCCGCGAGGCAGGAGGTAGTTCCGCCCGTAGCCGGGCTTCACCTCCACGAGCTCGCCGCCCTTGCCGAGGTTCTCCACGTCTTCACGGAGGATGAGCTTCATCTCGCGCTCCTCACATCTGCCCGACTGTGTAGGGCAGGATCGCGAGCATGCGCGCCCGCTTCACGGCGGTGGCGGCGGCGGCCGAGACGACCGGGGCGGGCGCGACGACCGCGGCGGAGACGAGATGGGCGGCCGCGGGCGCGGTTTCGGCCGTCGCAAGGTCTGCCGCTTCTGCGCCGACAAGGCGCTCAAGGTCGACTACAAGGATCAGGGGCAGATGAAGTACTTCCTCACGGAGCGTGGGAAGATCATCCCGCGGCGGATCAGCGGCAACTGCGCCCTGCACCAGCGCCAGGTGGCGACCGCCATCAAGCGCGCCCGCATGCTCGCGCTCCTGCCCTACACGGTGGCGAGCACCTGAGGAGAACGACATGAAGCTCATCCTCCGTGAAGACGTGGAGAACCTCGGCAAGGGCGGCGAGCTCGTCGAGGTGAAGCCCGGCTACGGGCGCAACTACCTCCTGCCGCGCGGGCTGGCGGTCGCCGCCAACACCAAGAACGTCCGCGAGCTGGATCACCAGAAGAAGATCGCCGAGGCCAAGGCGGCCAAGGCGAAGGCCAGCGCCGAGGCCGTCGCGAAGCGCCTCACCGACACGCCGGTGGTGCTGCGGCGCAAGGTGGGCGAGCAGGACAAGCTCTACGGGTCGGTGACGGTCATCGACATCGTCGAGGCGCTGGCCGCCCGCGGCCTCACCCTCGACCGCCGCACCATCGATCTCAAGGAGCCCATCAAGACGGTGGGCGACCACGAGGTCCCGGTGAAGCTCCACCGCGAGGTGGTCGGCAAGGCCAAGGTGAAGGTCGAGGCCGAGCCGGCGTAGTGCACACTCCCTCGCCCCACGAAGCGGGGAGAGGTTCGGGAGAGGGGGGCCGGCACCACGTGCTCGGCCCCTTCTTCTTTTTTCGCGCGCGGTGCTAGAAGGTCCCCACGATGCCCGCCTCGCTCCTCGCCGCCCTCGCCCTCCTCGCCGCGCCCGCGCCCGCGCAGAAGGCCTTCGGCATCGACGACCTGCTGGCGGTGCCGCGCGTGGCCGCGCCCGCGCTCTCGCCGGACGGGAAGCTCGTCGCCTTCACGGTGGCGCGGCCCGCCGCCGATGGCTCGAAGCTCGACTCGGCGCTGTGGATCGTCTCGAGCGCCGGTGGGGAGCCGCGCCGGCTCACCTCCGCGCCAGGCGAGCAGGTGAGCTCGCCGCGCTTCTCCCCCGACGGGCGGCGCATCGCCTTCGTCTCGACGCGCTCGGGCTCCTCGCAGGCGTGGCTCATCCCGCTCGAGGGCGGCGAGGCGCTGCAGGCGACGCAGCTCGCCTCGGAGGTGAACGAGCTCCTCTGGGCCCCCGACGGGCAGTCGCTCCTCGTGACGAGCGACGTCGACCCCACCTGCGGCGCCGACCTGGCCTGCGGGGCCGCCCGCGCGCAGGAGGCGAACGGCCAGCCGCGCCTCGCGACCCGGCTCCTCTTTCGCCACTGGAGCGGCTGGCGCGAGCGGCTGCGCACCCACGTCCTCGCGGTGCCGCTCGCCGGCGCTCCCCCGCTCGACCTGACCCCGGGCGACCACGATGTCCCGCCGTTCCAGCGCGGCGACGCAGGTGACCTGGCGGTGAGCGGCGACGGGCGCTCCTTCCTCTTCACCCGTATCGTCGACGCGGTGGAGGCCATCTCCACCAACGCGGACGTCTTCGCGGTGACGCTCGGCGGGGGCGCGGCCCGGCGGCTCACCGGAGGGCCGGGCTGGGACGGGACGCCGCGCCCTTCACCTTCGGGCAAGCTCCTCGCCTGGCGCTCGCAGGCCAGGCCGGGCTACGAGTCCGACAAGTTCCGCCTCCTGGTGGGCGGCCCCGCCGGCGAGGACGCGCGCGACCTGACCGCCTCGACCGACCTCTCGGTGGGCGAGCTCTACTGGTCCTCCGAGCAGCGCATCGTGTTCACCGCCGAGGAGGGCGGGAGCTCGAACCTGTACGAGGCGGACGTACGCGCCGGTCAGGTGCGGCGGCTGCTCGCCGGCGCGAACCTGCACGCGATCTCGCCGTCGCGCGACGGCCGGGTGGCGGTGGGTCTGGTGGACGGCTTCCTCCGCCCGCCCGAGGTGGCGCTCTTCCAGGACGGCCGGGTGCGCGTGCTGACCCGCTTCGGCGAGGCCGCGATGGCCCAGATCGCGCGCCCCTCCTTCCGGGCGCTCGAGGCGAAGGGGAAGGACGGCGCCACCGTGCACGGCTTCGTCGTGACCCCGCCCGGCCATCGCCCGGGCGAGCGGGGGCCGGCGGTGGTGCTCGTCCATGGGGGCCCGCAGGGCGCCTGGCACGACGCGTGGAGCTTCCGGTGGAACCCGCTCCTCTATGCCGCCCGCGGATGGACGGTCATTCTCCCGAACCCGCGCGGCTCCTCCGGGTTCGGGCAGGCCTACCAGGACGCGGTGCGGATGAACTGGGGGGGTACGCCCTTCGACGACATCATGGCCCTCACCGACGCGGCGGTGGCGGCGGGTGACGCGGACGGGGGCCGTCTGTGCGCGGCCGGGGCGAGCTATGGCGGCTACATGGTGAACTGGATGAACGGGCACACCGATCGCTTCCGCTGCCTGGTCACCCACGCCGGCGACTTCGACCTCGAGGCGGCCTACTACGACACGGAGGAGCTCTGGTTCCCGGAGTGGGAGCTCGGCCGACCGTGGGAGGACCGTACGCAGTACGAGCGCTGGTCGCCCCATCGCTTCGTGAAGGCCTGGCGCACACCTACCCTTGTAACGCACGGTGAACTAGACTATCGGGTCACCATCGCGCAGGCGCTCTCGACCTACACCGCACTGCAAAGACTCGGGGTCGAGTCGAAGCTGCTCGTCTTTCCCGACGAGGGGCACTGGATCTTGAAGCCAAAGAATTCGAAGGTGTTCCACGATGTTGTGCTGTCGTGGATCGGGGAGCACCTCGCCCGGGCCACTTCCGCGGCGAATCGCCCCGAAGACCCTTGAAAAATCCGCCAGGAAGCGTTCATATCCCGCCGTCCCTCGCACCCCCTCCCGGACGAAAAAAACCGTGCTCGACTGGCTCCACAACGTCCTGTCCCGCGATCTCGCGATCGATCTGGGGACGGCGAACACCCTCATCTACATTCGCGGCATGGGCATCGTCTCCAACGAGCCCAGCGTGGTGGCGGTCCAGCAGGACGCGCGCGGCGGGCGTCGCGTGCTCGCGGTGGGCAAGGAGGCGAAGGAGATGCTCGGTCGCACTCCGGGCAACATCGTCGCCATCCGCCCGATGAAGGACGGCGTGATCGCCGACTTCGAGATCACCGCGGCGATGCTGAAGTACTTCATCAACTCGGCGCACAACCGGAAGAAGTTCGTCCGGCCGCGCATCATCATCGGCATCCCCTCCGGCATCACCGAGGTGGAGAAGCGAGCCGTGCGCGAGGCAGCCGAGTCGGCCGGCGCGCGCGAGGTCTACCTCATCGAGCAGCCGATGGCGGCCGCGATCGGTGCCGGCCTCCCCATCACCGAGCCGTCCGGCAACATGATCGTCGACATCGGCGGCGGCACGTCCGACGTGGCGGTCATCTCGCTGGGCGGGATCGTCTACAGCCGCTCGGTGCGTATCGCCGGCGACAAGATGGACGAGGCGATCATCCAGCACATCAAGCGCAAGTACAACCTCCTCATCGGCGAGCGCACCGCCGAGCTCATCAAGATGGGCATCGGGACCGCCTATCCGACCGAGGAGGAGCTGACGATGGACATCAAGGGCCGCGACCTCGTGGCCGGCGTCCCGCGCACGCTCACCGTCACCTCGAGCGAGATCCGCGAGGCGCTCAGCGAGCCCATCAATGGCATCGTCGAGGCGGTGAAGGTGACGCTCGAACGCACGCCGCCCGAGCTCGCCGGAGACATCGCCGACCGCGGCATCGTCCTCGCGGGCGGCGGCGCGCTGCTCAAGAACCTCGACACGCTGCTCCGCGAGGAGACCGGCCTGCCGGTCTTCCTGGCCGAGGACCCGCTCTCGGCGGTCGTCATCGGCGCCGGGAAGGCGCTCGAGGAGCTCGACATTCTCCGCCAGGTGGCCGCGCACAGTTAAACGGGGCTGCGCCCCGCCCCATCCAGCAAGCTGGCTGGGGCCCCACCCTGCTCGGCGGGTCCCATGCGCCTTCGCGCGCGGCTGCGCCGCGTGCGCTCAGGCGCCCCGCCGAAGAGGGCATTCGCCCTCCCCACCTGCGGTGGGCCCCCTCCCCATTTCTTTTCGGACGTTTCCGCCGCTACTGCGCCGGACAGGGCTTCATGGAAGCCAGGGCGATGGCCCCCGCCTGCGGCGCGGCGGCGCGGGCCAGCTGCTGCTCCTTGGCGGCGCCGGCGCAGTCGCCCTTGGCGGTGAGCGCCGCGGCGAGGACGGCGTGCGGCTCGGCTGCGCGCGGCGCGCGCTCCACCGCCTGGCGAGCCCTCGCCACCGCCTGCTCCACCATCCCCATCTCGAGCAGCTTGCGCGCGAAGCGGGCGTCGAGGCCGGCCTTGGCCTCCTCGCCGGTGTCCACCGGCGCGCACTCGGGCTCGAGCACCTGCGCCAGCTCGGCCTGACCGATCTCCCCGAGGACGAGACGGACCTGGGCGAGCACCCGCGCCTCCATGTTCACCTTGCGGAAGTGCTCGTACGCCGCCAGCCGGTGCTGGGCGTCGCCGATGCCGACCACGGGATGGAGGCGCACCCCCAGCTTGCCGTAGAGCGCGTCGCCGCGGTCGAGCAGCACCGGGCCGTCGAACCCCGACTGCTTTGCCATCGCCCGCAGCGCCGCCACGGGCTCGTCGCCGGACGCGACCGCCACGATGCGTACCGGCCGTCCGGCGAGCTGCTTCTGCAGGCCCGCCAGCCGGGTGAGCGCATCGAGTGACGCATCCTGGCCGGTGCGCACGAAGATGAAGACGCTGGCGCGGGCCTGGCCGAGCAGCCGCGTCGGGGCGCCAGCGAGGGTCGGCAGCTCGTCGTCGGGCAGCGGCTCCCCGACCTCGATCGCAAAGGCACCGGCCGCGGCGGGCAACGCAAGGAAGAGGGCGAGCCCCGCGCACGTCGCGAGCATGCTGGTCCGTGGCATACGCGCACCTTCACCCAACGGCGTTTTCCGAACCATCCCGCGCTCCCGTGACGATCCGCCGCACCCGGTGAGCATACCGGGACGAAAGTGCGACTGGAAGTGCGTCGAATTTTGCGGTCGGCGCAAATCATGCCGGACGGAGGCGGGTCTCGTCGTACCCTCGACGTCGGGCGAGATGTCGGGACAATCCGCCGCGTCATCTGGAAATACCGACAACTCTTGGCGGAAGCTTCAGACGCCTCCGCGCCGGGTCGAAGGGCGCGATCCATGCACACGCGGGCCGCCTGGACCTCGCCAAGCGCTGGATTTTCCGGTGAACGGTGGGGCGCAACGCCGAACGACGTCAGCGACGGCTGGCATCGACATCCTTCACGACGGGAAATCGACGCGCATGCGACATCTTCTCCTCCTCGCCCTCATGGCCACCTCGGCTGCCCGCGCCGCCGACGCCGCCCCTACCAACCAGGACTGCCTCGGCTGCCACGAGTCGGCGAAGCACGGCGAGGCCGACAGCGTAGGCCGCCCCGGCGTGGTCACGGCGCTGTTCGGGAAATCGGTCCACGCCTCCCTCGACTGCGTCGCCTGCCACGCCGGCTACACCGCACCGGGGCCGCACGAGGTCGCCGACCCGACCGACCCGGCCGAGAAGGCGCTGCTCTCCCGGCTCACCTCGGGCAAGACGCCCGACGGCCAGCCGCGGACCGGCTCGCCGCGCGCGTACCTCGCCTGCGGTCAGTGTCACGCGGATGCCGTGGACACCTTCCGCTCCTCCGGCCACGCGAAGTGGCTCAGCGCAGAGACCCCGGTGGCGGGGCCGTCGTGCGCCACCTGCCACGGCACGCCGCACGAGGTGACACCCGCGCCGAAGCGCGGCACCCCCGAGTTCCGCCCGTACTGGGCCGGGTTCGCGAGGTCGTGCGAGGGCTGCCACAACGATCGGAAGTTCCTGGCCGCCGCCCACCTCGACGAGGAGGTGGCGACGAACTACCACGACTCCATCCACGGCCGCCTCGTCTCCATCGGCAGCCCGCGCGCGCCGCTCTGCACCGACTGCCACGGCTGGTCGGTGCGGCCAGCGGAGGGCACCTCCGACCCGCGCCAGGGCATCATCCCAGGCGGCCATGCCACGCTGTCGGGTAAGCACGCCGCGGCGTCGACGGTCGCCTTCAGCGAGCCACCCAAGAACTCGGATCATCGCGTGCAGACCTGCGCCCAGTGCCACCGCGGCGCCACGGCCAGCTTCGCAGCGCTCATCGCGCACAAGCCGATGCAGGAGACGGGGCCCATCCCCCATTTCGTGCACGTGATGTTCTCGTACCTCACCACGCTCACGCTGCTCTTCTTCGCCTTCCACGTCCTCATCGACTTCCTCTACGAGCTGCGCCACCGCCTGCAGAAGCGGCAGCACCACGGCGATCCTGCGCTCGTCACGCGAACGGTCCTCCGCTTCGACATCCACCAGCGCATCCAGCACTGGCTCATGCTGGCGGGCGTCATCCTGCTCGCCCTCACCGGCTGGCCGCTGCGCGGGGCCGGCGCCGTCGAGACGATCGGGATGAGCGACTTCGTCCAGCGCGTCGAGTCCTCGCGCAAGTTCCTGGCCGTCTTCGGCGGGGCGCACGGGGCGGGGATCGTCCACCGCGTGGCGGCGGTGATGATCATCCTCTCCGGCGTCTACCACCTCCTCTACCTGACGTTCCTCGCCAAGAAGAGGACGTTGCCGCTCTCGATGGTGCCGACGCTGAAGGATGCCTTCGACATCCGCGACAACATCACCTTCATGCTGGGCCTGAAGAAGGACCGCCCCAAGTTCGAGCGCTTCAACTACCTGGAGAAGTTCGATTACTGGGCGGTGTTCTGGGGCATCATCATGATGGTCGGGTCCGGGTTCATCTTCTGGTTCCCGGTCCAGTTCGCGAAGGTCTTCCCGACCTGGCTCCTCGCCAGCGCCCAGATCGTCCACGGCGAGGAGGCGACGCTCGCCGCCATCTTCCTGTTCGTGGTGCACTTCTACAACGTGCACCTGAAGCCCAGCATCTTCCCCATGAACTGGGCCTGGCTGAATGGCCAGACCACGCTCGAGTACATGAAGGAAGAGCACGCCGCCGAGTACGAGAAGACGTTCGGCGACAAGGATCGGCGGTAGGCCGGTGCGCCCCGAGATCACCGCGGGTGATCGCGGGGCGCAACCGTCAGGGCGAGCGGGGTGGCGACGCGGGCTGCCCCGCGCCCGCAAACCCATGACAGGCGGCGCAGGCGCGCTGCCGGGCGTGAACGGGGGCGCGCGCGTGACAGCCGAGGCAAGCCTTCTCGTCGGTGCGCCACAGGTGCGCCACATGGCAGTCGCCGCAGCGGCCGTGAGCCTGGAGCGCGTGCAGTCCGGCGCGCGCCACCTGGCGGTGGCAGGTCGTGCAGGCGACGCGCTCCTCGCCGGCGACCTTCGCGTGCGGCTTGTGACAGCTCCCGCAGTCGAGCTGCATGGGCGCGTCGTCGGCGAAGCGGGCCGGCGAGATCCCCTCGGCCCGGTGGCAGCGCAGGCAGTCGCGGCGGGTGGGGCGCAGGCCGGGATCGGGAGAGAGGAAGTTGTGACAGGCGAAGCAGTGGAGCCGCTGCATGCCGGAGGCGCGCACGAGGTGCTTCCCGTGGCAGCCCTGGCAGCTCGAGACCACCGGCTCGAAGCCGTGCACGCCGGCGGCGTGGCAGCGGACGCACTCGATCTTCGCCTGCAAGGCGTGGATGCGGTGCCCGCGCGAGGCCTCGATCTGCGGCCACTGCCGGTCGTGCGAGAGGTGGCACGCGGCGCACGCGCCCACCTCGACGCGGGCGTGCGGCTTCGAGCCGTCGGGGCTCCTGCCGGCCAGGAAGGCGCGCAGCATGGCGAGCCCCTCGGCGGGCGTGGCGTGGTGGCAGCGCTGGCAGGCGACGCTGCGATGGCTCCCCTTGGTCCAGAGCGCGAACTCGGGGCTCGATCGGTGGCACTGCGCGCAGAGGCCCGGGTCCGTGTCGACGTAGCGCTTGAGGCGGGCTGCTCCGTAGGCGCCGCCCAGCACGAGCAGGGCGGCGGCGGACATCGCGATGAGACCGAGGCGGCGCGACACGGAGCGGGCATCCTACCCGAGTCGTCGGCGGAGCGCGCATGAGCCTGCGTCTCAAGCTCTTCCTGCTCATGGCGGGCATCACCATCTTCTCGACCACCGGCGTCACCGCCGTCGCGCTCTGGCGCGAGGTGCAGCGCGGCCAGGAGCTCCTGTCGCGCGAGGGCGCGGCCATGGCGCAGTCGACCGCCTCGACCGCCGCCCGCTGGCTCGGTCCCGAGCGGGCCCTGCCTGGCGCGGGCGAGGCGCTGAGCGGGCTGTTGCGACGCCTCGTCGAGACCGCGCCGCTGGAACGAGCCTGGGTGGTCGACCGGGCCGGGCGGGTGGTGGCGTGCGTCGCGCCCTCCGGCGTCGATTGCCCACCCGGCGCGCCGACCGAGTTCGCACCCCCCGAGGGACCGATCCAGGCGCTCGCACGCCTGCTCGGTACCGAGGGGATCATCACCGGAGCGCCGGTGCTGCGCGACGGGCAGCTCCTCGGCGCGGTGCGCGTCGACTACAAGCACGAGGAGGTCGTGGGCAGCGCCCGCAGCCTCGCCTGGACCTCCGCCGTCGTGGCCGGATTCTGGATCTTCCTGGGGCAGGCGATGGCCGCGCTCCTCTTCGCGAGCATCGTCGCGTCGGTGGGACGGGTCATGCGCGCCGCCGAGGCGCTCGGTCGCGACGAGGAGGGGCAGCAGCTCCCGCTGCCCGCCGATCAGGAGCTCGCGGATCTCGTCCGCGCCTTCAACACCATGTCGGCCCGGCTCGGCGAGCGGCGCGCCGAGAACCAGCGCCTCATCGACTCCCTGGAGCGACGGGTGCAGGAGAAGACGCGGGAGGTCCTCCGCGCCGACCGCCTCGCCACGCTGGGCGGCATCGCGGCGGGCTTCGCCCACGAGCTCGGGAACTCGCTCAACGTCATCAGCGGGTACACGGCGGTGGTGCTGCGCGAGCTGCCGGAGGACGCCGCGCACCGTCCCGATCTCGCGGCGGTGAAGCGCGAGACCCAGCGCGCGGCCTCGCTGCTCGAGCGCTTCCTCGTCTTCGCCCGCTCCCGCACCACCCACGTGCTCGCGCAGCCGCTCGAGCCGGTGCTGCGCGAGGCGGTCGAGGTGGTGGGTCCGGCCGCGGCGCAGGCGCGGGTGGTCACCAGCGTTCAGGTGGACCCCGGGCTGCCGGACGTCGAGGCCGACGCCGAGCTCCTGCGGCAGGCTTTCCTGAATCTGTGCGTGAACGCCATCCAGGCCATGCAGCCGGGGCCGGGCACGCTGGCGGTGCGGCTGCGCGCGGAGGGCGGCTCGGTCCTGGCCGAGTTCCAGGACAGCGGCCCGGGCATCGAGCCCGACGCGCTGAAGCACGTCTTCGAGCCCTTCTTCACGACCAAGGCCAACGGGACGGGGCTCGGGCTCGCCATCGTCCGCCAGGCCGCCGAGACGCACGGCGGGACGGTGGAGGTGGAGAGCAGGCCTGGCACCGGCGCGCTCTTCCGCGTCCGCTTGCCGGCGGCCCAGCCCGAGGGCATGGAGGCGACCGCATGAAGCCGCGCGTGATGGTGATCGACGACCTCGACTCGGCGCGCCAGATGGTGAAGCGGGCGCTCTCGCGCTCCTACGACGTGTACGACTTCGGCGCGGTGGCGGACGCGCTGCCGGCGCTCGATCGGGCCGAGTTCGACTGCGTGGTGACGGACCTGCGCATGCCCGGCATCGACGGGCTCACCGGCCTGAAGAAGTTCCACGAGAAGCTGCCCGACCTGCCGGTCATCATCGTGACCGCCTTCGCCACCGTGGACACGGCCGTCGAGGCGATGAAGTCGGGCGCCTTCGACTACCTCAGGAAGCCCTTCGAGCCGGACGAGCTCGAGCTCATCGTGGAGCGCGCGGTCGAGCACATGCGGCTCAAGCGCGAGAACGCGCAGCTCCGCAGCGTGCTCGACGGCGCCTTCTCCGTGCAGGGCATCATCGGGCGCTCGACCGCCATGCGCGAGATGGTCTCCGTGCTGGAGCGCGTGGCGCCCACCGACGTCTCGCTGCTCGTCGAGGGCGAGAGCGGCACCGGCAAGGACATGGTCGCGCGCGCCATCCATGGGATGTCGAAGCGCGCCAAGGGTCCCTACGTGGCGCTCAACATGAGCGCCATTCCGGAGCAGCTCGCCGAATCGGAGCTGTTCGGGCACGAGAAGGGCGCCTTCACGGGCGCCGAGGCGGCGCGGGCCGGCTTCTTCGCCGAGGCGGAAGCCGGCACGCTCTTCCTCGACGAGATCGGGCTGCTGCACCCGACCTTGCAGGCGAAGCTCCTGCGCGTCCTGCAGGACGGCGACTACATCCCGGTCGGCGCGCGCCGCCCGAAGAAGGCGAACGTCCGCATCGTCTGCGCGACCAACGAAGACCTGAAGAAGAACGTGGAGCAGGGGAAGTTCCGGGAGGACCTGTATTACCGGATCCGGGTGGTGCCGGTGCGGCTCCCGCCGCTCCGCGAGCGCAAGGAGGACATCCCGCTCCTCGTCGAGCACCTGACGAAGAAGCACGCGCTGCGCCTCGGGCGGCCGCCCCTGCAGCCCGACGCCGAGGCGATGCGGGCGCTCCTCGATCACGGCTGGCCGGGCAACGTCCGCGAGCTGGAGCACGCCCTCGAGCGGGCGCTCCTCCTCGCCCGCGGCGACACGCTGACCGTCGCCGACCTCCCGCCCGAGCTCAAGGCGAGCCACGACGCCGAGCCAGGCGAGGGGGACTACCGGCACGCCCGCGACGCCTGGGAGAAGCGCTACTTCCAGGATCTGCTGGGCGAGGCGGGCGGCTCGGTGGCCAAGGCGGCGGATCTGGCCGGGCTGCACCGCTCCACGCTCTACGAGAAGCTGGCCCGCGTCGGGCTCGTGCAGGGCGAGGAGGGCAGCGCGCCTTCGGGCGGCAAGAAGGTGCAGCGGCCGTAGGGTGGGGCTCGTTCCGCCGCAGGGCTGGAGCGTTCCACAAGGTTTCTTGACCCTCCTCCCGCGCTGGCGTCAGGTGGGCGGCGGAGGCCTCCATGAAGCTGTTCGCCATCCTGGGCGCGCTCGCGACCGCGCTCGCCGTCCAGTACTTCGTGCTCATCCGGCCCTGGTACCAGACCTGGGGCGCCACCTCCGCCGAGATGCAGGCCCCGCTCCCGGGCGATGCCCTCGCGCCGGACGCGGCCGAGGTGGAGACGCGCGCCATCACCATCGACGCGCCGCCCGAGCGGGTGTGGCCTTGGCTGGCGCAGCTCGGACAGGGCCGGGCGGGCTTTTACTCCTACCGGTTCCTGCAGAACCTCCTCGGCATGCAGATGCCGGACGGAGATCGGCTCCTCGGCTTTCCCGACCCGCGGCCCGGCGACCGGCTACTCATGTCCCCGCGCCCATCGATGGGCGGACGGGCCTACGCGACGTATGAGGAGGTCCTCCCCCGACGAGCGCTCGTCCTGCGTACGTACTCCCTCCGCGCGCTCGGCCGCGACGGGATGGCCCCCTCCTCCGGGAGCTGGGCGTTCGTGCTCCAGCCCGAAGCCGGCGGGAAGACGCGGCTCCTCGTGCGGAGCCGCACCGGCGCGGAGCACGCCGCGCCATCCGTCGCGGGCCTCGCGCTCGCGACGCTCGTCCTCGACCCCATCCACTTCGCGTTCGAACGGAAGCTCATGCTCGGCGTGAAGGAGCGCGCCGAGGGTCGCGCCGCCGCGCCGGCGTGGGTGGAGGCGCTCGAGGTGCTGCTCTGGCTCGCGACGGCGACCCTGGGCCTCTCTGCCGCGAGTGCCGCGCTCCTCCGGCGCACCAGCGCCCTGCGTCCGCTGGCGGCCGCCACCGCGGCGGCGTTCGTCCTCACCCTGCTTTTCTTCGCCCGCCCGCCGCTCGCCGTGGCCGTGGTGGCAGTGGCGCTCCTCAGGTGGGCGGTGTCATGGGCGTGGAGGAAGCCGCGCGAGGCCGAGCGGGCAGTGGTGGCGTAGAGCCAAGGTTCCCGAGCCGATTGGCAACCGCCTCCCGACCGAGAGTTCCCTTGCGCCGCGTACGCGTAGGGCCGTAGTCCCAACCCGTAGGCCAACCGAGAGTTCCCAGGGGGTGGTGTGGCGTGGGCGCAACCCATACGCCCAACCCAGAGTTCTCTTGGCTTCGTGTGGGGTGCCGCGATGGCAATCGACGTTCTTTTTTGCTGCCGGGGGGCAGCCTGGTGTCAGCAGGCGCACGAATCCGATGACCCACTCGGAGCCCAAGGACCATCCGTAAGGTTTCCAGTGCGGCCGGAGACGAGCGTTCGCGGCCGTGTGCTATCCGACGCCGGCGCAGGGCACCGCATAGAGGACCCGCAGCAGATACGTGCCCTCGGGGAAGGTCACCTGACCCCGTCCCGCGCACCAGACCGCCCACGCCGACCGGTACGAGCGAAGAAACTCGAGGAGCCTGCCGAGCGCCTCGATCCGCTTCCACTTGTCACGTGCGGCGACGCGGGGGTTCAGTGTTCGGCGCGACTCGCCGGGCGCCGGCGGCCGACTTGTTGGATTCTGGGCGAGCACGCGCGCGACCCCGAGGAAGCCGCCGCGTCGCGCTCGCACCGCCTGCGCCTCATGCGCCTCGAGGGCCAGGCTGAGCTGGTCACGAAACGCCTCTGCCGATGCGAAGCCAGGAGGCGCGGTCATCTTCAGCTCCACCTCCTCCGGAAGGACGCCCCTCGGATCGAAGAAGTGTTTCGGCCGGCGGATGCGGAATGGTTCGCCGCCGATCGACTGCGGCGCCGACCAAAGCCCCGGCCACAGCCGAGCGGTGCGGACGAGGCCAGCGGCGACGGGGTTGGCGACGACGTAGGCGGCCTTGTCAATGACGTCGGCGGGGGAGACCAGCCTCACGGCGCTGTAGCTGTCCGGCGCCCAGAAGGTCTCCCATCGACCGAGCGATGCGTTGACGGCGCGAGCGACGAGGGCGTCGAGGAACTGATGAAAGGCTGGGAGCCGGGCGTGCGGGTCCGTGAGGACCAGGTGGAAGTGGTTCGAGAGAACGCAGAAGGCGTGGACCTCGATCTCGAACCTTCGTGCCGCCACGGCGAGCAGGTACAGGAATATATCGTTTGTCGACTTCGACGGCTTCAGCAGGAACTGCCGCTGAGTGCAGCGTCGGGTGATGAGGTAGGTCACTCCTGGTAGGACCTGGCGCGGTGCGGTCATGTGTCGACCACTGAGCAGAGAACGTGCCTACGCGTGTTCGCGTTCGGAGGAGAGAACCAGGCAAGGGACGGTCCGCGCCGCGGCCGCGCGGGTTGACCGACGGAACTCTCGGTAAGGCACGGGCAGAGCACCACGGTCGGGACACAGCGCCCGCCGCCCGTCACATCCTCGCGCAGGGCCGCCGGAACGGGCAACGCGCGCAGTGCGCCGGGTCGGCGTGCTGCGGAAAACGCTCCAGGCGCGCCACGTTCTTCGGGCGGTCGTCGAGGAGCACCTGCATGGCCGCGATCGAGCGGCGCATTTCGTCCTCGCAGGCGGCGAGGGCGGCCGGATCGGCGCTCACGCTGGTGCAGGCACCCTCCGGAGTGGAGAGGTAGACGAGCCCGCCCATCACGCCGCCTGGGGGCACGCCCCACTTCTGCTGCGCGTACAGGCTGTAGATGCCGACTTGCGTGTGGTCGACCCCGCGCTCCTGGCCCGTCTTCCAGTCGAGCACCTTCACCCGTCCCGCCTCGTCGCGGTAGGCGAAGTCGATGGCCACCCAGATCTTCGTCCCCTCGAACATCCAGGAGTCGAGCTCGTCGACGGTGAGCCAGCGCTCGCGGGGCGTGCGCCGGATCTCGTCGAAGGTGGCGCTCGCGTAGAAGGCACGCAGCGAGCCCTCGATCACCACCTCCCAGATCCGCTTCCACTCCTCGCCCGGCACCGGCTCGCCGTACTCGTGCTCGACGAGCCCCAGGATCTTGGAGGACTCCCGCCAGTAGCTCTTCTCGCGCGAGGTCGACCACTGATAGCGGGCGCGCTGGCGGGTCTGCTGGAGCAGCTCGTCGAGGGGTCGGAACTGGCCGGTGGCGCGGGCGCGAACGAGCACCTGCTTCAGGGCGTCGTGCACCACCGAGCCGCCCCACTGCCAGCGAGAGGAGAGCTTCTTCAGGACGTAGAGCTCGCGAACGTCCGAGCCCGCCGGCGCCTCCCAGCCGCCCCAGCTGCCGTAGTACTGGTTGAAGTAGGCGCGCAGGCAGTCCCGGAACTTCTCGTGCCGGGACTTCGACCAGGTGAAATCGTTCGTCAGCTCGGCCATGCGCCCGCCCCGGGGGAGCGTCCGAGCCCCCCACGGCGGGCACTCTAGCTCAGGGGGCCGACACGCTCGCCTTCCGCACCTCGATCGGCCCCAGCGGCAGGGCCGCCAGCTGTGGCTGGACGCTGGCGGTGTCGCACACCATGACAGTGGTCAGGCGGGCAGGGTCGAAGTACTGCCGCGCCGCCCGCTGCACGTCGCCGGCGGTGACCTGCGCCACCTGGTCCGCATAGCGGCTCCAGTAGTCGTCGGAGAGGCCGTAGACGACCTCCTCGGCCACCTTGCCCGCGATGCCGGCGGCTACCGCGAAATCGCCCGGGAGCGAGAGGAGGAGGCCGTTCTTCGCCACCGCGAGCTCCGCCTCCGGGACCGGCTCCTGGGCGAGCGCCTCGACCTGGCGGAGCAGCGCGCGCGTCGCGGCGCCGGTCACCTCGGCCTTGACGCTGCCGACGATGAAGGTGGTGCCGCCCATCCGGCGCGCCTCGACGCGGGAGTAGATACCGTAGGTGTAGCCCTCCTTCTCGCGCAGATCGCGAAAGAGGCGCGAGGCCGAGCCTCCCCCCAGCACTTGCGCGGCGACCTCGGCGGCCACGTAGTCGGGCGAGGAGCGGGGTAAGCCGGGCATGCCCATCATCACGAACGCCTGCGGGGCGGGGCCGCGCTTCTGGATGAGGAGGGCGCGGCGCACCGTCGGCTTCGCGGACTTCGGAGCAGCCGCCGGCGGAGGATCACCCTTCCACGCCGAGAGCGCCTTCTCCAGCTTCGCGCGAAGCTCGGCCTCGGTCACGTCGCCCACCACCACCAGCTCCGACACCCCCGGCCTCCAGCGCGCCGCGTGATAGCGGGCGAGGTCCTCGCGCCTCATCGCCTTCACCGACTGCTCGGTGCCCATGATCCAGTGGCCGTAAGGGTGGTCGCCCCAGTAGGCGTGCGCGAACGCCTTGGCCGCCACCGCCCCTGGCTGATCGCGCTGCTGCAAGAGCGACACGAGCCGCACGTCCTGCACGCGGGCGAAGTCGCCGGCGGGGAAGCTGGGATTCACGAGCACGTCGGCGAAGATGTCGAGCAGCTCGTCGAGGTGGGTGGCGAGGACCGAGCCCGAGAGAGACGCCGAGTCGAAGCTGGCGCCTGCCGCCAGGCTCGCGCCGATGAAGCCGAGGTCATCGGAGATCCGGGTCGCACTGCGCCGCTGCGTTCCCTCGGTCATCATGGAGGCGGCGAAGCTCGCCACGCCGGGTCGGGTGGGTGGGTCGTGTACCGCCCCGGCGTCGACCGCGAGGTGGAGCGCCACGATGGGCAGCTTCCGGTATTCGACCAGCCGGACCTTGAGGCCGTTCGCGAGCTGGAAATGCCGCTGAGGTGGAACCTTCAGCGCAGGGGGCGGACCGGGCTGCGGGACCTGGGAGCGATCCGGGCCGGGTGCGGCCGGCTTGGCGGCCGCGGTGGAGGGCGCGGCGGCGTCCGGCTTCGGGCGCGCGCCGCCACAGGCGAGGAGCAGGGCGGCGGCGAGAGCGAGGCAGCGCATCAGTTCTTCTCTCCCTGGGTCGTGGCGGTGGCGGTCGGCAGGACGGTGAGGACCACGCGGCCGTCCTTCTTCAGCCAGCGCGAGGCCGCGTCGCGCACGTCCTCCGGGCGGACCTTGCGGTAGCGGGCGACGTCCTTCCCGAAGTACCCGGGATCCCCGGTCTGGAAGTAGTAGCGGTTGAGCGTGGCGGCGCGGCCGCCGAAGCCACCCACCGGCTCGAGGCTGAAGATCGCCCCCGACTCGGTCTTGTTCACCGCCCGCTCGAGCTCGACCGGCTGTGGCGGCTCCCGCTTCAGGCGCTCGATCTCCTCGTCGATCTCGGCCAAGAGCTTTGCCACCTTCTGCCCCGGCTTGGGCGTCGCCACGATCATGAACATGCCCGCCAGCGCCTGCGACTGCTGTCCGGCCGAGACGTTCTGCGCGATGCGCTCGTCCATCACCAGGCGCTTCACGAGCCGCGCGCTCTTGCCGTCGGTGAGCACGTCCGCGAGCAGGTCGAGGGCGGCGTCATCCGCCGCGAACGCCCTGGGCGACTGCCAGGCGATGTAGACGCGCGGCAGCTCGACGTTGTCCTCGATCGTCACCCGCTTCTCGGCCGTGAGCGGCTTCGGCCCTGGCGACCGGTGCTCGGGCGGCGGCGCGCCCGGGATGGAGCCGAACCACTTCTCCACGAGCCGCCGCGCCTCCTTGGCGTCGAAGTCGCCCGCGATGGCGAGGGAGGCGTTGGCGGGCACGTACCAGCGCTGGAAGAACTCGCGCACGTCCTCGAGGGTGGCGGCGGTGAGGTCCTCGTGCGAGCCGATGGGGAGCCAGTGATAGGGGAACTCGGGGTCCCACAGGTCGGCGGCGAGCGTGAGGGAGGCGGCGCCGTACGGCTGCATCTCGTACGACTGGCGCCGCTCGTTCTTCACCACGTCGCGCTGGTTGTCGAGCTTCGCCTGGTCGAGGGTGGGGAGGAGGAAGCCCATCCGATCCGACTCGATGAAGAGCGCCTGCTCGAGCGCGTTCGACGGAACCTGCTCCCAGTAGACGGTCTGGTCGTGCGAGGTGGAGCCGTTGGCGTTGCCGCCGACGTTCTCGATGAGCCGATCCGCCTCGCCCTTCGCGAGGTGCTGGCTGCCCTGGAACATGAGGTGCTCGAAGAGGTGTGCGAAGCCGGTGCGGCCGGGCTTCTCGTCCTTCGACCCGACGTCGTAGTGGACGTCGACCCCGACGATGGGCGCGGTGTGGTCCTCCGAGAGGATGACGTGGAGGCCGTTCGCGAGCGTGAATTGCTGGTACGGGATGTCGGGAATCGTGATCGGCTTCGCGGGAGGGAGCGGCTGGGCCGGCGGCGTCGGGCCGGGCGCCGGTGGAGCAGCGGCGGCGCCGAGCGCGAGCGCTCCGCAGAGGGTCAGTGCGAGGTGCATGCAGCGCGTCATAGCGCCGCCGCGGGCGCGCGTCGACCCCGTCGAGGGACGCAGCGCGCGCCCGGCGTCACCGGTGCCCGCTCCGCGCT
>DASPZP010000241.1:0-33055 GCA_035636195.1 Anaeromyxobacteraceae bacterium
GACCACCGGGCTGCCGCGCATCAAGATCGTGCAGTCGCTCAAGGCGGTCTACACGGAGTACGACTCGAACGAGTATCCGTTCGCCATCCAGAAGTCGGACCTCTTCCGCCCGTACGAGCGCGACTTCGCCTCGTTCAACGAACTCGTCGTCCTGCCGGCGGCGCGCGCGTTCAAGGAGGCGCGCCGGCGCTACCTCCGGCCGTACCCTGGGGTGCCCGAGACGCTCGCGGCGCTGAAGGAGCGGGGGATCACGGTCATCGCGCTCACCGACGCGCCCCGTAACGCGGTCGAGTTGCGGCTCAAGATGCTGGCGCTCGACGGCTTCTTCGACGCCGTCTACGCGCTGCGCGGCTACGTCCTGCCGGATGACGTCGATCCCGGCATCCGGGAGCGGGACGCGGCGGGCCACTACCGCTCGCAGAAGACGAAGGTGGTGGAGCTGCCCCGGCGTGCCGAGAAGCCGAGCCCGGCCGGCCTGCGGCGGGTGCTCTCCGACTTCGGCCTCGCCGCCGGCGAGGTGCTCTACGTCGGCGACAACGTGAAGAAGGACATGCCGCTGGCGCAGGTGTGCGGGGTGCTCGGCGCTTGGGCCGAGTACGGGACGTACATCTCCGCCGAGTACCGCGAGCGCCTGGCGGTCATCTCCGCAAAGAGCGTGACGCGGCGGCACGTCTCCGACGAGGTGGCCGACCCCGCGCGCCGCGCGCCTCCGCGCCGCTGGCCCCTCGCCATCTCCGCCTTCGCGCAGGTGCTCGACATCCTCGACGGCGCCCGCTGGACCCGCCCGGCGCCAGGTCACCGGCGCGCGCGCACCCGGTAGGTCCGACGGCGGCGCTCAGGCCAGAGGGAACCCGGCGCGCTCGTGCCGGCCCTTCGGCCTATCACCCTCCGTTCGCCGGCTCCGTCCGCTTCCCGGCATACGCCCGCGGGTCGAGCCCATAGCGAAAGGCGATGCTTATCCGCGGCCCGGCGCGCGCGACCTTCGGCACCGCGTGATCCCAGTCCCGGTGCGTGGCGCCGCCGGTGACGAGCAGGTCGCCGCGGCCGAGCCGGAACGCGCGCGACGGACCGCCTCCCTTGCGCCGGAGGAGGAACTTCCGCGGCTCGCCCAGCGAGACGAGCGGGATGATGGGCTCATCGATCTCCCGGCGGATCCGGTCGCCGTGCCACGCCACGCTGTCCTCTCCGTCGCGGTAGAGATTGAACCCCGCGGAGTCGAAGACCACCCCGTACCGTGCCCCGAGGCAGCGGCGCATCTCCTCCACGATGGCGGGTCCGATCGGGGGGTCCGTGCCGAGACTCCAGTGCGACGTGAGGCGGGGTTCCCGCACGCGCCGATCGTACATCCAGCGCGTGCGCTCTCCCCATCGACGCGCCGCGAGCACCTGCGCGAAGAGGCTGTCAGACCCGCTCACCCAAGCTGGCGCGTAGTCGAGCCAGCTTGCCTCGTCGAGCTGGATGCGGACGAGCTCGTGGAAGCCGAGATCGAACGACGGCGCCTGGGCGTCGAAGAGCGTGGGCTGGAAGGTTAGCTGCACGCGTGTTCCATAACGCCAGCGGCGCCGGAACGAGATCGGACGGACAAACGAGCGCCTCCTCGCCGGGGTTCAGCGCCCCGCGCGTGCCCGCTCGTACTCCGCGAGCGCCTCGAGCGCCTCCGCCTTCGCCTGCTGGTAGCGCAAGGCGACCTCGCCGCGGCCTGCCTCGGGCGCCGTACCGAGGGCGCCGAGCGCCTCGACGGCCTGTGCCTGTGCGCCGGCCCAGCGCGAGGCCGGGCCGCGCAACGGCTCCTCGAGCGCGCCGGCCGCCCGCCGGGCGCGCGCGGCCGCCTCAGGGGCGCTCGATACCAGCTCCGCCGCCGGGAGGCTCCTTCCCAGCTCGGCCTCGGCGCGCTCGAGCGCGGCGCGCGCCTGCGCGAAGGCGAGCGTCGCGCCTCCCTCCGGCGCCGCGGCCATGGCGTAGCCGCTGCGGGCCTGCCGGTAGGCGAGGATGCCGCGGCCGAGCTCGTCGGCCGCGCCGTGGAGGGCTGCCGGCGAGCCGGCGCCGGCGCGCAGGTCGTCGCCGAGCGGCAGGAAGCGTCGCGCGGCGGACACCGCGCGCTCCGCCGGCGCCCGGTCGGCGGGGTGGCTCACCGACCGCAGCGCCTCGTCGCAGGCCGCCACGGCGGCCGAGATCTCCGGCGCGAGCGCCCGGGCTCGCTCGCGGATCGCCGCGCCCCCGCCCTCCGCCGCGAGCTGGAGGCGGGAAGCGAGGAGCGCCACGCGCGCCAGCTTCGCGTCGAGGAGCGCCGCGGCCGCCAGGTCGCTCCGCGAGAAGGTGCGAGGCGCGGGCAGGGGAGGCGGAGGTCGCTCCCGCTGGCAGGCGAGCAGGCACAAGCAGCAGGCGAGGAGCGAAAGGCGCAGTGCACGAGGACGTCTTCCCCGCGCGCCCGCGAAGTGCGGTGCGAACCGGCCCCTCACCCCAACCCTCTTCCCCGTCGGGGGAGAGGGGGTACGGGCCACGCGAAGCGCGCTACTCGTGGTGATGGTCGTGCCCATCCGCCCCGTGCGCGTGGCCGTGCTCCAGCTCCTCGGGGGTGGCCGCCCGGATGTCGCGGATGGTGACGTCGAAGTGGAGCGTCTTCCCGGCGAGCGGGTGGTTGAGATCGATGACGATCGTCTCGAGCTTCAGCTCGCGGATGGTGAAGGGGACGGCCTCGCCGTCGGGCCCCTGCGCCATGAGCTGCATCCCCATCTCCGGCTGCATGTCGCTGGGGAAGGCGTTCCTCGGCACCTCCTGCAGCCCCTGCGCGTCGTGCTCGCCATAGCCATCCTCCGGCGAGATCACGACCTGCCGGGCGTCTCCCGTGGAGAGGCCCTCGAGGGCCTGCTCCAGCCCGGGCACGATCTGCCCCTCGCCGTGGATGTACGACATCGGCACGCCCTCCGCCGACGCGTCCACGACCTTCCCGTCGCCGAGGTGGAGCTGGTAGTCCACCGACACCACGCTGCCCTTCACGACCTTCATGCGTGCTCCCCCATCGAGTTTCGAGCGGACGCTCATAGCCCAGAAGGGCCGATCGCGCACCGGTGGATTACCAGTAGCCCCAGCGCCGCCGCAGCACCCACTCCGCCGCCAGCGTGCCCACCAGCGCGGCGAGGAACCAGCCCCGGTCCCAGATCGGAAGGTCCTTGCGACGGCCCACCTCCACGACCTCGGGGTCGGTGAGGCGCACCTCCGGCAGCCCGGCCTCGGCGCTGGAGAAGGTGCCGCCGGTCGCCTGGGCCACCGCGCGCAGGAGCTCTGGACGCGGCGCTGCGTCGGCGTCCTCCGGTCCGGAGGCGCGTACCGCCACCGCGCCGGTCGCGCGCTCGATCGGCGCGTCGGGGGGGCAGGGGCCGCTGCCGCAGCGCGGCCGCGCAGTCGCGACGACCTTGTACGCGCCGGGCCCGGGCGGCGTGAGCTCGAGGTGCGCCGTGCCGTCCGGACCCGCGACGGCCTCGCCGCGCGCGACCACCTGCCCGTCCTCGCCGACGAGCTCTCCCTGCACCGGAGCCCCGGCGCCGGGGCCATAGTCGGGGGCGCGTACGGAGATGGAGAGGCCGACCGGCTCGCCTGGCTCGACGGCCGGGCGGTCCGGCTCGACCTGCACCGGCGTGAGGGACGGATCGCGCACCAGCCAGCGGAGCGCGTTGTTCCAGAAGTGCTGGTAGGCGCGCGAAGAGCCGAGGTCCTCGGCCGCCACGAAGCCCCAGTGCCAGGAGGCGTCCGTGGCGACGGCGAGCGCCCGGCCCGAGCCCACCTCTCGCACAGCCACCAGCGGCGCCGCCCGGCCGTCCACCGGCACCGCCGGCGCGTCGAGGAGCACCCGCGCCCCGCTGCCGGGAGGCAAGGCCCGGGTGCGGTTCACGGCGGGGAGCGGCGGCAGCGCGGCCCAGGCCGCCTCATTCGGCGCGTCCCCAGCGGCGAGGCTCGTCACCGGGTGGCGCAGGCCCTCGGGCGTGAGCCGTGGCCGCGCGGCCCCGGTGGCGATGCCGGCGGCCTCGGGCGACTCGAGCGGCAGCACCTCCGCCAGCGCCGTGCTCCCGTAGCGCGCCTCGCCGAAGCTCTGCTCGCCCCCCAGCATGGCGAAGCCGCCCCCGTTCCTCACGTAGTCACGCAGCGCCGGCAGGAAGCGCTCGATGTCGAGCGAGCGGTAGGGCTGATAGGCGAAGTTCACGAACAGGACGGCGTCGAAGGTGCGCAGCTGCTCGCCGAAGATCTCCGCCACCGGGAAGGGGATGAGCGAGAGCTCGTCCTGCGACCCAGGCTGGTCGGTCGCGGTGCGCAGGATGTAGAAGCTGATGAGATCGATGTTCGGGTCCTGCTTGAGCAGCGTGCGCAGGAACCGCTCGTCCCAGCTCGGCCGGCCGGCCACCAGGAGCACGCGCACGCGGTCGCGGATGACGCGCAGGACGAAGGAGCGGGAGTTGTTCTCCGCCACCGCCTCGCCGGGGAAGACCGGAGCGGCCACCGTGAAGACGAAGGTGCCGGTCGTGTCGGGGACGAACGAGAGCGGCACCGTGTAGCGCTCCTGCCCCGGCTCGAGGCGCACCGCGCCGCGCGCCACCACCGCCCCCTCGCGGCGCAGCACGATGGGCACCTCCTCGCGTCCGAAGCCGCGCACGGTGAGGCCCACCTCGACCGTGACGGTGTTCCGGACGAAGGCGAAGTCGTCCACCGCCACGCGCTCCAGCGCCAGGTCCTTCGGCGAACCCGTCCCGACCGCGATCGCGGTCACCGGCATGCCGAGCGCGCGAAGCTCGGCGCGCGTCGCCGGGGTGAGCCCCTCGGCCAGGGCCGCGTTGTCGGCGCCGTCCGAGAGGACCACCGCGCCGGCGAGCTTGCGGCCCGTGCCTCCGCCGGCGGCCGCCTTGAGCGCGCCGAGGAGGTCGGTCCGACCGCCGCGGGGCGGAGCGCCACGCACGAGCGCCGCCGGATCGGCCGGGGCGAGGTCCCGCTCGAAGGTGTGCCACTCGAGCGAGACGCGGTCGCCGAGCGCCTCCAGCTCGCCGCGGTGCCGGCCGACGAACGCGGCCGCCGCCTCGGCGCGGGTCCGGCCGCCGGGCTCGACCGGGAAGCGCATCGAGCGCGAGGCGTCCACCAGCACCGCCAGCCGGCTCTTCACGCGCGACGTCTGCAGGAGTCGAAGCGCGGGCTCCACGAGGAGGAACAGGGTGAGCACCGCGGACGCCGCGCGCAGGGCGAGGAGCGCCGCCCGCCGGCCCGGACGCGGCTCGCCGCGCAGCCCGCGCCAGGCGAGCGCGACCGCCGCCACCGCGGCCAGGACGAGCACGGCGAGCGCCCAGCGCGGCCAGGGCGCGAGCGAGGTGAGCCGCCAGGCGTTGTACCCCTCCATCGGCCGCTAGCTCCGCCGCCGCAGGATGAAGGGGAGGTGGACCGCGTCGTCCTTGTAGTCGGTGCAGAGGGCGTACATGGCGATGTTCACGCCGAGGCGAAAAGCCGTCTCGCGCTGCGCCTCACCGCCCGGCGTGCAGGCGTACTCCCAGTCGCCGAGTGGCCCGCGCGCCCACGCGCCGCCCAGATCGTTCTGCGAGTAGAGGACGGCCAGCCGTCCGTCGATCACCTGCGCCTCCAGCCAGGGCTTCACCGCCAGCCGGCCACCCTGATGGTCGAGGAGGTAGAAGCTCTTGTACAGGACGTGCTCGCGCGCGACCCGCAGGAGCGGCGATCCGGGGAGGAGCGCCGCGAGCTCCCGCCGTACCGAGGCGTCGAAGCCCGAGCCGTCGGAGCCGTCGGCGGCGTCGACGAGCAGGAACCCGCCGTACTGCAAGTGACGCCGCAGGGCCGCGCGCTCCGGCTCGGGGAAAGGCGGCAGCGCGCCGTCGCCGACCAGGTAGAGCATGGGGCTGCGGTGCAGCCCGGGCTGGCCGAGCCGCACCGGGACGGCGTCGGCGCCGGTCTCGATGCTGGTCCGCTGGGCCAGCTCCCACTGCAGCCGCCGCAGGGCGCTCGGGCGCGGGTTCCACCGCCCACCGTGCTGCACCTGCCCGATGATGAGCTGGGAGCTCGCGGGTACCGCCCTGCCGCGCGACGGGAGCGCCAGCCCGGCCGCGCCCATCGCCAGGAGCTCGAGGAAGTGGCGTCGCCGCATGGGGCCTTCGAAGGTGGTCACACCGGAAGCCGGAGGCCACCGCTTCGAGACTACTACGGATTCGAGCTTCCGGCCCGATGAGGTGGCTGGTACATTTCGGCGCCCATGCTCGAGCTCCTGCAGCGCTGGCTGGCCACGGCCGAGCGGCTCGCCAGCCGGTTCCCGGCGGTGACCGTCCACCTCGCCTCGTGGCCGGCGGCGCTCCTGGCCGGCCTGGCGGGCCTCACCTTGCTCGTCGCCGGGATCCGCCTCGGCCGCGTGCTGGCCGCGGGTGGCGCGGCGGCGGTCGGCTTCCTGGCCGGCCTGGCGCTCGTGCCGAGCTTCGATCTCTGGAACCTCCCCGCGGAGACGCCGGCCTTCGCGGCCGCCGCCGTGCTCGGGCTGCTCGCCCTGGCTTCGCCGGAGCTGTACCCCGTCCTGCTCGGGCTCGTGCCAGGTGCGCTGCTCGGGGCCCGCGCCACCGTGGCGGGCAGCGCCTGGATCGGCGCGGTGGCCGGCGGGCTCGCCCTGGCGGCGCTGGCGGTCCTCCTGCGCCGCATCGTCCTCGCCGCCACGGCCGCCGCGGCCGGCGCCGCGCTGGTGGTCGCCGCGCTCCTCGCGATCTCTCGCCTGGTGCCCGCGCTCGCCTTCCTCCGTCAGCGGCCCACGATCCTCGCCGGCCTCGCGGTGCTGCTGGCGGTGGCCGGCACCGCCTTCCAGGTGGGCGTCTCCCGCCGGGCGGCCCCCTCGTCGGCCTTCGGCGCGCGCGGCGGATCGACCCTGCGGGACTGAACGGCTCAGAGCGGCTCCACCCGCAGGTTGTCGAAGAAGAGATCGGCGGCCCAGCCCGAGAAGGCGAAGCGGTCGTGACCGGGCCCGGCCAGCGGGTGCGGGTCGTCGTACTCGAGGAAGGGCTCTCCGTCGATGAGCCAGCGCAGGCGCTGGCCCCGTCGCTCGACGCGCATGTGGTAGGTGCGGTGGGCTTCCACCTTGCGATCCTTGCGCTCCTTGCGGAGGGCCCCGTGCTCGTCCTGGCGGGCGATGACGCTCACCGTGTTGTTCCAGCCGCCGAAGATGCAGACGTACCCGGAGGCGTGGTTCCGCCCGTCGCCGAAGATCTCGAACTTGATGTCGCCCTTGCGGTCACCGGTGGTGGTCTCGCTGCGGGCGTCGAACTCGACGGCCACCTCGGGTGGGAGGCGCATGCGCAGCCAGAGCGGGTTGTTCTTCGCCTCGGGCGCCCACAGCTCCCCATGGGCGATGCGCCAGTGCATCCCGGTCGTGAAGTAGTCCGGGCCGAGCGCGTCCCGCTCGAAGCGCTCCTCGAACCGCGGTCCGCGGACGCTCACCGGCGCCTCGCCCCGCACGGCGAGGTGGACGTGCGCCGCGCTGACGGCGAGCACGCACGCGACGAGCGCCCCACGGCCGCGCCAGGAGAGCGGCCGGTCGGGCTCGGCCCCATTTCCTTCCAGCGCGCGCTCCCTCGGCGAGGGCGCGGATGGGGATGGAGTGGAGGCGGTCATTCCGGCGGGGTCATGAAGTCGAAGTCCGGCAGCTCGCTGCGGACCTGCTCCCGCAGGCGCTTCACCAGCTTGGCCTCGATCTGCCGCGCGCGCTCGCGGGTGAGGTGAAACCGATCCCCGACCTGCTGCAGCGTGAGCGGCTCCGCGCCGTCCGATGGGAGCAGCCGGTGATGGAAGATGAAGAGCTCCTTCTCGTCGGTGAGGGTCGTGGCGAAGGCGTCGAGCTTCTGGCGGAAGAGCTGCTTCAGCTCCTCGTCGCCGAGCGCCTCGTCGGCCGCGGGCGCGGCCCCGGCGTGGCGATCGAGGCGCGAGGGACCGCCCTCGTCCGCGCCCGGCGCCGGCGCGTCGAGCGACAGGTCGTCGCTGCCCATGCGCGCGCTCATCTCCTCGACGTCGCTCGCGAGGACGTTCAGGTTCTTGGCCAGGAGCTGCGGGGTGGGATCGATGCCGCGGGCGAGGAGCTTCTCGCGCTCCTTGGCCAGGTTGAAGAAGAGCTTCCGCTGCGCCTGGGTGGTGCCGAGCTTCACCATCCGCCAGTTATCCATGATGAAGCGGATGATGTAGGCGCGGATCCACCAGGCGGCGTAGGAGGAGAGCTTCACGCCCTTGAGCGGGTCGTACTTCTTCACGGCCTGCATGAGGCCGATGTTCCCCTCCTGCACCAGGTCGAGCAGGCTGAACGCGCTCCGCCGGTACTCGTGGGCGATCTTCACCACCAGGCGCAGGTTGGAGGCGACGAGCTTGTAGGCGGCGTCGACGTCGGCGGTCTCGCGGTAGCGCACCGCGAGCGCGTGCTCCTCCTCGCGCGAGAGCAGCGGGTGCCGAGCCACCTCCGCCATGTACGCCCGCAGCGGATCGTAGCGGACGAGCCCGCCCTCGCCGGCCCGGCGGGGCTTCGGCAACGCCTTCGGCCCTCGCGCGGCGGGCTTCTCGGGGGGAGAAGTCATGGATTTCAGAGGTCGTGTGATATAAGCGACGCGCCTTACGATCAAGGCATGTCTGGCGCATGGCGCGTTCGCGTGATGGCGCGGCCGCCGGTGCTTCACCGGTGGCCACGCGTTCGAGCGAGCCGCCATGCGCCGCAGAAGCGGCCGCGCGCCCACGGCGCCGGCCCTGGAAAGCGAGCTGCACGTGGACTCGATCACCCCTGGGGCTGGCGCCGCGGCGCCGGCCTCCGACTATGTCGCCGAGGGCTCCTTCGACGACCTCCATCTCTCCGAGGCCGTCCGGCGTGGCATCGCCGACCGCGGCTACACCCGCCCGACGCCGGTGCAGGCCGCCACCGTCGGTCCCATCCTGGCCGGCAAGGACGTCATCGTCCGGTCGAAGACGGGCACCGGCAAGACCGCCGCCTTCGGCATCCCCATCCTCGAGCGCATCCCGGCGGGGCACCGGCGCCCCTCGGCCCTCGTCATGTGCCCGACGCGCGAGCTCGCGCTGCAGGTGGCCGACGAGATCGCCGCGCTGGGCAAGCACAAGGACCTGTCGGTCGTCGCCATCTACGGCGGCGCGTCGATGGGCGATCAGCTCGACGCGCTCAAGCGTGGAGCGGAGATCGTGGTCGGCACGCCTGGGCGCATCTACGATCACATCCGGCGCGGCACGCTGGATCTCGGCCAGGTGATGGTGAGCTGCCTCGACGAGGCGGACGAGATGCTCAACATGGGGTTCTTCGAGGAGGTGACCCGGATCCTCGACCACCTCCCGGACCACTGCCAGCAGCTCCTCTTCTCCGCCACCGTGCCGGAGGACATCGAGCAGCTCATCCACAACTACCTGACGGAGCCGGAGACCATCCTCCTCTCCGGCGACGAGTATCGCGTCGACAACATCCGCAACGTCTTCTTCCACACGGTCGACGACTACCCGAAGCCGCGCAACCTCCTCTACATGATCGAGATGGAGGAGCCGGAGACCGGCATCATCTTCTGCAACACCCGCAGCGACACCGGGCTCGTCGCCGCGGTGCTGAACCGCAACGGCTACGACGCCGAGCTGCTCAACGGCGAGCTGCCGCAGAAGGAGCGCGAGCGGGTGATGGCGAAGGCGAAGCGCGGAGAGGTGCGCTTCATGGTGGCGACCGACATCGCCGCGCGCGGCATCGACATCTCCGATCTCTCGCACATCATCAACTACTCGCTGCCGGAGGACCCGGCCGTCTACCTGCACCGGGCCGGCCGCACCGGGCGCATCGGCAAGAAGGGCACCGCCCTCTCGCTCGTCTCGGGCGCCGAGATGATGACGCTGAAGGCACTCCAGACGAAGTACGGCGTCGTCTTCGAGGAGAAGGCGCTCCCCGGCCCGGAGGAGGCGCGGCGGGTCTGGACCGAGCGGCACGTGAAAGAGCTCAAGGATGCGATGAGCTCCACCGTGTTCGAGGGCTTCATCCCGCTGGCGCAGCAGCTCAAGGGCCGCGCCGACGGCGAGTGGCTCGTCGCGTTCGCCCTCAAGTACTTCTTCACGCACCACCGCATGGAGCGGTTGCAGGACCTGGCGAAGGCGGAGCACAAGCGCGAGGAGCACGTGCAGAAGGTGGAGCACGTGCCGCGGGTGGAGAAGTCGCGCGCGCCGCGCGGACGCGAGGAGCGGGCGCCCCGCCGCGTCGAGGCGACGACGGCCGAGCCCCCTCGCGAGGACGCGCGCGCGTCGGGGGAGGGCGAGGGGCGTGGCCGCCGGGGAGGCCGCCGCAGCGGCCGAGGCGATCGGGCCGTGCGCGGGGTCGAGGGTGATACCGCGCTCCGGGCTTCGCCGGTCCAGGGCGAGGGCCGGGCGGGGGTGGACTCAGCCGCGCCGCTCGAGCTGAGCCTCGAACGCGGCACCCGCGACACGGGCCGGGAGCGCCCGGTCGTCGTCGAGGCCGGGTCCGGGACGGCGGACGCGCCCCAGCCGGCGAAGGGCCGTATCTTCTTCACCTACGGCGAGAAGGACGGCGCGGACGAGGGGAAGGTGCGGGCGGCGGTCTCGGCGCTGGCGCCGGGGTTGGAGCTGCTCGCGGTCGAGATGCGGCAGAGCCACAGCTTCCTCGAGGTGGCCCCCGACGCCGTCGACGCAGCCGTGGCGGCGCTCGACGGCAAGGAGTGGGACGGTCGCAAGCTCGCCGCCGAGAAGGCGCGGCGGCGGCGGCGGTAGGCTACACCGTCGGCGACGCGTCCAGCTTCGCCCGCAGCGGCGCGAGCTTCTGCTCGAAGTCCTCGCGGTGCTGCTTGGCGATGGGCGCCTCGCGCGGAATCTTCAGGCTGAGCGGGTTCACGAAGGTTCCGGCCCGGCGGACCGCGTAGTGGAGGTGCGGACCGGTGGAGCGGCCGGTCGTGCCCACCGCGCCGATGAGCTGCTTCTGCGTCACGCGGCCGCCAGTGTGCACCGCCACGGCGGAGAGGTGGCAATAGACCGTGTCGAGCCCGTTCCGGTGGCGCAGGGTCACCGACTTGCCGCACGCGCCGTTCCAGCCGGCCTGCGCCACGGTCCCGTCGCCCACCGCCCACACCGGTGTGCCGGTCGGCGCGCCGTAGTCGACGCCCTGGTGCGCCTTCACGTAGCCGAGCAGCGGGTGGAAGCGCGAGCCGAAGCCCGACGTGAGGTGCGCGTACTTGAGCGGGGACTTGAGGAAGCCACGCCGGGCGCTGTTGCCCTGGTCGTCGTAGTAGCTCGTCTGGCCGGTGGGATCGGTGTAGCGGAAGAGCCGCTTCGTCCCGGTCACCTCGCCCTCGTAGCCAGCCGCCAGGACCTCGCCATAGCGGAGCAGCTTGCCGTCGGCGTAGACCTTCTCGACGAGGACCTTCATCCGGTCGCCGGCGCGAACGTCCTGGTAGAAGTCGACGTCCCAGGCGAGCACGTCGGCCGCGGCCACCGCCAGCCCGGGGTCCTCGCCGGCCTTCTGCAGGCTCTCCCAGACCGAGCCGTGGATCTCCACCTCGACCCGCGCCACCTCGGTGGACAGCGCCACGCTCCGCTTCTCGCCCTTGAGCGAGCCGCCCTCGCCCGGGACCACCGTCCACTCGGCGGCGGCGCTCTGACGATAGGTGAAGCGGTGCAGGGCCTGATCGCCTTCGAGCCGCTCGACGCGCAGCTGGTCCCCGGGCAGCGAGCGGCGAAAGGGGAACTTGTCCTTCAGCGCGACCAGGATC
The DNA here is from genome assembly GCA_035636195.1 of Anaeromyxobacteraceae bacterium. Classification (GTDB taxonomy): domain Bacteria; phylum Myxococcota; class Myxococcia; order Myxococcales; family Anaeromyxobacteraceae; genus Anaeromyxobacter_A. Next base: position 11,760 of record DASPZP010000241.1, read on the forward strand.
GCCTGCGCCTGCCCGGGCGCGAGCCGCAGCTTCGCGAGGGCCTGACCGAGGGTCTGGTTGCGGCCGAGCCGGACCGTCAGCACCGACATCCGTACCGGCGGGGGCGCTGGGGGCGCGGCTGGGGCCTCGGCCAGCGCGGTCGCGGTCGGCGCCGGCGGCGCCAGCTCGACCGGAGGGCGGAGCTGCCCGAGCGCCCCCAGGAGCGCGATGGTCAGGACGGCGGAGAGGCCTGCCGAAGCCGCGAGCAGCGAGCGACGACGAGGGCCGGCAGAGGGGGGCGTACCTTGGACCATCACGCCGCGAATCTAGCAGCTGCCCTCGTCCTTCCCAAGGTCACGCCATACGGAAATCTCGGGCGCTGGCGCGCTGAAAGGTGCGTGCAGGTGGGTGCGGCCGACACCGGGAGGGTCTCCCGGACCTGTACGCCACCCGCGGCCTAGAGCTCGACCTTCCGGTCCGAGTGGTCGTGGCCGTCGAAGCGGAAGATGACGCCGCGGCCCTCGACCTTGCTGATGAGGTTCACCGGCCGCCGCCACATCGACTGGAGATTTCGGATCGTGTCCCGCGCGTAGTCGATCTTGAGGTCGACCCCATCGTGCCGGTGGATGAGGAGCAGCTCGCCCCGGTTCTCGTAGTTCCCGTCCTCCACCGCGATGAGGGGCTGGCCGAAGTTGGTCAGCATGTGCAGGAGCTTCTCCTTCACCTTCTTGAAGTCGCGCTCCAGGATCTCCCAGCGCTGGTGCTTCTCGTTGTAGCCGAAGGTGAAGAGCTTCTGGTCCAGGCAGAACTCGAGGGTGAGGAACTCGTCGATGAAGGTGACGTCGTTGTAGTGCTTGCGGACCTCGAAGATCTTCTCGCGCCCCAGCCCGGCGCGCTTGTCCCAGCGGCGCCGCTCCTCGAAGGAGTCGCAGTCGTCGTACTCCTTGCCGAAGCGGCCCTTGTTCCAGCGATCCTCGATGTCCCGCCACAGCTCGACCCCGAGCTTGTAAGGGTTGAGCTGCCCGGGGTGGGTGGCGAGCGTGCCGGAGTGGTGGTCGGCGTAGTCGATGAGCTCGGCGGCGGTGACCGCCTTCTGCGTCATGATGGTGGAGTGCCAGTAGGTGGCCCACCCCTCGTTCATGATCTTGGTCTGGCCCTGCGGGGCGAAGTAGTAGGCCTCCTCCCGGAGGATGGAGAGGATGTCGTGCTCCCATGGCTCGAGCGGCGCGTGCTCGAGCAGGAACTGGAGCACGTCGCGCTCCGGGCGCTCCGGCAGCTTCTTGTTCCGCTGCAGCTCCTCGTCGATCTTCTTCTGCTGCTCCTTCAGGAAGGCGGGCGGGTTGATGTAGTCCCGCATGTACTCGCGCTCGCTCTTGAATCCCATCGCCACGTGCGCCTGCTGCTCGGCGGCGACCTTCGGATCGGCCCGCCGGCGCACGTACGGTGACTGGTAGTCGATGAGGTTCTCGAGGGAGAGGCAGCGGTCGATGAAGTCCTCCACCCGCTCGACGCCCAGCTCGTCCTGGTAGCGGCGGAGGCGGGTGGCGTGGTTCGCCATCTGGTCCATCATCTTCCGGTTGGTGTGCCGGAACATGAAGTTGTTCTTGAAGAAATCGACGTGCCCGAAGACGTGGGCCATGACGAGCTTCTGGTCCACGTCCATGTTCGACTCGAGCAGGTAGGCGTACGAGGGGTCGTTGTTGATGACCATCTCGTAGATCTTGGAGAGCCCGTACTCGTAGCCCTTGGAGAGGCGCTCGTAGTCCATCCCGAAGCGCCAGTGCGGGTAGCGGTTGGGGAACCCGCCGTACGCCGCGACCATGTTGATCTCGTCGAAGCCGAGCACCTCGAAGACCGTGTCGAAGAGGTCGAGCCCGTACTCGCGCGCGTGGCGTTCCACCTGCTGCCGGATGTCGTGCAGGTGGGCGGGGAGGTTGGTGCTCTTGTCGCGCATGTGGAGTCCGCGGCGGGGGATGAACCCCCGCCCTACGCCTATTTTCCTTTTCCGAGGAACTGCTTGATGGAGCCGTAGATGGCGTCCTTGTCCGCGATCTCGGAGAGGGAGACGTTCTCCGAGGCGCCCACCGTCTCCTTCAGGTCCTTGATGAACTGGCCCGAGCCGTAGGGGCTCTCCACCTGGCCGTAGCAGAAGAGGTTCACCACCGGCAGGATGGAGTTCTTGAGCAGGTCCACGCAGAGGCGGGTGTCGTCGGCGCTCCAGTTGTCGCCGTCGGAGAAGTGGAGCGGGTAGATGTTCCAGGCCGACGGGCCGTACTCGGCGTCGATCATCTCCCTGCACAGCTTGTAGGCGGACGAGATCATCGTGCCGCCCGACTCGCGCGTGTGGAAGAAGGTCTCCCGGTCGACCTCGCGCGCCACCGCGTCATGGATGATGTAGCGGGTCTCGAGGCCCTTGTAGTGCTTGCGCAGCCAGGTATCGATCCAGAAGGACTCGATGCGCACGATCTCCTTCTGCTCGTCGCCCATCGAGCCCGACACGTCCATCATGTAGATGACGACCGCGTTGGTCTCCGGCAGCGGCACCTGCTTCCAGGTGCGGTAGCGGCGGTCCTCGCGCACCGGCACGACCATCGGCCGCTTGTGGTTGTAGGAGCCGCTCGCGATCTGCCGCCGCAGCGCCTGCTTGTAGGTGCGCTTGAAGTGGCGCAGCGACTCGGGTCCGGAGGGCGCGACGCCGGTGTACTTGAGCCGCGTCGCGATGATGCGGTCCTTCCCCTTCGGCTGGATGCGCGGGAGCTGCAGCTCCTCGCCCAGGATGTCGGCCAGCTCGTCGAGCGAGACGTCCACCTCCAGGATGTGCTGCCCCTCGCCCTGGCCGGCCGGGCCCGAGCCGTCGCCCTGCTGCGAGGGAGAGAGGGGATCGCCCGGATCGCCCTCGCCCTGCCCGACGCCGCCCTGCTGCTTCTCGCCGAACCGGAAGTGCGGGATGTCGATGGTCGGGACGGGGATGGTGATGAACTCCTTCCCCTTCTTGCCGATCATCTCTCCCTTCTGGACGTACTTCTTGAGGTTCTCCTTGATGCGGCCGCGGACGATGTCGCGGAAGCGGGCTTGGTCCTGCTTGATCTTCAGAGACATGCCGCCCCCGTCCTCCTGAAGGAGAACCGCATCAGTCCTTCGCGTCCCCGCGCGCGAAGATCGAGGCCACGTAGTTCAGCACGTCCGTGGAGCAGATCTCGCAATAGGCGTAGTTCTTCATGAGCCGCTGCTTCACCACGTCGATCTTCTCCTGGGTCTCGCGGTCCACCACGCTCGCCACCAGGTTCTTCAGCTTGATCGAGTCCTTCTGGTCCTCGAAGAGCTTCAGCTCGAGCGCCTTGTGCAGCCGCTCGTTCGTCCGGTAGTTGAAGCTCTTCCCCTCGATGGCCAGCGCGCCGATGTAGTTCATGATCTCGCGCCGGAAGTCGTCCTTGCGGCTCTCGGCGATGTCGATCTTGTCCTCGATCGACCGCATCAGCCGTTCGTCCGGCTCCTCGTACTGGCCGGTGTACTTGTTCCGGACCTTCTCCTTCTGCGTGTACGCCTTGATGTTGTCGATGTAGTTGGCGCACAGCTTCGTGATGGCGTCCTCGTCGGCGCTGATGGCGCGCTGGACCTCGTTCTTCACGATGTCCTCGTACTCGCGCTTCACGTCGGTGAGGAGGTCGCGGAAGCGCTTGCGCTGCTCCTCCGACGAGATGAGCGAGTGCTGCCGCAGGCCGGCCTCCAGCTCGTTCAGGACCATGAACGGGTTCACGCAGCCGTCGCCCTTGTCCGAGACCAGCGCGTTCGAGATCTTGTCCTGCACGTAGCGCGGGCTGATGCCCTCCATCCCCTCGCGGTGCGCCTCCTTGCGCAGTTCCTTGATGTTGTCCTCGGTGAAGGAGGGCAGCGACTTCCCGTTGTAGAGCTTGAGCTTCTGGATGAGCGACAGGTTGTGCTTCTTCGGCTCCTCGAGCCGCGTCAGCACCGCCCACATGGCGCCCATCTCGAGGGTGTGCGGGGCGATGTGCTTGCCCCGGATCTTGTGGGCGTTGTAGTCGCGCTCGTAGATCTTCACCTCCTCGGCCAGCCGCGAGATGTAGGGGATGTCGATCTTCACGGTGCGGTCGCGCAGGGCCTCCATGAACTCGTTCGACTGGAGCTTGCGGTACTCGGGCTCGTTGGTGTGCCCGATGATGACCTCGTCGATGTCGGTCTGCGGGAACTTCTTCGGCTTGATCTTGTGCTCCTGCGTCGCGCCGAGCAGGTCGTAGAGGAAGGCCACGTCGAGCTTCAGGATCTCGACGAACTCGATGATGCCGCGGTTGGCGATGTTGAACTCGCCGTCGAAGTTGAACGCGCGCGGATCGGAGTCGGAGCCGTACTCGGCGATCTTCCGGTAGTTGATGTCGCCCGTGAGCTCGGTCGAGTCCTGGTTCTTCTCGTCCTTGGGCTGGAAGGTGCCGATGCCGACCCGGTCCTTCTCGGACAGGATCTGCCTGCGCACGCGGACGTGGCTCATCACCTTCTGCCAGTCGCCCTTGTACTCCGTCATCAGCTCCTTGAAGACGAACCGGCAGGCCGGGCACAGATCGCCCGTGTCGGGGATGGTGAACCCGCTCTCGGGCGGCGAGAGCTCGCTGTGGACGCGCTCGCGCCACTCCTGGTGGATGAGGTGCAGCGGCTCCTCGTTCATCGGGCAGGGCATGAACTCCCGGCGCTTGATACGGCCGCCGTTGGGGCCGTCCACCTCGCGCTCCACGTCCCATCCGAAGGTGTAAAGCGCGCCGTCGGGTGTCTTCGAGTACGCCTCGAGCCCCTTCTTGAGCAGGCGGGCGATGGTGGACTTGGAGGAACCGACCGGGCCGTGGAGGAGAATGACGCGCTTCTCCGTGCCGTAGCGCTGCGCCGCGCTCCTGAAGACGTTCACGAGCTTCATGAGCGCGATGTCGAGCCCGTAGATCGCGTCCTTCCCGCCGAAGTCCGGGTCGGTGAAGAAGTTGTACCGGATGAGCTTCTTCTTGTTGTCGAGGTACTCGGTCTTCCCGTGCGACAGGATCATGTCGTACACGCGCTGGAACGCGGTCCGGGTGACCTTCGGGTTCTTCCGGACGATGTCGAGGTAGTCCTCGAACGATCCTTCCCAGTGCTGCTCGGAGTAGCTCCTGCGATCCTGCATCTCCGCGATGCGCGACAGCAGGCCGGTTGTCATGTCTCGAGGCTCTCGCATTGCCCACGCTCCTCCAGCGCCGAACCAGATCGGAGCATAGTGGCCGGTCGATCGTCGTGCAGGCGGGTGCAGATCCGGGCCGCGTGCGGGCGGACCCTTTGGGTCGGACGGGAACAGCCGGGGCCGGCTGCTTCAGCCGTGGCGGCGGGCTCGGAAGAACTCCACTTGCCACTTCTGCACCGCCGCCTCGTGGCAGCGCAGGTCGGGGCAGAAGACGTGCGACCCATCGTTGCGCGAGACGAAGAAGATGTCGTTGCACACGGACGGCCGCAGGGCGGCGCGCAACGCCGCCGCGCCCGGGTTCGCGATCGCCCCCGGGGGGAGCCCCGCCACGGCATAGGTGTTGTACGGGTGGGGCGCGAGCAGGTCGGCCTTGCTGATGTTCTGCGACCACTGGCCGCCGTGGCGGAGCATGGTCGCGTACATGACGGTCGGGTCCGTCTGGAGGCGCATCCCGCGCCGGAGCCGGTTGTGGAAGACGCAGGCGATGCGGGGCCGCTCTTCCGGTCGGCCGGTCTCCTTCTCGATGATGGAGGCGAGCGTCACGGCCTGCTTCTCGTCGAGCATCACGCCGGGCAGGCGATCTGCGTCCGCCTTCTTCCACTCGTCCTTGAAGCGGGCCACCATCGCCGAGAGCACGGCGCGCCCCTTCGGGCCCTTCGTGAAGGTGTACGTGTCCGGGAAGAGATACCCCTCCAGGTTGGGGAAGGGGACGCCCATCTCGCGCGCGAACGCCGGATCGTGCATGAGGGACGCGAGCTCGCTCGCCTGTCCCAGCCCCGCTTGCTCGATGACGGCGGCGATCTCCTCCATCCGGAGGCCCTCGGGGACGGTGAAGTGGTACGTCTTCACCTCGCTCCGGTAGACCTTCTCCAGCACCTCGTCCGGGCGCAGCGCGCCCGCGAAGGCATACTCGCCGGCGCGCAGGGAGCGCGGATCTCGCTTCCACCAGCGCAGGTAGCGCCAGGCGAGCCGCTCGTCGGCGAGCGCGCCCCCGCGCGCGAGCAGGCGCACCACCTGACGCGGGCTCGCGCCGGACGGGATCTCGATCACCTTTTCATCGTCGGTCCCGAACGGCGTCTCGCGGAAGGTGGCGAGCTGGCGGTAGACGGCGAACCCGACCGCGCCCGCGGCGGCCAGCGCCACGAGCATGACGCCGAGCAGGACGCGGAGGAGCTTCATCGGGGGCGTGCCTCGAGCCAGCCCTGCAGGATGACAGCCGCCGCTTCTGCGTCGATGACGGCGCGCTGCTCCCGGGCGCTGAGGCCGCGCTCGCGCAGCCGGGCCTCCGCCTCGAACGTGGAGAGCCGCTCGTCGAACAGCTCCACGGGAACCCCGAGCGCCGTCTCGACCTTGGGAGCGAAGGCGCGGGCAAGGCGGGCGGAGGCGCCCTCCGTCCCATCCATGTTGAGGGGTAGGCCGAGCACTGCCCGGCCGACCTCGTAATCCTCGGCGACCCGCTTGAGGGCCGCCAGGTCGTCGGTCTCGCTCTTGCGCCGGACCGTCTCGAGGGCGCTCGCGGTCCACAGGACGTCGTCGGCCAGGGCGAGGCCGATGGTCGCGCGCCCGAGATCGAGGCCGAGGTACCGCACGCAGGGATCTTGGCGCCGCTCCGGAGGCGAGTCAAACGTTCGCACCCCGGCCGCCCGGTCGGTTCCGCGGACCGCCCGCTCGGGTCGACCCGCGAACTCAGGGCCGTTTCGGCTGGCACGCCGTGCGCTCTGGGAAACGCCGGGCAGCAGGCCCCACGGAGAGGACCACGACCCATGATGACGACGAGCACGGTCGATCGAGCGGGCATCGGCAGCGCCGCGCAGGAGCTGGAGGCGGGAGCCGGCAGCGCCTTGGGGGTGGCCACCGTGTTGGCCACGGCCGCGGGCCTGATCCCGCGGGCCCCCGCGACGGTGATGGCAACGGCGCCGACGTACAAGCTCATGCCCCGCGGCGCGGCGTGGACGCCGCAGGCAGGCTCCTTCACTGCCGCCGCCAGCGGCTACGCGGGCGCCAGCGCGGCGTCGACCCCGAGCGCGGCGACTGTCGCGAAGGCCCTGACGGCGAAGACCGCCAGCGTGACGGCGGCCACCGTGAAGGCGACGACTGCGGCGGCGTCCAAGGCGACCACTGCGAAGGCTACAGCCAAGAAGGCCACGACGACGAAGGCGACGACGGCCAAGACGACGACGGCCAAGAGCACGGCTGCGAAGGAGCTCGCCTTCCTGGACGACCCGACCCTCAGCATCCAGGACAAGCTGTACCAGTTCATGGCGCTCCAGATGAAGAAGTCGAACCAGGAGCTGAAGGACGCCATGCAGGAGTATGCGGGGCGGCGGACCCAGAGCGCGGGGAAGGCGAGCACGAGCGCGGCGAGCAGCAGCAGCTCCGCTCCTGCCAAGAAGAGCTCCGGAGGCGGCGGGCTCTTCGGAATGCTGGGGGAGGCGCTCGGAGGCATCGCCGAGGCCGTCGTGGGCGGGGCCGAGTCCCTGGCGAAGGACCTGGGCGGACCGCTTCTCGCCGCCGGGTGCACCGCGGTCGGGCTGCCGTTCCTGGCCCCTGTCGCTCTCCAGATCGGCGGGACGATTGGCAAAGCGGCGGTGGGCGGCGTCGCGTCCATGGTGGGGAACGCTGCCTCGTCGCTGTTCGGTGGCTCGTCGCAGGACATCGGCGAGGCGGTCCTCGGCGCAGCATCGAGTGCAGCGGGTGGTGGCGGTTCCACCGGCGCCAGCACCACGGCCACGAAGGCGTCGAGCACCACGGCGAAGGCGTCGAGCACCACCAGCAAGGCCGCGAGCGAGGGCGACGACTTCGACGAACGCGTCGAGGCCATGAACCTGCAACGTCTCGTCGAGAAGCAGCAGGCGATGTTCGGCATCCTGTCGAATGCGCTGAAGGCCATGCACGACACGCAGATGAACGCCATCCAGAACATGCGATAGCGAGGCGAGCCCATGATCACGGTCGACGAGCTGGCGAGCGGGACCACCCTCGCCGAGGCGCAGGGGTGGAGCGAGGAGCTGGGCCGCGCTGCGGCGGAGCTGGCGGGGCGAGAGATCGAGGCGGGGCGTCTCGACACCGCCCGCCAGATCCTGGAGGGCCTCGCCATCACGAACCCGCACGATCCGGCCCCCTGGGCGATGCTCGCGCTGATCCAGCGGCGCCGCGGGAAGGTGCTGGCGGCCCGGGTCTGCGCCGAGACCGCCTACCGCCTCGCACCCTCCGACGCGCAGGTTCGTCTCGTCCGGGCCGAGGTGCTCCTCTGCACTCCGGATGACCGTCCGCGCGCCCGCGCCGAGCTCCTGGCGCTCGCGCCCGGCGGTGGAGAGGTGGGCGCCCGGGCCGGTGCGCTCCTCGTCGCGCTCGGGGCTTGAACGAAGCGAGCGCGCCGGGAGGCGCGGCGTGGAGCCAACGCCGCGACGCCGCGCGAAGGGCCCCGGCGAGCAGGAGTGGGGCCCCGGCGAGCTTCGCTCGACGGGGCGAGCGCGCAGCGCTCATTCCAACGACGGCGCCGTCGCTGCGGCGGCGCGCGGCGAGCCGTGTATGCTGCGCGAGCCATGGGGTCCTCCTCGCGCTTCGTCGTCGTCTGCCTGGGCGGCGCTGCCGGAACCGGCGCGCGCTACCTCCTCGCGACGGGAGCCCTGAGATGGCTCGGGCCGTCGTTTCCTTACGGGACTCTCTGCGTGAACCTGCTCGGTTCGTTTCTGCTCGGCGCGGTGATGGAGCTGGCCGTGCTGGGCCACCTCGACCCCGACGTGCGCGTCGTCCTCGCCACGGGCGTGATGGGCGGGTTCACCACCTACTCCTCGTTCAACCAGGAGACGCTCGGCTACCTCGGGCGCGGGGCCTGGTGGCTCGGAGGTGCCTACCTCACGGGAACGGTGGCCGGGTGCCTGGTCGCGGGTGCGCTCGGTCTCGCCGCAGCTCGCTGGCTCGCCACCGGACAAGGGGTGTGAGACCGCCTCCGCCAATGCTTGACGGTCGTGGGGCTCCTCGGGGATATTCCGCGCGCGCCCAGCGCTGCCAAGGAGAGAGATGAGCGAGAAGGAAGCCGGCATCGAGGTCCAAGGCACCGTCGAGGAGGCGCTGGCCGGCGGTATGTACCGCGTGAAGGTGGACCAGGGGCCGACGGTCCTCGCCTACGCGTCGGGCAAGATGAAGAAGTTTCACATCCGCATCATCCCCGGCGACCGCGTCAAGCTCGAGCTCTCCCCCTACGACCTCACGCGCGGGCGCATCACCTACCGCGACAAGTAGGCCGGCGCTCACCCCGATGCCCTCGCCCCGCCAGCTCTGGCTCGACGCCGAGCGCGGGCTCGCCGTCCTCTTCATGGTCGAGGTGCACACCCTCGACGCGTGGCTCACTCCTGGTCCGCGGTCGCCGGTGCGCGACGCGCTGCTGATGCTGGGTGGGTTCGCGGCGCCGAGCTTCCTGTTCATGGCCGGGCTGTCCCAGGTCCTCGGCGACGCCGCCATGGCCCGGCGGGGGCTCGCGCCCGCACAGCGGCGGCGGCGCGCCCTCCGGCGCGCGGGGTGGTTGCTTGCCGTCGCCTACGCATTCCGCGCCGGCGAGTACGTGCTCGGCGGCCGGTTCCTGGTGGAGGGCGGCTGGCAGGATCTCCTGCGCGTCGACATCCTGAACGTGATGGCGGTCGCGCTCGGCGCGAGCGCGCTCCTCGTCGTCGGGCGGCCGGCGCGCTGGCGGATCCCGGCGGCGATCGCCGTGACGGTGGCGCTCGTGGCGGCCACACCCCTCGTGGCCGCATGGGCCCACCCGCCGAGCCGGCTCCTCGATTACGTGTACGCGAGCTACCCGCGCGCGAACTTCAGCCTCTGCAGCTGGGCTGGCTTCCTCTTCGCCGGCGCTGCCGCGGGCGCGCTCGCCACCCTGCGCGAACGACCGCTGCTCCTCCTCACTCTAGCCGGCGTGCTGGCGTTGGCCGGCGTGCTGGGCGACGCGCTGCCGCCGGTCTATCTGCACCAGGACTACTGGCACACGTCGCCGTCCTGGTTCGCCTTGCGGCTCGCGGGCGTGCTGGCGCTCACCGCGCTCCTGCAGCTCGCTCCGGCCATTGCTCAGCCCGAATGGCTGCGCACCGTCGGGCGCCACTCGCTCCTCGGTTATGTCGCCTCGGTCGAGCTCACCTACGGACTGGCGAGCTGGCCACTGCACCGCGCGCTGCCGCTGGCGGGCGTGCTGGCTGGCATCGCAGCAATGATCGCGGTCACCTGGGGGCTCGCCAACGCCGCCGACCGCCTGGCCGCGCGCCGCGGCGCGAAGCCCCCGGCCCCGACGCCCAGCACGGCCTAGCCGGGCGAGCGCGACTCGCGAACACGCGAGCGTAGCGAGCGCGCCGGGAGGCGCGGCGTGGAGTGGCGCACGCCGCGACGCCGCGCGAAGGGCCCCGGCGAGCAGGAGTGGGGCCCCGGCGAGCTTCACTCGACGGGGGCGAGGACGCAGCCCTCGTTTCAACGAAAGGTGAGAGGGGCGGACCACGCCTCGAAGAACTCCTCATCCGTGAGGACGTCGGCCGCGCGCAGCTTCATGAGCAGCTCGCGGACGCGCTCCTCCCAGCGATCCGTGAGCCCTCCTCGCCGCCGGTAGAGCTCGTAACGGACCGGGTTCGGGATGACGGTCGCGAGGAACGCCGCCTCCTTGGGAGAGAGCTCGCGCGCGTCCTTCCCGAACCAGTGCTGCGCGGCCTCGCCGATGCCGTACACGCCGGGACCCCACTCGGCGATGGTGAGGTAGATCTCGAGCAGACGGCGCTTGCTCGCCGACGCCTCGAGCGCGATCGTGGCGAGCGCCTCCCGCGCCTTGCGGGCCAGCGTCCGCTCGGGCGAGAGGAACAGGTTCTTCGCGAGCTGCTGGGTGAGCGTGGAGGCTCCGCGGAACCGGCCGCGCGCCCCGGAGCGCGCGAGGGCGTCCTGCACCTCGCGCACGTCGAACCCGTGGTGGACGAAGAAGCCCGCGTCCTCGCTCAGGACGACGGCCCGCCACACGTGGGAGGGCAGGCTCGAGAGCGCGATGAAGGCAGGGTTCGAGGGCCCGACCTCCACCGCGCGCTGGCCGCCGCCAGGGAGCGGAGCGCGCCACGTGAACGGCTGGGCGGACGCCAGCGCGCCGCCGGTGAGGGGGAGCGCCGCGAGCGCCGCCGCGTCCACGCCCGCCTCGACGCGCCAGGCCGAGGGATGTCGCAGCGGTCCGGAGAGCGCGAGCTCTGCCGAGATCGCGCCGCGCAGGCGCGGGGCCGCCGGCGGGGGCCGGAGCGCCTCGGGCAGCGCCGCCACTGCCGCTTCCCAGTCGACGCCGCGGGCCCGGAGCGACATCCGGAAGGTCGCCTCCGGCCCTCGCCGCAGGGCGCCCTCGACCTCGGCGACGGCGCGGCCGCTCGCGCCCAGCTCGGCGCGGCCGCCCGTCAGCGTCACCTCCCCCGCCGCTCCGTCCCAGCGCAACGCGCCCCCGAGGCGGCCTTCGAAAGGTCCGATCGGCTCGAGCGCGAGTCGAGGCGCGCGCAGCGCGATCCCGTGCACCTCGACGGAGAAGGTTGCGGCTCCGCTCCCCGACGGCGACAGGCGCGGTGCTTCGACGGAGACGTCGAAGCTGCCGCCCTCCAGGCGCACCGGCAGTCGGGAGCGCAGCGCGGCGGGGAGGGCCTCCGGAGGCACGCGGTGCAGCCTGGCGGTGAGGCTGACCTCGTCCCCGACCCATCGTCCGTGCAGCGCCCCATCGCCGCCGCCGGGCAGCTTCACCCGCATGTCGGCCGCCACCTCCGGGCCGTCGCGCACGGCCGACGCGGTCCCGGAGAGCGGCCCGAGCTCGAGGACGAGCGCGCGAGGGCCGCGCGCGAGGGGGACGCGCAGCCGCAGGTCGGAGAAGGAGAGGGTCGGCGGAGCGCCGCCAGGACGCGGACCGGCGGCGCGCGCCGGGCGGCGCGCGAGCGCCTCCAGCTCCGCCCGCAGCGCCTGGCCGCGCGGGCCCGCCTCGACCTGGACCCCATCGAGCCAGATCGTCGCGGGCTCCAGCCGGCCGTGCAGGAGCGCCCCGAGCCGCGGCCGCAGCACCACGCGCTCTACCGTGACGAGCGGTGGCGCGCCCGGCATGCGGGACGGCAACACGACCGGGCCGAAGACGAGGCGGAACGAACCGCTCACCCGCGCGCCGCCGATGAGGCGCGCACCCGGGAGCCGGTCGGCCAGCGCCGCCGCGACGCGCTCACTCAGCGCCACGCGTGCAACCGCGTACGGGAAGGCCCCCCATAAGAGGGCGGGGAGGATGACCCCGGCGACCAGCAGCCATGGCCAGGTACGCCGGCGCGGCGATGGCCTCGGCGCGGCAGGTCGATCGGGCACCACCTCGGCGCCAGAGGGCAGGGGGATACCCATGAGCGGCGCGCTACTTACCGGGGGGCTGCCCGGGGGTCAACAGGCCCCGATGATCATGAGAGATGCCGGGCAGTCGGTGGCGCGGACGTTTGTTACAATTGCTGGGTACCCACGATGAGCTACCTCGGACCGAGCCTGCGCAGGAGGCCGCGGCGCCAGCGCCCCGGGGCTCGCACCGTGCTCGCCGTCGCCGTGTCGCTGGTCGTGAACGGGGCGGCGCTGCTGCTCGTGCGGACGAGCTCGGTCATCGTGCCGGTGCACGGGCCGTCCACGCCAGTCCGCGCGGTCGAGCTGGCGCCGCTCTCGCCGACGCAGTGGGACGCGAACCGGCGTGCCGCAGCTTCGCAGCAGGGTGCGCGTCTTGCACCACCGCTCGTGCTTCGCCCGGCGCCCCCGCCTCCACCGCCGCAGCAGGCGCCGGGGCAGGTGGTGGACGTCGCGCCCTCGAAGAATCCGACCCCTCCCAAGGAGAGCCGCTTCGTCTCCGATCACGACAGCACCGTCGAGAAGGAGACGCGTTCGCGCCACGCCAAGGCGGGCTACGAGAACACGCTCGCGAAGCCAGCACAGCCCAACCCGGCCGCGCCGCCGCCGGCCGAGCGGCAGCAGGCGCGAGCCCAGGGGGCGACGCCGGAACGGGCGGGCGTGCGGACGCCGGGAGCCGCTCCAGCGCAGCGCTCGTCTGGCGCGCCTGGCAAGCCGTCGCAGCCCTCGCGCGAGAAGCTCGCCATGCGCCTCGAACGCGACGGAGATCTCCGGCCGCGCCAGGAGCACCCGGAGGTCCGGGGCGACGGAGGCGAGCTCGCCGTCGGGGCGCGTCCCGCGGCCCCCCCCGCGCCGAGCCAGCCGGGCGAGGCGGGCTCGCGCGGTGTGCCCGGGGGCGCACCGGAGGTGCAGCTCCGGCCGAGCGCGAGCAGCTACGATCGACTGGCGGGCGGGCCGGCTCCGGACAAGCTCGACGGCGTGGCGGAGGGTGAAGGCACCTACCTCAACACGCGTGAGTGGAAGTACGCGAGCTACTTCAATCGCATCAAGCAGGCGGTGGCGACCCAGTGGCACCCGGACAGCACGCTGCAGCTGCGGGACCCGACCGGGCAGCGCTTCGCCTACAAGGATCGCATCACCGTCCTCGCGGTCACCCTCGACTCCGCCGGGTCCCTGAAGGACGTGCAGGTGCAGCGATCGAGCGGGGTGGACTTCCTCGACCTGACGGCGGTGGACGCCTTCCGCAAGGCGCAGCCCTTCGCGAACCCGCCCCGCGGAATCGCCAACGACCGCGGCGAGATCGGGTTCATGTTCGGCTTCTACCTCGAGGTCGGCTCGGGGCTGCAGATCTTCCGCGGCCCGACGCCACCCTGATTTTTCGCTACTCGACCTTCATCCCCGGACGCCAGCGCAGGATCGGCTTGCGCGCTGCCCGCACCTCGTCGAGCCGAGCCCGGACCGACTTCAGCGGCGCGGCCTTGACGCCCTCCGGGTCCGTCTTCGCCTGCTCCGCCACCTGACGCATGCCGTCCACGAAGCGATCCAGCGTCTCCTTCGTCTCGGTCTCGGTCGGCTCGATCATGAGCGCGCCATGCACCACCAGCGGGAAGTAGACGGTGGGGGGGTGGAACCCGTGGTCGATGAGCCGCTTCGCCACGTCCATGGTGGTGACGCCGGTGGGCTTGAGCGCCTTGTCCGTGAAGACCACCTCGTGCAGCGAGTCGGTCTCGTACGGCAGGTCGTAGACGTCCTTCAGGCGCGCGCGGACGTAGTTCGCGTTCAGGACGGCCAGCTGGCCAGTGGCGCGGAGCCCCTCCGGCCCGTACTCGCGGATGAGCGCGAGCGCCCGCACGAACATGCCGAAGTTGCCGTGGAACTCGCGCACCTTGCCGATGCTCTGGGGGCGCTCACGATCCTCGGTGACCAGGCGGTAGTGCTCGCCCTCCTTCACCACCTGCGGCAGGGGCAGGAAGGGGATGAGGTTCTCCGAGACCGCCACCGGGCCCGAGCCCGGTCCGCCGCCGCCGTGGGGGGTGGCGAAGGTCTTGTGCAGGTTGAACTGCATCACGTCGAAGCCCATGTCGCCCGGCCGCGCCACGCCGAGCAGCGCGTTCAGGTTCGCGCCGTCGCCATAGACGAGCCCACCCTTGGCGTGGACGACCGCCGCGATCTCGGCGATGTGCGACTCGAAGATGCCGAGCGTGTTGGGGTTCGTGATCATGATCGCCGCGACGTCCTCGTCCATCGCGGCCCGGACCGTCTCGGGGTGCAGCCGGCCGTCCGCGCCGCTGGCGAGCTGCACGACCTCGTAGCCGTTGAGCGCGCAGGTGGCGGGGTTCGTCCCGTGCGCGGTGTCGGGGATGAGCACCTTCTTGCGCGGGTTGCCGCGCGCCACGTGATACGCGCGGATCATCATGACGCCGGTCAGCTCCCCCTGGGCCCCGGCGGCCGGGGTGAGGGTGGTGGCCGGGAAGCCGGAGATCTCGGAGAGCGCGCGCTCGAGCTGGTACATGAGCTCGAGCGAGCCCTGGGCCAGCTCGGCCGGCAGGAGGGGATGGGCGTTCGCAAAGCCGGGCAGGCGCGCCAGCGCCTCGGACGACTTCGGGTTGTACTTCATGGTGCAGGAGCCGAGCGGATAGAACCCGGTGTCGATCCCGTGGTTCCAGGCGCTGAGGCGCGTGAAGTGGCGCACCACCTCGAGCTCCCCCAGCGCCGGCAGCTCGGCGATCTCGGCGCGCAGGAGCTCGGCGGGGAGCTCGTCCCGCGGGTCGGCCCGGCCGCTCGGCGCGGGCAAGGACACCCCACTGCGGCCGCCGGCCGAGCCGCGCTCGAAGAGCAGCTTCTCCTCGTAGGCGATGCCGCGGGTGGCGCCGCCGGCGCCGACGTCGAACGTCCTCGCCGCCGCCTCCGCCTCCATGCTCGGCTTCCAGCCGGTCGGATTGGCCATGGCGCTAATTCCTCACGTCGCGGGCGAAGAGCTCGATGAGCTCGGGGGTGTGCAGCTCGGTGGCGACGCAGAGCAGGGCGCCCCGCAGCCGCGGCTCGCCCGGGAAGAAGCGCCCGAGCGGCACGCCCGCCGCGACGCCCTTGCGGGCGAGCCGCGCCACCACCGCCTCGGCGTCTCCGACCTCGAACGCCATCTCGTTGAAGGTGGGACCGGAGAAGGCGAGCCCGAACCCGGCGCGCTTCATCGCGTCGCGCAGGAGCCGCGCCCGCTCGTAGTTGAGCCGGGCCAGGTCGGCGAGCCCGCGGCGTCCGAGGAGCGCCAGGTGGATGGTGGAGGCGAGCGCCGCCAGCCCGGCGTTGGTGCAGATGTTGGAGGTCGCCTTCTCACGGCGGATGTGCTGCTCGCGCGTGGAGAGGGTGAGCACGAATCCCCGCCGGCCCTGCTTGTCGACGGTGGCGCCGCAGAGCCGGCCGGGCATCTGCCGGATGTTCTGCTGGCTGGTGGCGAAGAAGCCGGGCGCTGGCCCGCCGTAGCCGAGCGAGTTCCCGAAACTCTGGAAGGTGCCCACCGCCACGTCGACCCCGAGCTCGCCGGGGCCCTTCAGCATGCCGAACGCCACCGCCTCCGCGGTGACGGCGATGGAGAGCGCCCCCGCCTTGCGGGCCAGCGCGGCCGCCTCCCCGAGCGGCTCCACCACCCCGAGGAAGTTCGGGTAGCCCATCACCACTGCGGCGGTGTCGCCGTCGACGACCCGGGCCAGCGCGCCGAGGTCGGTCCGCCCGTCCGCGCCGAAGGGTACGGTCACCACCTCGTCGCCAGTCGAGGCGAGGTAGGTGGCGAGCACCCTGCGGTACTCCGGGTGAACGGCGGCCGAGACGACGAGCTTCTTCCGGCCGGTGAGGCGAGCCGCCATGAGCGCGGCCTCGGCCGTGGCCGAGGCGCCGTCGTACATGGAGGCGTTCGCCACCTCCATTCCCGTCAGCAGACAGACGAAGGTCTGCCACTCGAAGAGCGCCTGCAGCGTCCCCTGCGAGACCTCGGGCTGGTAGGGGGTATAGGCGGTGAAGAGCTCGCCGCGCAGGAGGAGCTGGTCCACCACCGGCGGCACGTGATGCGGGTACGCCCCGGCGCCAATGAAGGGCGGGTGCTCGGTCTGGTTCTTGCCCGCCAGCCGCCGCATCTCGGCGAAGAGCGCGATCTCGTCCAGAGCCGGCGGGACCTGGAGGAGACGCTTCAGCCGGAGCGGCTCGGGGATCGAGCGGAAGAGGTCGTCGAGGCTCCTCGCCCCGGCGACCTGCAACATCTCGTGGATCTCGTCCTCGGTATGGGGGTGGTAGCGCACGTGCTGCTCCACGCCCTGCGACGCGCGCGGTGACCGGCGCCATGCGGGAGGGCGAACGGGGGGTGAGGGTTCGGCTACTCCGACTCCTCCTGGATGAACTTCTGGTAGGCGGCAGTGTCGAGCAGGGTGTCGAGCTCCTTGAAGTCGGCGACCTCGACCTGGATCATCCAGCCCTCCTCGTAGGGGTCCTCGTTGATGGTCTCGGGCGCGTCGGAGAGGGGATCGTTCACCTCCACCACCTTGCCCGTCACCGGCGAGAACAGCTCCGAGACGGCCTTCGTCGACTCCACCACACCGAACGCCTCGCCCTTCTTGACCGGGTCGCCGACCTCCGGCAGCTCGACGTAGACGATGTCGCCGAGCGAATCCTGGGCGTGATCGGTGATGCCGACCACCACCCGGTTGCCCTTGACGCGGCACCACTCGTGTTCCTTGGTGTACTTGAGGTCGTCGGGGTAGTTCATCGGCGGTCTCCTCGGGTTCAGGCGCGGGTCTTCTTCGCGTAGAAAGGGGTCTTCACGACCTTGGCGGCGGCCGCCCGGCCGCGGATGTCCACTGCGAACGTGGAGCCCTCCGCCGCCAGCGCCGGCGGGACGTAGGCGAGGCCGATCGAGAGGCCCAGGCTCGGGGAGCGGGTGCCGCTCGTCACGGTGCCGACTGGTTTGCCGTCCTGCAGGACGGCGTGGCCGTGGCGCGAGATGCCAGGCTCGGTGAGCACGAAGCCGACCAGCTTGCGGGAGAGGCCGGCCTCCTTCTGCTTCAGGAGCGCGTCGCGGCCCATGAAGGCACCCTTGTCGAGCTTCACCACCCAGCCCAGGCCCGCCTCGAGCGGCGTGGTGGCGTCGTCCATGTCCGACCCGTAGAGCCGGTAGGCCATCTCGAGCCGCAGCGAGTCGCGCGCGCCGAGCCCGCATGGGCGGAGGCCGTCCGGGCGGCCCGCCTCGATGAGGGACGCCCACAGGCGTGGCGCGTCCGCCGCGGCGCAGAAGAGCTCGAAGCCATCCTCGCCCGTGTAGCCGGTCCGGGCGACGAGGCAGCGGACCCCGGCCACCTCGCCATCGGTGAAGCGATAGGTGCCGACGCTGGAGAGGCGGACGCTCGTCAGCCGCTGAAGGATCTCGGGCGCGCGCGGCCCCTGCAGCGCGAGCTGCCCCCAGGCGTCCGACTCGTTCGTGACCTCGGCGCCGAAGGCGTGCCCGTGCAGCCAGTCGTAATCCTTCTGGCGGTTCGAGGCGTTGACGCAGACGAGCAGATCCTCGGCCGAGCGGCGGTAGACCACGACGTCGTCGACGATCCCGCCGCTCTCGCGGCACAGGGCGCCGTACTGCGCCTGGCCGTCCTGGCAGCGGGAGAGGTCGTTCGTGAAGAGGCGCTGGAGGGACTCGAGCGCCTTGGGCCCGCGGAAGACGACCTCGCCCATGTGGGAGACGTCGAACAGGCCGGCCCGCTCCCGGACCGCGGCGTGCTCGGCCAGGATTCCCTCGTACTGCACGGGCATGTCCCAGCCGGCGAACTCGACCATCCGCGCGCCGGCGCGGACGTGGACGTCGTGGAGCGGCGTGCGCTGGACCATAAGGGAGATCCGGGAAGCGGGGGGATTGGCGGGCGCATCATACCGGCCGGAGGACTGGAATCAAGGGAACCCGGCATCCGCAATGGCGCGGTGCCGGGGGGTCATCGGCGCGCCGCCCGCGCGAGCGCGAGCGTGTTCACGAGGAGCATGGCTCGCGTCATCGGGCCCACCCCCCCCGGCACCGGTGTGATGGCGGCCGCGCGCTCCGCGGCCGCGGCGTACTCGACGTCGCCCACGAGCTTGCCGCCCGGGAGCCGATTCATGCCGACATCGATCACGATCGCGCCCTCCTTCACCCAGGCTCCCTTCACCAGCTCGGCCTTGCCGATGGCCGCCACCAGGATGTCAGCGCGGCCTACCTCGGCGGGCAGGTCGGCCGTCCGCGAGTGCGCCACCGTGACCGTGGCGTGCGCCTCGAGGAGCATCATGGCCATGGGCTTTCCCACGATGTTCGATCGGCCCACCACCAGCGCCCGCTTGCCCTTCGGATCGCAGCCTGCCTCGGAGAGGAGCCGCATCACGCCGGCGGGGGTGCAGGGGCGCGGGCCCAGGAGCCCGATGGAGAGCGAGCCCACGTTGAACGGGTGGAAGCCGTCGGCGTCCTTCCTCGGATCGATCGCCTCCAGCACGGCGCGTTCGTCGACGCCCCTCGGGAGCGGCAGCTGCACCAGGATGCCGTGGATGCGCGGATCGGCGTTGAGCTGCGCCACGACCGCCAGGATGTCGCCCTGGGTGGCGCTGGCGGGCAGGTGGTGCTCCACCGAGTGGAACCCGACCTCCTCGCTGTCCTTCCGCTTTCCCCTGACGTAGACCGCCGAGGCCGGGTCGTCACCCACGCGCACCACCGCCAGGCCAGGGACGAGCCCGGAGGGCGCGAGCTCGTTCACTGCGCGCGCGACTTCGCCGCGGACGGCGGCCGCGACGGCCTTTCCATCGATGATCTGGGCCATAGGGCGGCGCAGTATAGCGACGACCCTCGGCACCGTCACGGCTGGGTTGCAGCGGCCCGGAGAGCACAGCCGGTGCCGGACGAGGCGATAAGATGCGAGGAGGGGGTGGTACGCATGGACGCGATCCCGACCTGTGAGAAGTGCAACACGCCATTCGACGAGGAGGGCGAGTGCGTCACCTGCCACGCCGCGGGCCAGGGGTTATCGCTCCTGTCGCGCTCCGGCTACGCCTCGGTGCGCGAGATGATGGAGCTGCTCGAGAAGGGTGGGCTCGCCCCCGAGATCGAGCAGGTCCCGCCGCGCCGGCCGGAGGAGCGGCAGCGACCGCTGTGGAACATCTACGTCCCCGAGGCCGAGGGAAAGCGGGCCACGGAGCTCCTCCAGCGCGACTGGGCCGAGCTCCTCGGCAATCCGGACGCTGCCCGCGCCGCCGAGCGGGGCCTGGCGGGCGTCGACCTCGATCAGGGCGGCGAGATCGAGTGCCCCGCCTGCGGCCACCGCTTTGTCGCGTCCAACTCGGAGGCCGAATGCCCCGACTGCGGGCTCACGCTCGGCGCGCCCGCCGAGGCTGCGCCGGACGAGGCGGAGCGGTAGGCGCTCACTTCACCAGCAGCGCGGAGACGTGCTCGGGGCGAGCGTGGGCCCCCGCGCGGATCAACGCGAGCTCCTCGTCCTTCTGGCGCGCCAGGCCGGCCAGCAATCGGCCCGCCTCGCCTGCGGCGGCGAGGCGCGGATCGTCGAGCGCCTCGAGCGCGCGGGCGGCGGCCAGGAGCTCGGTGGCGGCCAGGGGCGCCGGCGCGAAGGGGCGGCCGAGCCGCTCGTTCGCGAGGGCGGTGAGGTACAGCGTCGCGAGACGCGGCGCGAGCGGGCCCTCGCGGGGAGCGGCGGTGAGGCCCAGCTTCTCGCCCAGCTCGGCCAGCGCCTCTGCCAGTCCCAGCGCCTCCGCCGTGCGCGTCACCTCGGCCGCGGCGAGGAATCCCCGTGGCTCGAAGGCGCCCGCAGCCAGGGAGCCCCACTCCGCCCGGGGCGTCTCCAGGCCCGGGAAGTAGCGTGGGCGGCGGCCGGCGAGCGCGAGCACAGCCTCCCCGAGCGGTGGGTCGAGCACCGGCTCGGCGCGCGTCCCGGCGCGGCCGGAGGCGAGGAGCCGCTCGGCCCGCCAGCGGAGCTCGAGCACGCGTCCGAAGCCGCGCTGGAAGAGGGCCTTCACGGCGGTGGTGGCGAGCACCTCCGCCGCCTGCGCCTCGACGGCCCCGGCGGTCGCCGAGAGGCCCAGCTCGACATAGGCGCGGCCGGTCGCGACCGCGGCGCGCACCGCCTCGAGGTCCCCTGGGTCGACCGCGTCCGCCACCAGCACCGCGTTGGCGGCCGTGACGAGCTCGAGCTCGAGGTGCTGGCGCTCGCCGGGGGCGAGGAGCGAGGCGGCGCGGGCGAGGAGCGAGCCGGTGCCAATCCGCTCCAGGAAGAAGCCGGCCGGCCGCGACGGCGCGCCGGCGGGTGGCTCCGGCTTGGCTGCGGGGCGGGCGAACCACGAGAGCGCCTCCTGCATCGACGGGTAACCGAGGTCGGCCAGGCGGGCGGTCCGCCAGCGCAGCTCGGTCTCCTCGAGCTCGCTCGGCAGCTCCCAGCGAATGGACGAGAGCAGGCGCGTCGCCAGGAAGGGGTTCTCGGCGTAGAGGTCGTCGACGATCCCACGCACCGCCATGTACTCGGCGCCCTCCGCCAGGAACTCGATGATGAACTTGTGCTCGGGCGTGTTCATGAAGCGATCGCTCTCGAGGTGCGGATCCGGGTCCTCCTCCAGCTCGTGCACGCGCAACGTCTCGCGGAGGACGAGGTCGAGGAGCTCCACGTCGAGCTTCGCGACCTTCGCCTTCCAGCGCGCGGCGGCGAGGGGGCTGTCGTTGGAGCCGGAGCGGGCGGCTCGGAGCCAG
>DASPZP010000242.1:0-2050 GCA_035636195.1 Anaeromyxobacteraceae bacterium
GCTCGATCTCCGGCGCGGCGCTCGTCGCGGGCGGCTGGCGCGGCGGCCGGTCCTTCCACGAGGACCGCGACGAAGGCACCTGGCGCGCCATGCTGGACGAGAACCTCGAATCGGCGCAGCGCGCACTTCGCGCGCTGTTGCGTCGGCTCGTCGCGCAGCGCTCGGGGAGCGTGGTCGTCGTCGGTTCCCGCAATGTCGAACGGCCGTGGTCCGGGGCCGGCGCCGTCCCCTACACGGTCGCGAAGAGCGCCGTCGTCGCGCTCGCGCGCGCGATCGCGGGGGAGGTCCTGGACGCTGGCGTGCGCGTGAACGCCGTGCTCCCGAGCACGATCGACACGGCGGCCAATCGCGGCGCGATGGCGGCCGCCGACGTGTCGCGCTGGGTCAAGCCCGAGTCGATCGCGGCGGTCATCGAGTTCCTGCTCTCGGACGCGGCGCGCGATGTGAGCGGAGCGGTGCTCCCGGTCTACGGCCGCGCCTGACGAGCTCCTCCGGGGTGGGGCATGCCCGGCGGGATCACTCCGGCGGGCGTGCAGGGCTCGTGGCTTCCTGGACGGCGTCGGCGAGCGAAGGCACCTGCGGGTCGGGAGGGCCGCCCATCCGGGCACGTCGCAGCCGCAGCATCGCCCACGAGATGAGGACGGCCGGCACCGCGCCGGAGGCGATGAAGGAGAGCGTGGTCGCCGCCCCTCGCGCCGCAGGCCAGCGCGCGGCGATCACCCCCTGGGCGAGCTGGAAGCAGAGGACCACCACGAAGGCGGCCACCGTCGCCTGCAGGAAGGCGACCATGTCCACGCGCCGGGCGTCCCGGTCCGCTGCGAGCGACGGGTCTCGCGCCGCGGCCGCCTCGAACGCCTCCTCGGCTTCTTTCACCCGCCCCTGCCGCGCCAGGGCGCGGGAGAGGCCTCCCCGCGCGTCGGCGTCTCGCGCGTCGGCGCGCAAGGCGGAGCGGAAGCTCGCCTCCGCCGCCGCCGGGTCGCCGCGCAGCTCGATCTCGCCCAGCAGGCGCAGCGCCAGCGGATCCTCCGGGCGGGAGGCGCGGGCGCGCTCCAGCGGCGCGCGGGCCCGGTCGCCGTACCCGGCGACGAAGAGGGAGAGGGCCAGTCCGAGCTGGGCGTGATGAGATCCCGGCGCGAGCCGGACCGCCTCCTCGGCAGAAGCGACCGCCTCGCGCCCCCGCCCAGCCTGGCGCAGCGCCGCGGAGCGGACGAGCAGGGCCCACGCTCCACCCGGAGCGGCGGCGACCGCCCGATCGGCCTCGGCGAGCGCCTCGCGGCCACGCCGCGCCAGGACGAGGGCCAGCGCCACCGCGGCCCGGGCGCGGGCCTCACGGGGCGCCTCCCCGACGGCCCGAAGCGCGCACTCCTCGGCACGCACCGCGTCGCGCCGGCGGATCGCGTCGAGGGCCTCGTCGATTGCGCTCATCTCCGCCCCCGCCGGTCAGGTGGCCCAAAATGCGACGGCCGCCCGAAAGCGGCCGCGGCACCCAGCACGAGGATTGCTCGAGCTCTTCGACTACTTCGCCTTGCGCACCGTCTTCCTCGCGGCCTTCTTCGCGGCTGGCTTCTTTGCAGCGAGCTTCTTCGTCGCGGCCTTCTTCTTGGGCGCCATCTGTTACCTCGGGCGTTGTCCGGTCGGCTGAGGCGTCGCCGGGTGATGCAAGCCGCACGATAACCCTGGCGCGATCGCTAGCGCAACTTCGTCGCCTCTTCGAGCAGGCTCGTCCCCGTCGTGAGCCGGAGCTGCGCGCGCGCCGAGCGGCTGCGCGCGATGTTCGTTGCGGCTCGATCCGGATCCCCGCAGCCTTGCCCGCCCCTTGCGCGCAGCGGCCGGCGAGATTATGAGTGAGTGGTCACTCATGGCCCGTCCCAAGAGCGAAGACAAGCGCAACGCCCTCCTCGCCGCCGCCACGCAGGTGATCGCGGAGCTGGGCGTGAGCGCGCCGACCGCGCGGATCGCCCAGGTGGCGGGCGTGGCCGAGGGCACGCTCTTCACGTACTTCCGCACCAAGGACGAGCTGCTCAACGAGCTGTATCTCGCGCTCAAGGGG
>DASPZP010000243.1:0-21817 GCA_035636195.1 Anaeromyxobacteraceae bacterium
GGCCGCGACGAGCGTGGTCCCCATTCCGCGCAGCCGCTCGTCGCGCTGGGCCCGCTCCCGGATGCGCTGGTTCGCGAGCTTGACGCCGTTCACCAGGCGGTTCTCGGGGTAAGTCCGGCCGCGCTCCTCGCGGAAGGGCCAAGTGGTCTCCTCGTCGCGCCCGGTGAGTCGGAAGAACTCGGCCATCTCCTCGACCGCGATGCGGGCCGCCACCTCGCCCGAGGCGTGGCCGCCCATGCCGTCCGCGACGCACAGGAGCCGCTCTTCGAGCAGGAGGAGGAACGCGTCCTCGTTTTGGGCACGGCGCAGCCCGACATGGCTGTCGCCGGCGGCGTTGAGGCGCATGGCGCGGGCTCCAGGGAGGCGGGAATCTACTCGCGCCCCGGCGATGGGGTCAATTGAACGGGGCGCTGCGCCCCCGCCCCGCCGGCGGAGCCGTCGGGGCCCCACCCCAGCTCGGCGGGACCCTGCGGCGCGCTCCGCGCGCCTGCCCCGCCATGGAGGGGCTTCGCCCCTCCCCGCCTGCGGCGGGACCCCTCCCGGAGTTCACCGGGGCGCTGCGCCCCGGCGGCAGCGCCTTCGGCGCTCTGCTCGCTGCCGCGAGCCTGCCGCCGGCTTCGCCGTCTTTGAAGTCGGGGGCTCTGCCCCCGACTCCCCCGAACGTTCCCGCGCCCCTCCCGCCTGCGGCGGGACCACACACGTCGACGACCTTTCAGGGGACGATGAGCCTCACCGGCGGGCCGGTGCGGACCCGGACCTCGCGCTCGGCGCGGAACAGGTCGCCGTCGATCGTGAAGCGCACCGGGCCGCCGATGCGCAGGTCGCGGGTCACGGCGTCCACGGCCAGGCTGCGCTTCCACGGCCGGCCGAGCCAGATCTGGGGGAGGTGCGACGCCACCTGCAACGTGGAGCCGGTCAGGCCCACGGCGTGGAAGAACCCGGGCTGCTCGTCACAGCGCGCGAAGGGCGTGAACCCGAAGCCGAGCTCCGGCACCGCACCCGCCAGCACGGCCAGGAACGGTCCGTCCGGCCACTCCTCCCCGTCGCTCGTGACCCGCAGCGCCTCGCGGGCGGTGATCGAGGCGGCGAAGCGTCCGCCGACGAGCGCGGAGGCGACGGAGCGCACGAGCAGCGCGGCGGCCGTGACGGGCACGGCGTGGCCGGTGGCGTAGTAGGCCTCGAGGAAGGCGACGACGGCGCTGGTGCCGAAGAGGAAGCCGAGCTGCGGGGGAGCGCCGTCCGCCTCCACCGAGAGGAGGTCGCGCTCGACCGTCCGCAGCGGCGCGCCGGTTCGGCGCCGCTCGAGCAGCGCGCGCAGGATCGCCTCCGGGCGGCCGCGGACCTGGTGCGCGTCGGCGACCGTGTTCATCGCCCCGCCGCGCAGGAGCGCCACGGGCGGGAGAGGGTCGGTGCCGTAGGCGCGCGCGAAGGCGGTCAGCACCACGTGCGCCGTGCCGTCCCCGCCGTTCACCCCCAGCACGTCGACGCGACGGGCCTGGAAGCGCTCGACGGCGCCTCGCAGCTCCTCCTCGGTGGACGCGTCCACCACCTCGCCCTCGCCGTCCAGGAGCGCCCGCAGGCGGCGTCCCGTGTCAGGGGCCCGGAGGTTCCGGAAGGAGCGAGGGTTGTGGATGACGCCGATGCCGGCCATCGGGCTTCGATGTTGGTCCCCCCCCAAGCACCGGTCAATGAAAAGCGGGCGGCGCGGGCGGGGCGCGGCGGGTGGACTCTGTGTAGAATACCGCCGCGATGTCCTTCCTCCACGAGCCCGGCGATCTGGCCCAGGTCCCACTCGCGGCCGTCCTCCTCGAGGTGCTCAACCAGCGCGCCACGGGGGTCCTCGTCGTCCATCACGTCCAGGGAGCGTCGCGCGTCTTCCTCAGGGACGGCGTACCCGTCGGCGCGCAGTCCTTCGGGGGGTTCAAGCCGCTCGGTCAGGCCCTGCTCGCGTCCGGGCTCATCGACGTGGACGCGCTGGGGAAGAGCCTCGCCGAGATGGCGCGCACCGGCCGTCCGCAGGGAGAGATCCTCGTCGAGCTGGGAGCCGTCACCGAGGCGCAGGTGCAGCGCGCGCTTTCGGAGCAGCAGGCCGGGTACCTCCGGCAGATCGCCGGGCTCGCCGCGGGCCGCTTCGAGTTCGACGCCTCGGCGCCCGTCCCCGCCTGGACGGCCGGCGTCCGCATCTCTCCGCTGGCTGCCATCGTCGACGCGCTGGAGAAGCCACAGGCGGTGCCGCTCGTCATCTCGGCCCTGCAACCGGTCGCCGCGGGCCCGATCGCCCTCGCGTCGGGGTACCGGCAGCTGCAGGCCGCCTTCGGCTGGAGCGCTGCGGAGACAGCGCTCGTGGAGCGGCTCCAGTCGCTCACCACCCTCGATGCGTTCTTCGCCGACCCGGGGGTCGCCCCCGAGAGGGCCCGCGCCATCCTGGCCGCCATGCTCCTCCTCGGGCTCGCCGCCGGGCGAAGCGTCCGCGCCGACGCGCTGGAGAGCATCCCCGGGCTCGTGGTCGATCTGGCCGACGTGGCCGGCGTTCCGGTCGAGCCCGAAGCCGCGGCAGGGGGGGGCAGCCCCGCAGACCCCCCGCCAGCGCCGGCCCCGCCTGCTGCAGCTTCGCCTGCTGCAGCCTCGTCGCCTGCGGCCGCGCCGGCCGCTCCCCCGCGCGCGCCGATCGGCCGGCGCAGTGATCCATCCGAGGCGAGGGCGCGCCGGCAGCGCCTGCTCCAGCGCGCCATGCAGAACATGGGCGTCGGGCCTCTCTCCGGTCAGCCTCCGCATGGCGCAGCGTCCCGCGGGGCGCCCGCCGCGCCGCGACCTCGTGCGGCCGCCATGCCCACGCCGGCCGAGGAGGACCTTCGGCGCGCCCTGGACGCGGCGATCCCGCGCGCACGGTCGGCAGATCTCTTCGAGCGCCTCGGGGTGCAGCGGAGCGCCACGCGCGAGCAGGTGAAGGCCGCCTACTTCCAGCTCGCGAAGCAGCTGCACCCCGATCGCTTCGCGGCGCCCGCGCTGGCCGACGTCGCCACCCGCGTGAAGGATCTGTTCGCTGCCGTCAACGAGGCGTACGAGGTGCTCTCGGACGATCGAGCGCGCGCCGACTACCTCGCGCGGACCAGCGCGACTGCGATCGTCGAACCGGGCGGCGAGCCGGGCCGGGCGTCGGTCGATTTCGAGAAGGCGGAGGCGTGTGCCCGCACGCGCGACTTCGCGAAGGCGCGCGGCTTCTACGAAGCTGCGCTGCGCGCCGATGCTCGCGCCGAGTACCAGGTCGCCTACGCATGGATGCTGCTCCAGGACCCGCGCGGCGACCGCGCCCGCGCCCGGACGCTCGCGGAGGCCGCCCTGCGCGATCCGACGTGTCTCGACCGGGCGGCGCTGGTGGGGGCCGTCCTGGCCCGGGACGAGGGAGACGACGAGAGGGCCGAGCGCCTGCTCCACCGCGCCCTGTCAGCCAATCCGAAGAACGGCGAGGCCGACCGCGAGCTTCGCGCGCTCGAGGCGAGGAAGGGGCGCCCGAGGACCGGCGGAGGCCTCTCCGGCCTCTTCCGGAAGAAATGAGCCTGACCTCGCAGGCCGCGCGCCTTGACGCCTGCCGCGTCCGGGGTGACGATCCCCGGGCACCTTGGGAAGGAAACCCTTGATCGACCGGCGGGAAAAGGGGCCGCTCGCGGCGCGCGATCCGCGGGGGAGCTTCTCGGGCGACCTCGCCGAGGTGGCGTTGCCGGATCTCGTCCAGACGCTGGAGCTGGGCCGGCGCACGGGCACCCTGCGCGTCCGGACCCGCGGCGGGCGCGAGGCGCTGGTCTGGCTCCGCGACGGACAGATCGTCGATTGCGAGCTCGGCGCGGTGTCCGGGGAGGCGGCGTTCTACCGGCTGCTGCGCTGGACGGAAGGCGAATTCTCGGTGGACTTCGACCCCGTCCGGCGCGAAGCGCGCATCGGCGGGACGAACCAGCGCCTCATCGCGGAGGGGGCGCGGCGCGCCGACGAGCTCGCCCGCGTCCTCGGCCAGCTCCCCTCGCGCGAAGCGGTCCTCCAGATCGACTACCGGCAGCTGTCCGATCGGCTGGCGGAGATCCCGGACGACGTGAACGGGATGTTGAAGCTCGTCGACGGCCGCCGCACGGTGGCCGAGATCATCGACGAGGCGCCGGGGGACGAGCTCGCCGCCGCGGCGATCCTGGCGCGGTTGTGCGTGGAGGAGCTGGTGCGCCCGGGAGCCCGCGCGCCCGCCCGCGAGCTCGCCGCGCCCGCGGCGACCATGAGCCCCGGCCCCGCCACGCCCGAGCCCGAGCGCGTCACGTGGTTCGCCGGCCCCGCCGACGAGCCACGCGCGACGCCGGAGGAGGCGCCGGCGAAGCGGGAAGAGGCTGGACCGGAGGCGACCGACGGCCCAGCCGAGCACGCTCCGCGGATCGTCCGCTTCCCGCCGCGCGTGCGGCCGAGCTCGCCGACCCCGACGCCGTCGGACTTCGGGCTTCGGTGGGAACCGGAAGGGCTCGCGGAGCCGGTCGGCCGCGCCGTGCCGGCGCCGCGCCGCCGCTCGCCGCGGGCCGCGGTGGGACTGGCCGTGGCGGTGGGGATCCTCGTCCTCGGGCTCGGCGGCGCCTGGCTCGTCCACGGCCGGAGCGCGCCGCTCCCCGAGGACACCTACCAGGCGGCGCTCCGCGAGGCGCGCCGCGACCGGGAGGCTGGCCGCCTCGACGCCGCGATCGACGGCTACCGCCGGGCGCTCGGAGCCGTGGAGACGAGCGCCGCGCAAGCGGAGCTGGGGCTCTCTCTGCGCGACGCGGGCCAGCTCGGCGCCGCGGCCGATGCCGTCCGGCGCGCCCTCGCGCTGGACGCCCGCAACGCGTCGGCCTATATCGCGCTGGGCGAGATCAGCGTGCGCGAGCACCGGCTCGACGACGCGCGCTCGGCCTACGAGCGGTACCTCGCGCTCGAGCCCCAGGGCGAGCACGCCGCGCGAGCCCGCGCGGCGCTGGCGGAGATGAGATAACTCAAAGTGAAGGTCCTCGGCATCGAGACGAGCTGCGACGAGACCGCTGCCGCCGTGGTGGAGGACGGCCGCCGCGCGCTGTCCGACGTGGTGGCGACGCAGATCGAGCTGCACCGGAAGTGGGGAGGGGTGGTGCCGGAGCTGGCGAGCCGGAACCACGTCATGCAGGTGCTGCCGGTGGTGGACGAGGCGCTCGCGAAGGCGGGCGTCGAGCCCGACGCGCTCGACGGCATCGCCGTCACGAGCGGTCCGGGCCTCGTCGGGGCGCTCCTCGTCGGGGTGCAGGTGGCGAAGGCGCTCTCGCTCTCATGGCAGAAGCCGCTCGTGCGGGTGAACCACCTCGAGGGCCACCTCCTGGCGAGCTTCCTCTCCGAGCGCCCGCCGACGTTTCCGTTCCTCGGCCTGGTGGTGTCGGGCGGCCACACCTCGCTCTATGCGGCGGAGGACTTCGGCCGGTACCGCCTCCTCGGGGCCACCCGGGACGACGCTGCCGGCGAGGCCTTCGACAAGGGCGCGAAGCTCCTCGGGCTGCCCTATCCGGGCGGCGTCGCCATCGATCAGCTGTCGCAGCGAGGCGACCCGCGGGCGGTGCGCTTCCCGCGCGCCATCGTCCGCGGCAGCGAGCTCGACTTCAGCTTCTCCGGCCTCAAGACGGCGCTCCTCCATCACGTGAAGCGGCACGGCGTGCCGGAGGGACAGGGGCTCGCCGATCTGTGTGCGAGCTACCAGGAAGCGATCGTCGGGGCGCTCGTCCACAAGCTCTTCCGGGCGGCGCGCACGCTCCAGCGCGAGCGGATCGTGCTCTCGGGCGGGGTCGCCGCCAACGGCCGGCTGCGCGCGGCCGTGGCGGAGCGGGCGGCCGAGTACGAAGGGATCGAGGTGTTCCTGCCGGCGCCGAGGCTCTGCACGGACAACGCAGCCATGATCGCGGTGGCCGGGACGCAGGCGCTCCTTCGCGGCGAGCGGCAAGGCCCGAGCCTCGACGCCGACGCCGGCTGGCGGCTATGAGCTACCCGTCGCCGCGCGCGCTCCTCGACCGCTACGGGCTCCGCGCCAAGAAGAGCTGGGGGCAGAATTTCCTCGGCGACGAGGAGATCCTGGACCACATCGCGCGCCTCGCGGTCACCGCGCCCGGCGAGCGGGTGGTGGAGCTCGGCGCCGGCCTCGGCCACCTCACCGCGCGGCTCCTGGCGCGCGGCGCCGAGGTGACGGCGGTCGAGCGCGACCGCGACATGGCGGCGGTCCTGCGCGGCGAGCTCGGCGACCGCATCACGCTGCTCGAGGCCGACGCGGTCAAGATCGCCTATTCGGCGCTGGCGGCCGGAGGGAAGGTCGCGGTCGTCGGCAACCTGCCATACCACCTGACGAGCCCCATCCTCTTCGCGCTCCTCGATCAGGCCGAGGCCGTCTCCCGGGCCGTCTTCCTGCTGCAGCGCGAGGTGGCGGTCAGGCTGGCCGCGAAGCCCGGCACGAAGGACTGGGGGCTCCTGTCGGTGCTGCTCCAGCAGCGCGCCGACGTGACCGTGGAGCGGCGCGTGCCCCGGGGTGCCTTCCTGCCCCCTCCCGAGGTGGAGAGCGCGGTGCTTCGGATCGGCTTCCGGCCGCCGCGGGCGCCCGTCGCGGACGAGGCGCGCTTCCGCCGCCTGGTGAAGGCTGGCTTCGGCCAGCGCCGCAAGGTGCTCGCGAACGCGCTGGCGGCCGCCGGCCTCTGGCCGTCCGATCAGCTCGTCGCGGCGCTGGAGCGGGCGGGCGTGGACGGACGCCGGCGCGGCGAGACCTTGACGGTGGAGGAGTGGGCCGCGCTGGAGCGCGCTCTCGGCTGAGCCAGCTCGAGGGCGTGCCGGCCGCACACGCCACCCAGGAACGACAGCCGGCGGCAACCCTTCACCTTGCACATGGGCTCGTCCTCCCGGCGAGTGGCGATCTGCTCGCGGATCGCTACAGCCCCGGTCCGCGCGCGGTCGCGAGCAGCAAGCTCATGTTGCGAGCCCCGTTCTCGCCCAGGTAGCGACGGAAGCCTTCCGCATCCAGCTTCATGGTCCGGATGGTCCGCTCCACGATCGCGGCGTAGCCGTCGGCGCTCGGCTTCTTCAGCTCGAGCGCGATCTTGAGGATGGCACGGTGAAAGGCGGGATCGACCGGATTCGATCCCGCCTTCTCCGCCGCGACCGCAACCCGCGTGCGCGGCACCCGCTCGGTCATCGTCGTCGCCCGCCGCCCTGCTTTCATCCGGCCCGCTCCCTCATCGACGCGGTGACCACGCCATCTATACACGACGGTACGTGGCACTACGTGGCATGTCAAGTCACCATGATCCGTAGATCAGGTAGGCATGATCATGGCGCCATAGCTGGACCGCTTCCGGTCACCATGGCAAGCTCCCCGCGTCCCTCGGAAAATCGTTGGAACGTCCCCGCTACATCGCCATCGAAGGCCCCATTGGGGCGGGCAAGACCACGCTCGCCAGCCTGCTCGTCGAGCGACTTGGCGGACGGCTGGTCGCCGAGCCCGTGGAGGAGAACCCGTTCCTCGCCGGCTTCTACGAGGACCGGCGCAAGCACGCGTTCCAGACCCAGCTCTTCTTCCTGCTCTCGCGCTTCCAGCAGCAGCAGACGCTCTTCCAGCAGGACCTCTTCAACCAGGTCGCGGTGGCCGACTACCTCTTCGCGAAGGACCGCATCTTCGCGGCGCTCAACCTCGACGCGAACGAGCTCGTGCTGTACGAGCAGATCTACGCGCTCCTGGGGGGACGGACGGTGAAGCCCGACCTCGTCGTCTACCTGCAGGCGCGGCAGGAGGTGCTGCTGTCGAGGATCCGCCGGCGCGGCCGGGACTTCGAGCGGCGGCTCGACCCCGACTACCTGGGGGCGCTCTCCCAGGCCTACAACGACTTCTTCTTCCATTACGACGAGGCGCCGTTGCTGGTGGTGAACACGAGCGACATCGACCTGGTCGGCTCGAGCGCCGACGCCGACGCCCTGGTGGCGGTGATCCGGCGCCATCGCAAGGGCATCCAGCACTACAACCCCACCCGTTGACGCGCCGCGCCGTCACGTGAGGTGCCTTGGCAGGGGGTGCGTCGTCCGGCTACATTCGCTCCTCCCCATGGGCGGGACCCACCGCGGGCCTGCACCGGAGGCGCCATGTCCAGCCAGCCGTCCGCGCCGAAGCGGCGCCTCACCATCCCCGATCTCCGAAAGCTGAAGGCGGCCGGCGAGAAGGTCGCGATGGTCACCGCCTACGACGCCACCATGGCGCGGCTGGTGGACGAGGGGGGAGCCGACGCCATCCTGGTGGGCGACTCCCTCGGGATGGTGTTCCAGGGCCACGACTCGACACTGCCGGTCACCCTGGAGCACATGATCTACCACTCGGCCGCGGTGCGGCGCGGGCTGTCCCGCTCGCGCGGCCGGGCGCACCTCACGGTCGACATGCCGTTCGGCAGCTACCAGGCGAGCGCCGACGAGGCGGTGAAGAGCGCGATGCGCCTGGTGGCGGAGGGCGGCGCCGAGGCGGTGAAGCTCGAGGGCGGGGCCGACTACGCCGACGTGATCCGCCGCATCGTCCGGGCGGGCGTGCCGGTGATGGGACACATCGGGCTCACGCCGCAGTCGGTGCACAAGATGGGCGGCTACCTGGTCCAGGGCAAGGACTCGGAGAAGGCGCGCCGGCTCTTGCGCGACGCGCGGTCGCTCGAGGAGGCGGGCTGCTTCGCGGTCGTCCTCGAGTGCATTCCGGCCGAGCTGGCGCGCGTCATCACGGGGCAGCTCGGGATCCTCACGATCGGCATCGGCGCCGGGCCGCACTGCGATGGGCAGGTGCTGGTGGTGAATGACCTCCTCGGGGTCGACGGTTCCTTCCAGCCGAAGTTCGTGAAGCGCTATGCCGAGCTCGCCGGCACGGTGGCGGCGGCCATCGGCGGGTACGCGGCCGAGGTGAAGCAGGGCACCTTCCCCGGGGAGGAGCACAGCTTCCACTCGAGCACCCTCCGCCTCGTGCCCACCCACGACGCGGAGCGCCCCGACGACGCGCAGGTCGTCGGCGCGCCGGTCTGATGGGCGTGGCGGAGCTCCACCGCGATCCCCGCGACTGGCAGCGCCGCATGTCGGCCGCTCGCGCGGCCGGGACGCGCATCGTCCTCGTGCCGACGATGGGCTACCTGCACGACGGGCACCTCTCGCTCCTGCGCGAGGCCCGGCGGCGCGCGGGGGCGGACGGCCTCGCGGTGGCGAGCATCTTCGTGAACCCCACCCAGTTCGGGCCGCTGGAGGACCTGGCGCGCTACCCGCGCGACCTGGAGGGAGACCTCGCCAAGTGCGCCGCGGCGGGCATCGACGCGGTCCTGGCGCCGCAGCGGCCGGAGCAGGTCTTCTCGCCGGAGCACGAGACCTGGATCGCGACGGAGCGGACCTCCGTAGGGCTGTGCGGCGCGAGGCGCCCGGGTCACTTCCGCGGGGTGGCGACGGTGGTGGCGAAGCTCTTCCACCTCACGTCTCCGCACGCCGCCCTCTTCGGCGAGAAGGACTGGCAGCAGCTCCAGGTGATCCGCGCCATGGTGCGCGACCTCGACTTCGACGTGGAGGTGGTGGGGATGCCGATCGTGCGCGAGCCGGACGGGCTCGCCCTCTCGTCGCGCAACGCGTACCTCGGTGCGGACGAGCGGCGGCGCGCGCTCGCCCTGTCGCGGGTCCTCGCCACGACGCGGGAGCGCGTCGGGGGCGGCGAGCGCGACGCCAGACGGCTCGCGGCGGACGCCGTGGCCGAGCTCGAGCGGGCGGGCGCGCGGGTCGACTACGTCGAGATCGTGCACCCCACCCAGCTCTCGCCGCTCGCCCTGATCGAGCCGGGCAGCCGCATGCTCCTCGCGGCCTGGCTGGGCGCGACGCGCCTCATCGACAACGCGGCGCTCGCATGAGCAAGGCCTCGAAGGGCAGGGAAGACGCCGAGGGCGTGAAGGTCGTCGCGACGAACCGTCGCGCCCGCTTCGACTTCCAGGTGGAGGACACCTACGAGGCCGGGCTCGCGCTCACCGGGAGCGAGGTGAAGTCGCTCCGCGGGGGCAACCTGTCCCTGTCGGATGCGTACGCGCAGCCGCGCGGCCTGGAGCTCTTCCTCGTCAACTGCCGCATCGGCGAGTACTCGCCGGCGGCGGCGTTCGGCCACCTGCCGCTGCGCGACCGCAAGCTCCTCATGAAGCGTGAGGAGATCGAGAAGATCCGCGGCAAGGTGGAGCAGCGCGGCTACACGCTCATCCCGCTCTCGCTCTACTTCAAGCAGGGCTGGGCGAAGGTGGAGCTCGGGCTCGCCAAGGGGCGCAAGCACGAGGATCGGCGGGAGGCCATCGCCGAGCGCGAGACGAAGCGCGAGATCGACCGCGCCATGTCGCACAAGCGGCGCTGAAGCCGCTTCACCCGCCGGCGCCCTGCCACCACTCGAAGGTGCGGCCGAGGGGATCGCCCGCGTCGAAGAAGACCAGGTAGGCGGCGGCGTCGTAGGCGAGGAAGGCGGGTCGGCCTCGCGCGACGGTCCCGAGCTGCCGGAGCTGGCGCCAGGTGCCGGTGTTGAAGTAGCAGCCCGGCTTCCCGTTCACGAGGCCGAGCGGCGTCATCCCCGCGAAGTGCGTATGCCCGTTCACCACGAAGCGCAGGCCGCGGTGCTCCTTCTGCTCAAGCGTCCGGAGCGCCATCCGCGCGAAGCGCGCGTCGAGGAGCCGCATGAGCAGGTAATAGAGGTGCGTCAGGCGCGGCTCGTCGCGCGGGTGGGCGCGGGCGGAGAGGGCGAGCAGGAGCTTCACGCGCTGCGCGAAGTCGAGCTTGAGGGAGCGGTGGTGATCCCGCATCCAGCCACGTACCCAGGGGTTGGCGAGGAACTCGTCGACGAGGTCGCGCCAGACCTTCCCCACCACCTCGGAGAGGAACTGCGGCTCCTCGCGCGCCACCGAGCGCACCCAGCCCGGCACGGCCAGGATGGGCCGGACGTCGTCGATGTCATCGAGGCGCGGGTCGGGCAGCTCCACGCGCCGGCGGATCTCGCCCGGGAAGCGGATGATCAGCTCGGAGGCGATGACGTCCCCCAGCGGCGCCTGGCCGTCCGGCTCGTGGCAGAGCAGGTCCACCGTGTGCCCGTGGTACGCGAGCACGGCGTGCTCGGGGAAGACCAGCTCGGTGGGGAGGGGGGCCTCGCCGCCCTTCATGCCGAGCGCCGCCCGCACGGCCGCCCGCGCCGCCGGGGCGTGCTCGAGCAGCCGGTCGTGGTTGCCGAGGACGTAGTGCACCTCCAGCACGCCCTCCGCGACCTTCTTCCGCACCGCCTCGAAGAACGGCCGGTCCGCCTCGACAGTGTCGGCCACGATGGCCGTCACCTGCTCCGCCAGCGCCGGCGAGGGTTCGCCGTACGGCCGCACGGCGGTCCCGAGCCACTGCGGGGCCCGGACGAGGTCGAAGATGTCGCCCAGGAGGCACAGGCGGACCGGCGCCTCCGGCCGGCCGCCCTCGAGGCACTGCCAGAGCCGGCGCAGCTGCGCCTCGCGCGAGACGGGGCTCGGCGCGCCAGGACGGAGGTGCAGGTCCGAGACGAAGACGAGCATCGAGGGGCGACGGCCCGCTACTCCGGCGCGAGCCCCGAAGCCCGCCGCAGGAGCGGCCAGGTGTAGATCCCCGAGCCGTGGCCGTCCGACCACTGGATCTGGATGGCGTAGTTCCCCACCCCCTTCACCTCGACCGGGCGGATGTCGGGGGCGATCGTGGCGGGGTCGAGGAGCTTCCTCCCGGTCCCCTCCTCGATGCAGCTCGCGCAGGGACACTGGTCGCGCAGCTGCAGGGCCGGGATGGCGACGTGGGTCCCACCGGGCCACTCGATGACGAGCGCGCCGAGCGCGCCGAGCTCGATGCGCTCCGGTGGTGTCGTCGTGTCCTGCTTGAAGGAGATGCGATCGAGGAGGCCCATGGGATCCTTCTGTCTGCGCGCGCGGCGGGTGTCAAGCCGACCGGGCGAGCGCGGCGAGCAGGTGGGAGCGATCTTCGAACGGCGAGGTGCAGGGGCGGCCGTCCGCCACCCAGAGGTCCGAGGCGGAGAGCGCGGGCGCGAGGCGCAGCACCGTCGCGGAGCGGGTGCCGTAGTCGCGGTGCTCGAGGTGGATGCAGGTGGCATCGCCGAGCGAGCGCCCGTGCTGCACGAGCACCTCGCGCAGCCGCGCCGGCTCCGGATCGAGCGGCCAGCGCGCCCGCACCAGCTCGGCGCGGGGACCACGCCCGTCAGCGTCGGACTCGGTCACGACGTGCAGCCCCGGGCCGAGGTCGGAGAGCTGGGAGCGCTCGCCGTCGTACCGCCACAGGATGGCGCGTGCCGCGTCCGCCACCACCAGGTGGAACGGGTTGTAGCGGCCGGCGTCCCCCCCGGCGAGCTCCTCCCGCGCCGCGGCGGCGTCGCGGTGCGCGAGCATCCGCACCACCAGCTCGCCGCGCGAGCGTCGCGACCGGTCCGGGAACGCCGACCCGGCCGCGTGGTAGTTCGTGAGGGCGGCGAAGAGGCCATGGGCGGAGACGCCGATCCAGGTGCCACCGCCGACCAGGTCGAGCGGCGCCGCGAAGCGCGGCCCGCGGGCGGGCTCCCGCACCGCCCACCCCTCCGCCGCCCGGCCCAGCCGCTCGTCGCGGTTGGCCGCCACGAGGAGCGGCCAGCGACGATCGGTCTGGAACGCGACGGCGAGGGTGCACATGGGGACGCCGCCTTCCTCTCGCCGACCCTCCCCTCCGGAGGAGGAGAGGGGGGTCGACTTCGCGGGAGAGGGGATCGGCTACGTCGCAGCCTTCACCTTCTTCAGCAGCTCCTGCCGCTGCTGCTCGAGGACGGGGGGGAGGGTCTTGCCGAGCTTCTGGAACCACTCGGCCTGGTTCTCGAGCTCGCCCACCCACTCCTTCAGGTCGATGCGAGTCGCGGTGGAGACGTCGGCGTCCTTGAGGCCGCGCACGTCGAGATCGCCGGGCTGGGGCGTGAACCCGAGCGGCGTCTCGGTCGCCCCCGCCTTGCCTTCGCAGCGCTCGAGCATCCACTTCAGGACGCGCATGTTGTCGCCGTAGCCGGGCCACAGCCACTTGCCGTCCGCGCTCTTCCGGAACCAGTTGACGAGGAAGACCTGAGGCGGCTTCGGGATGCGCTTCTCCATCGCGAGCCAGTGCCCGAGATAGGTGCCCATGTCGTAGCCGCAGAACGGGAGCATGGCCATCGGGTCGCGGCGCACCACCCCGACCGCGCCGGTGGCGGCGGCGGTGGTCTCGGACCCCATCGTCGCGCCGAGGTAGACGCCGTGCTTCCAGCCGAACGCCTGGAGCACCAGCGGCACGGTGGTGGAGCGGCGGCCGCCGAAGATGATGGCGCTGATGGGCACGCCCTTCGGATCGTCGTACGACGGGGACAGGGCGGGGTTGTTCTGCACCGGCGCGGTGAAGCGGCTGTTCGGGTGGGCCGCCTTCTCGGAGGAGCCCTTCTTCCAGGCGTGGCCCTTCCAGTCGATGAGCTCCGCCGGCGTCTCGCCGTCCATGCCCTCCCACCAGACGTCCCCGTCCTTGGTGCGCGCCACGTTGGTGTAGAGCGTGTCCTTCTTGATGGTGTCCATCGCGTTCGGGTTCGTCTTGCGGTTCGTCCCCGGCGCGACGCCGAAATACCCGTACTCCGGGTTCACCGCCCACAGCCGCCCGTCGTCGCCGACGCGCATCCAGGCGATGTCGTCGCCGACGGTGCGGATCTTCCAGCCCTGGAGCTCGGCGGGCGGGATCATCATGGCGAAGTTGGTCTTGCCGCACGCCGACGGGAAGGCGCCGGCGACGTAGCGCTTCTCGCCCGACGGGCTCTCCGCCTCCAGGATGAGCATGTGCTCGGCCAGCCAGCCCTCGCTCTTCGCGAGGTAGGAGGCGATGCGGAGCGCGAGGCACTTCTTGCCGAGGAGGGCATTTCCGCCGTACCCGGAGCCGACCGACCAGATGGCGTTGTCCTGCGGGAAGTGGCAGATGAACCGCCGGTCCGGGTTGGAGTCGGCGACCGAGTGCAGGCCCTTGTTGAACTCCTTCGACTCGGCGCCGAGGCGGTCGAGCGCGACCTTCCCCATGCGCGTCATGATCCCCATGTTGAGCGCGACGTACACGGAGTCGGTGAGCTCGATGCCGACCTTCGCGAACGGCGAGCGCGCCGGCCCCATGACGTAGGGCACGACGTACATGGTCCGGCCCTTCATCGAGCCGTCGTAGATCCCGGCGAGCTTCTGGTACGCCTCCTGCGGCGCCATCCAGTTGTTGGTCGGCCCGGCCTCTTCCTTGGTCGGGGTGCAGATGAAGGTGAGGTGCTCGACCCGCGCCACGTCGTTCGGGTTCGAGTGGTGGAAGTAGCAGCCGGGCAGCTTCTTCTGGTCGAGCGGGATGAGCACCCCAGCCTCGAGCGCAGCCTGGGTGAGCTGCTTCTTCTCCTCCGCCGAGCCGTCGCACCAGTGCACGCGGTCGGGCTTGCACATCTTCGCCATCTCATCGACCCAGGCGAGGAGGTGCGGATTCGACGTCGGGCGCTTCTCACCACTGTCGACGCGTGCGCGCATGGGGATGGTTCCTTCGGGGCAAGGGGTGGGCAAGAGAGGGACTGAAAACGTAGCCGAGAAGGAAACGATGCGCTACCGCGGACGCGCAGATCGTCACAACCCATTTGCAGCGCGCCAGCGCTCGCCGCAACGCTTTGTCGCGAGCCCTATCTTGTGGCCATGACGGAGCAGGTCCACGGACCCCAGGTGCTGGATCGGGGCGTCCGCTTCTCCATCTGGGCCCCCAGTCGCGACGCGCTCGCCGTGCGGCTGGGTGGTCGGGACCACCCGCTCGAGCGGGGGGAGGGGGGCTGGTGGACCGCGCTCGTCCCCGAGGCGCGCATCGGCGAGCGTTACCAGCTCGCGCTGCCGGACGGGCGGGCCTTCCCCGATCCTGCGTCCCGCCGCCAGCCTGCGGGCGTTCACGGGCCCTCGGAGGTGTGGGACGCGCGCCGCTACCCGTGGCGGAACGCCTTCCCCGGCTTGCCGCTCGAGGAGCTCGTCTTCTATGAGCTGCACGTCGGCACCTTCACGCCCGAGGGCACGCTCGACGCCGCCGCCGCCCGGCTGAAGGGCCTCGCCGAGCTGGGCGTGAGCTGCATCGAGCTCATGCCGATCCAGCCGTTCCCCGGGAGACGCAACTGGGGCTATGACGGGACGGCGCTGCACGCCGTGCACGAAGGATACGGGGGGCCGGAGGCGCTGCAGCGTTTCGTCGACCAGGCGCACGGGTTCGGTCTCGCCGTGTGCCTGGACGTCGTCTACAACCACCTGGGCCCGGAGGGAAACTACCTCTCCGTGTGGGGGCCTTACTTCACCGATCGGCACAAGTCACCCTGGGGCGACGGCGTCAACTACGACGGCGCCGGCTCCGGCCCGGTGCGCGCCTTCGTGCTGCAGGCGGCGCTGCAATGGGTGCGCGACTTCCGGGTGGACGTGCTCCGGCTCGACGCGGTGCACGCCATCCCGGACGACAGCCCGCGCCACCTCGTCGGCGCGCTGTGCGACGCGGTGGCGGCGTTCGCGAAGGAGAGCGGCCGCCGCATCCACGTGGTGGCGGAGAGCGATCTCCAGGACCGCAAGGTGGTCGACCCGCCGCCGCGAGGCTGGGGATGCTCGTCGATGTGGTCGGACGACTTCCACCACGCGCTCCATGCGCTGCTCACCGGCGAACGGCGCGCGTTCTACGAGGACTTCGGCGGGATCGAGCCGCTCGCGCGGGCGCTGCGGGAGGGCTTCGCCTTCCAGGGGGAGCCCTCGAAGTTCCGCAAGAAGCCCTGGGGCACCGACACGAAGGGGCTCTCCCCGGCGCGCTTCGTCTTCTGCGCCCAGAACCACGATCAGGTCGGGAACCGCCCGCTGGGCGAGCGGCTCTCGCAGCTCGTCCCGCCGGAGGCGCTCTTCCCCGTGGCGACGCTGCTCTTGCTCGGCCCGGGCCTGCCGCTCCTCTTCATGGGCGACGAGTGCGGCGAGGAGCGGCCGTTCCTCTACTTCACGAGTCACGGCGATCCGGCGCTCGCAAAGGCGGTGACGGAGGGGCGCAAGGCCGAGCACCGCGCCGAGGCCGGAGCGGACGTGCCGGACCCGCAGGCGGAGGAGACCTTCCGCCGCTCGCTCCTCACCCACCGCCGCGACGGACGGCACGGGGAGCTGTGGCTCCACCAGCAGGCCATGCTTCGTATCCGGCGGCGCCATACCCGGGACCTCGGCGCCCGCTGGCCCGAGGTCGCGACCGACGGGACGAGCGTGACCCTGCGCCGCCCCGGGCTGGAGGTGATGGTGAACCTCGGCCCGGCCGAGGCAGGGGGCCTGCCGGGCTGGGGCTGGCGCGTCGGCGAGCGCTGATCCCTACGAGCCCTTCAGCTTCTCCCGCAGGAGATCGCCGAGCGTGCCGAACCCCTTTCCGCCGCGGCCCTGGGGCGCCGCCTTCCTCATGTACTCCTGCGCTTCCTTGCGCTCCGCGGCAGCCTCCGCCTCGACCTTGGAGAGGCGCAGCCGTCCCTGCTCGTCCCTGGCCGAGATGGCGCATTCGATCTCGTCGCCGACCTTGAAGGCGCGGCGGAGATCGGTGCCGCGCTGCGTGCCGCTCTCGCTGGCAGGCACGAGGCCGCGACCGCCCGGGAACCGGACGAAGAGCCCGAACGGCTCGATCTTGTCGACGATCGCCTTCACCACGTCGCCCACCCTGGCCGGCGGCGGCGGCGCGGTGACGGTCCGCTGCTCGCCCTCCGGCGCCGCCTTCGGCTCCGGACGCGGCGCCAGCGCGCGGACGGAGAGGCTGATGCGCTCGCCCTTCTTCGCGTCCTGGTCGATGCGCAGCACCTGCACCTTCACGCCGTCGCCCGACTTGAGGAGATCCTGCGGCTTCGAGACCCGATCCCAGGCCAGCTCGGAGACGTGGACCAGGCCCTCCAGCCCGCCGATGTCGATGAAGGCGCCGTAGTCCTGCACGGCGGTGACGGTGCCGTCGAAGACGGCCCCCTCCGCGAGCTGCTCGCGCGTCTTGCGGGCGCGGTCGGCACGCTCCTCCTCCAGCAGCGCGCGCCGGGAGAGCACCGCGTCGCGGCCGTCGGCTCGCTGCACCTTGAACTGGAGCTTCTGGCCGACGAAGACCGACGGATCGCCCACGAAGCGCACGTCGATCTGCGAGACCGGGCAGAAGGCGCGCTGCCCGAGCACCTCGACCTCGAGCCCACCCTTGTTGACGGCCTTCACCACGCCGTCGACGGGGAGGCCGGTCTGGGCCGCGTCCACCAGGGCCTGGTGATCGCGGTGCAGCTTCGACTGGGCGCGGCCCTTCGACACGACCACTCCGCGCTCGCCGCCCTTCACCACCACGCCGTCGACGATGTCGCCGATGCGGGCCTGCACCTCGCCGGCGTCGTCCTTCAGCTCGGCGATGTCGATCATGCCCTCGGCGACGCCCGAGCCGAGCTCGAGGAAGGCGACGTCGTGCCCGACCTGGATGATCTTGGCGGCGACCTTCTCGCCCATCTGCCAGCGCTTGCGGGGCGTCGCGTCGCTGCCCGCGAGGAGCTCCGCGAACGTGCCCTCGTCGGGCATGGGCGCCTCGGGCGGCGGCGGAGGCGGCTCTCCGCGGAGCTGCGGTCCCTCCGGCGCGGCCTCGCGCGGCCGGTCCTCGCGCGCGCGGTCGCGCCGCGGCGGGCCATCACCGCGCGGGCGCCCACCCGGGCCGCGCCCAGGCGAGCGCGAGGGCCCGGGACGGCCGCCAGGAGCGCGGGTGCCGGCAGCGGCAGCGGCTCCCGGGGTCCCGGCAGGCGTGGCCCGTTCGGCGACGCGCTGCCAGAGCGGCCGGTCGTCGGGGGCCGGTGGCTCGGCCGGAGCGCCGGCGGAACCCGGCTCTGGAGCAGCGTGGGAGGGCGGGGACAGCTGACCCTTTCGGATCACCACCGGGCCTGCGCGATCGGGCTTCTTCTCTTCTGCCATGACGGGCGCGGGTTATAGCAGAGGCGCGCTGGGACAGCACCAGCGCTCCCGCGCTCGGGGTGGGATGGTGCGGCTGAAAGTGCTATCACGGGCTCCGGATGGCCGGCCGGGTGGTGATCTTCGTCGCGCACGCGGACGCGACTTCGCTCCGGCTGGCAGGCTCCTGCGCGCTCGCCGCGGCCGCGATGGACGATCGCGTGGACGTGTTCCTCTTCGGTTCAGCGCTCGGCGCCGTGGTGGCGGCCGTGGGCGACGCCGAGCACCCTGCCGCCTTGCTGCTCCAGGCTCGCGAGGCAGGCACTTGCCGCCTGCTCGGCTGCAGCGCCAGCCTGGTGTCAGAGAAGGTGGACCCCGCCGGGGCC
Organism: Anaeromyxobacteraceae bacterium; assembly: GCA_035636195.1. Taxonomy (GTDB): domain Bacteria; phylum Myxococcota; class Myxococcia; order Myxococcales; family Anaeromyxobacteraceae; genus Anaeromyxobacter_A. The sequence goes on from DASPZP010000243.1 coordinate 18,368, forward strand.
GATGCGGCTTTGGACGCGGTGGTGGGGTGGCCGACCGTGCTGGAGTGGAGCAGGGGCGTGGTCGACCGTTTCTTCTTCTAGTAGCTATTTCCTCGGGCGGCCGGAAGAGGAGGGAGCCCTCCGGCGTTGTTCCCAGGCTCCCCAACACGGTGGTCCAATGGTCCAACTGTCGATCGATCCTCCCCCCTTCAGCTTTGGCAACCGTCCCTCCGGCGGCGGGCTGGCCCGCTACCTCGTCTATCCGATCATCCTGCTGATCGGACTCGGCGGCGGCTTCGTCATCGGACGCAAGACGGCGCCTCGCGAGCCCGCCCGCACGGCTCCGGCACAGGTCGCGGCAGCGCCTGCACCAACGGCAGGGCAGCCCGCGCCTGCCCCGGCGGTGCAGCCCCCGCCCGCTGTCCCGGTTGCCCCTCCGCAGCCCATGGGTGCCGTGGCCGCCATCCCGGATCAGGCGCCGGCGGCCGGGACGGCGGCGCCGCCCCCGGCATCCGCCACGCCTCCCGGAGCTCCGCAAGGGCCGCTCGTCCGCCGCATCGCAGTCGTGCTGAAGGGACCGCTGGAGGACAGCATCCAGGCGGCCCTGCCGGCGAACGAGAAGAGCTGGGCCGGCCAGCTCGGCCAGGTGGTGAACCGGCTCCTCGTGTGGTCGATGCAGGTCTCCCGCGACGGCCGCAAGGGCGACCGGCTCGAGGTCCTGTACGAGCTCCCCACCGCAGTGCCGAGCGAGGTGCAGTTCATCGGCGAGGGCGGTCCGTCGACGAAGGAGCCGATCGTGCTCGCGCTTCGCTACGGGTCCCAGAAGCTGGGCAAGCTCCTGACCGCTTATCGCTTCAAGCCCGAGGGAGCCCCGTTCTCTCGCTATTACACGTCCGAGGGGATCGAGGTGGAGGAACACCTCGTCGACAGTCCCGTGGACGTCTACGAGCAGATCACCTCGTTGCTCCGTGACGGGCGTCGCCACAAGGGCGTCGACTACAAGGCTCCGGTCGGCACGCCGGTGAAGGCGCCCTTCGACGGGCAGATCGCGCGCCGCAACTGGCACTTCAGCGCCAACGGCAACTGCCTCGAGATCGTCGACGCGAAGAGCGGCCGCAAGGCCATCTTCCTCCACCTGGAGGCGGCCCCGAAGGAGATGCAGCCCGGCGTACATGTCGCGAAGGGCCAGGTGATCGCGAAGTCCGGCAACAGCGGCCACTCGACCGCCCCGCACCTGCACTATCAGCTCGAGGCGCCGGGCGGAAAGGTGCTCGATCCCTTCGCGGTCCTGCCCACGAAGCAGGTGAGGCTCGATGGTGCGGCCAAGGGCGCCTTCGATCACGAGCGCGGGCGGCTCGACCCGATGCTCGTCGCGAACAGGTAGGTCAGCGCCCCCTCGCTGAGACGCAAAGAGCCGCCCGGTCTCCCGGGCGGCTCTCGTGTTTCCGGTGGCGGGGAACGACGGCTAGTCTTCCTTGCCCTTGCGCCCGCCGGCGGCGGCCCACTCCTCGAGCATGGCGGTCGTGACCGACTTCGGGCGCTCGATGGCATACCCGAGGGCGCGGTCCCACACGATGTTGGCGAGCACGCCCAGACCGCGGCCGACCCCGAACAGGACCGTGTAGAAGTCCCACTCGCGCACGCCGTAGTACCACTGGATCACGCCGGACTGAGCGTCGACGTTCGGCCACGGATTCTTCGTCTTGCCGTGCTCGGTGAGGACGCCCGGCGCGACCTTGTAGATCATGTTCACGAGCCGGAAGAGCGGGTCGTCCGGCAGGTGCTTCTGGCAGTACTCCATCTGCGCCGTGTAGCGCGGGTCGGTCTTGCGGAGCACGGCGTGCCCGTAGCCCGGGATGACCTGGCCGGCCTTGAGCGTGTCCCACAGGAACGACTTCAGCTCCTCCTCGCTCGGGATCTTGCCGCCGAGCTTCTTCATCACGTTCTGGATCCAGCCCAGCACCTCCTGGTTCGCGAGGCCGTGCAGCGGCCCGGCGAGGCCGTTCAGGCCGGCCGAGAAGGAGTAGTACGCGTCGGAGAGCGCCGACGCGACGAGGTGGGTGGCGTGGGCCGAGACGTTCCCCGACTCATGATCCGAGTGGAGGATGAAGTACATGCGCGCCACGTCGTCGTACGGCTTGCCGATGCCCATCATGTGGGCGAAGTTGCCGCCGAAGTCGAGCTTGGGATCCGGCTCGATGTGCGTGTCGCCCTTGTACTTCATGCGGTAGATGTAGGCCGCGATCTGGGGAAGGCGCGCGAGCAGGTCCATCGCGTCCTCGTACATCGCGTCCCAGTAGTCGGTCTTCTTCATGCCCTCCGCGTAACGGTGCGCGAAGACCGACTCGCGCTGCATCGACAGCACCGACGTCGAGAGCATGGTCATCGGGTGCGTGTCGCGGGGGAGCGCCCGAAGGACGTCGAAGACGTAGGCGGGCACCTGCGCGCGGGAGCGCCAGTCCTCCTCGACCTCGAGGGCCTGCTCCTTGGTCGGGATGTCGCCGGTGAGGAGGAAGTAGAAGAAGGATTCCACGGTCGGCTGGTCGGCGCCGGCCTTGCGCGGCAGCGCCGCGAACGTCTCGGGGATGGTCTTCCCGCGGAAGCGGATGCCCTCTTGCGGATCGAGGTAGGAGATGTCCGTCACGAGAGTGCGCACGTCGCGTGCGCCGCCGATGCACTGGCCGATGTTGACGGAGTCGATGACTACGTTGGCGAACTCCTTGTTCAGCTTCTGAGTTCTCGGCCGGAAGGCCTCGATCTTCTCGAACAGCTTCGCCTTGAGGGCGGTGGTCCTCGGCTTCGCGTTGGCCATGCGGACTCCCTTGGGAGCGGTGAGGGAATGCAGCTCGGTGGTGCGGACGCAAAATCCTACATGTGCGACTGCAAGGGAGCAATCGTCACATGAGGCGTTACGCCGCGCGCGCTCATGCCGCGCTTGCGACTGATCAAGGACCGAGCCTCCGCTGGGCCGGTCAGGATGCTCACTGAGGCCCGAATCACTCGCGATCGGCAGTGATCCCCACGGCCGGCCGCTCGCTACCTCGCTGCCCCCTGCGGCAAGTTGCCGCAGCGGCGAGCCTCAGCGGCGGCCCGCGTGCAGCGCGGTCGCGATCTGCGCCGCCATCAGCCCTGCATCGAGGGGCTGCTCCGGGCGAGCGGACGACGCCTCCGCCGGAGCGAGCTCCGCCGAGCTGGGTGCGCCTACCGACTTCGTGCGCGGGCTGTCCGAGGCCGTTCCCGAGCGGCACGTCTTGCACCAGGGCTGGTTGCGGATGGCGCCATCGGCCATCTTGCGCAGGCCGAACTGCGCGAGCGGGCGCGTCTTGTGGCACTTCAAGCACACGATCGTGATGAAGACCTCGTTCCCGTCCGCGTCGAAGACGCTGGAGCGACGTCGCTTCGGCTTCTTGTCGCCGGCGCCAGCGCGCGGGGTCGGGAGAGGTGGGACCGCCTCGCGCTTCGCGATGACAG
>DASPZP010000244.1:0-9073 GCA_035636195.1 Anaeromyxobacteraceae bacterium
CCACCGCGATGAACTTCGCGAAGAAGCCCATGGAGTGCCACATCGACACGAGGTCGAAGGACATGGTCGGCTCGGCCGCGAGCACGAGCTGATTCAGGTTCGATACCAGCTGAAGCGACATCGGAGATTCTCCGTGTGGGGCTGGGGCGGATTGAGTTGCGCCCTTACTAGTCCAAAGGGCCGATGGAAGCCAGCGCGGGATGCCGCACATCCGGGCGTCAAAAAAGAGAACCGGGCCGGATGGGCGCTGACGACCCGTTCGACCCGGAGAGCTCCTCGTCATCATGGCGAGGCCGGCGTTCGGAGCCGCCGGCCTCGCGCGGACCGTTACAGTCGCTGCGTGAGCCGGACGTAGACGAACCGGCCCATGAAATCGTACGCCGTCGGGTCGGAGTTCGGCTCCAGCGCGCCGTAGATGAGGCGCGGGGCGGCGTCGAACAGGTTGTTCACGCCGCCGGCGATGCTGGTGGTGCCGGCCGTCGACTTGAAGCTGTAGCTCAGGAAGGCGTCGATCTGGGCGTAGGCGCCGACGTCGCGCTCCATGTGCAGCGGGTTGTTGCTGCAGAGGCCGCCGGTGGAGGTCCCGTCGGACGCGGCGCACTGCTTGATGTTGCCCGTGTAGTGCACGGTGCCGCCGGCGCCGAGGCCGCCGAGGGCCCACGCCACGCTCCCGAGGGCCTTGAACGTCGGATAGACGCCCTGGATGCCGCCGTTGATCTGGCCGATGTCGAAGTTGCCACGGCCGTGGATGACCGTCCCGTCCGCCTGGATCTGATCGAAGAACTGGAGGAAGTTGCCGTCGAACCCGAACCCGAACCGGCCGAAGCCCTCGGTCGGGATGGTGTAACGGGCTCCGATGTCGACGCCCGCCGTCTTCAAGCCTCCGACGTTCGTGTTGAGGTCGGTGATGCGGGTGATGAAGTTCTGACTGTCACGCTGGATGGCAGCGCAAGCCGCCGGGTTGGGCGTGCCACTGCTCGGATAGCACTGGCCCAGGATGAACGCGGCGCCCTGGGTGGAGATCGCCTTGGTAATATCGATGTGGTAGTAGTCCACGGTGAAGGACAGGTTCTTCACCATGCTCGGCTCGAGCACCACGCCGACGGTGAAGGTCTTGGCGGTCTCGGGCTTGAGTCGCGGATTGCCGCCGTTCGTGACCCGGAGCTGGGTGTCCGTCTGGCCGCTGCCGGCCGGCGGGACACCCGACGCCGCGCAGGCCGCTCTGAGCGTGGGGCTGGCGTTGGTCAGGTCCGAGCACGGGTCGCTCACGGTCGGGAAGTTGTCGAAATTGCCCGTGAAGAGATCGGCGACGTTGGGGGCGCGGTACGCCGTCGAGTACGTGCCGCGGATGGTGATGTCGCTCACCGGCGAGTAGCGGCCGCCGGCCTTGTACGTATAGTCCGTCCCGAAGTTGCTGTAGTCGAAGACGCGGGCCGAGGCGGTGGCCTCGAGGTTCTCCACGCCGGGCAGGTGGTTGGCGATGGGGATGGAGAGCTCGGCGTACACCTCGTTCGTGTGGAAGTTGCCGCCCGTCGCGACGCGGGTGCCATTGCTGTCCTCGCCGCCGGCGGTGATCGCGTCCGGCGTGTCCGAGCCCTGCTCGAAGCGATACTCGTAGCCCACCGCGAGCCCGAGCGGCCGATCGGCGAGGAGGGTGATGGGCAGCTCACCCGCCGTGTTGAGCTGGACCGAGGTGAGCTCGTTCGTGACCGAGCTGACCGTCGTGATCCCGAGGTACTTGGCCGCCGTGGGGCTGATCGATCCGACGCCACCGAAGAGGTTCAGCGGCACGCAGCCACCGCCGATCGGTGCGGCAGCCGTGCCGCACGTCACCGTATTCGTCTTCGGGTCGAGGAAGCTCGGCCCGACCGCGTTCTGAAGGCGCGTCTGCCAGACGTTGCCCTGATTGATGTTGGCCCAGTCGGTGCGGCCGTAGATGAGCGCGGCGTCCCACGACCAGCCGAACGGGAGCTGGCCGTCGAGGCCGCCCACCACGCGGAACGTGTCCGCCGTCTGGCTCTGGTGGCGCGGGCCGAACTCGACCAGGCGGCGGGTCACCTGGGCGAAGTCCTTGCCGAACGGGTTGTAGAAGTTGTCCTTCGAGACCGTCACGTCGACGCCGCCGGCGCCGATGATGAGCGGCTCGGGGGCGAGCTGGTAGGCCGACTCTCGGTGCGTGAGGGCCGACTCGAAGAACGCCCTCACCGGCACGGACTCGCTGAGCTTCAGATCGCCTGCCGCGAAGAGGCTGACGCGCCGGTTCGGCGTGACGTCGTAGTTCGAGGGCTGGAAGTTGTAGAGGTCGCCGTTCGGCGGCAGGGCGGCCGGGTTGAACGGGCGGAAGCAGGCGGTGTTCGGTTTGCCGAAGGCGTCCTTCACGCAGCCCGGCAGAGTCCCGTCGAAGGTGTACGACCTCGCCGGCGGCAGCCCGGTGAGGTTCGGCGAGAGGATGCGCCCGTTCGGCACGCGCGAGCTGCCGATCTTGGTGACGTTGCCGTTCCAGTCGTAGTCGAGCTGGGTGTTGCTCCAAGACCGGTCGCCGGCGAAGACCGGCTGCTGGTCGAAGAAGCCGCCGGAGAACATGAAGGAGCCCCGGTCGCTCGCCACGCCCGCGGTGACGCTGAGGTCGACGGTGTTGCCGTCACCGTGGGTGCTGCGGCCCTCGTAGGCGTTCGCCTCCAGGCCGTCGAAGGTCTTCTTCGTGATGATGTTCACCACGCCGCCGATGGCGTCCGAGCCGTAGACGGAGGACGCGCCGTCCTTCAGCACCTCGATGCGCTCGACCACCGCGATCGGGATGGTGTTGATGTCGACCCCGTTGCCGGTGACGGCGCCGGTTCCGGTGGCGACCATACGCCGGCCGTTGAGGAGCACCAGGGTGCGCTGGCTGGTGCTCGTGCCGTCGAGGCCGCGCAGGTTGATGCGGCTGGCGCCGGAGCCGCCATTGTTGACGTTTGTGTTGAGCGCTGCCCCCTGCTCGGGCAGGCTCTGCAGGAAGTCACCCAGCGAGACCTTGCCGGAGGCCTGGATCTGCTCCTTGCTGAGGACGGCCACCGGGGCGGGGGTGGTGAGGTCCTTGCGGCGGATGCGCGAGCCGGTGACGACGATCTCCTCGCCGAACTGCTTGCCGCCGCGCGCTTTGCCGGCGCCGGGGGCCGCCACCGTCTCCTCTGCCGGTGCCGGCGTCGGGACCGGCACCTGCACCGACTCGGCCGGAGCCGGGGCTGGGGCGGGAGCCGCCGCGTCCGGCTGGGCAGTGCTCGAAGGGGTGCTGTTCGGGTCCGACGGGGCCGGGGCGGGCGGCGGCGGGGTCTGGGCCGGGTCCTGCGCCAGGACCATCCCGGGCACTCCGACCAGCGAGCACACCACCGCGGCCGCGGCCAGGAGCTTGCGTCTCGATGACATTGGGCGCCTCCTCACACTTAGTTGACTCTCGACTGCAAACTCGATGGAGCGGCTCACGTCAGCCGAGCCCGCTGCGCTTGATGCCTTCATTTCGACACATGTCGGTAAGATCGGCGTTTCTAGGCGCGCGCTACCGCCAATGTCAAGGAATCCGGTGCTGCGAAAGGGTGTCTACCCAGAAGTGATGAACGGACCGTTTGCTTCACGCACTGTGATGCGCCGTCTCCGGGGGTACCGGGGCCACGGCAGGCCTGCCAATTCCGGGTCTCGGGCGGGTTGGCGCGGGCCGCCAATCTCTGTTGACAAGCCGAGCCGGCGAGGGCTAGACACCGACATTCACCGCTGATTTCGTCGTCACCCTGGGGCCGAGACATCCGTGTTCGATGAAGTCACCAAGAAGGAGGGCGGGAAGCGCGCCGCCCGCCGCGGGGTCTGGCTGCTCGGCTCGAGCGCCCTGCAGACCGCGCTGGTGGTGGGCATCATCGCGGCCTCCACGGCCCTCGCCAAGAAGGCCGCCGACGACAAGCTGGTCGAGGTGAAGTTCGTGAAGCAGGCGCCCCCCGCGCCGCCCGCCCCCCCGCCTCCTCCTCCGGCCCCGAAGCGCAAGGTCGCGCAGCAGAAGCCCAAGACCGAGGCCAAGCCGCGGCCGGCGATGGTGCAGCCGAAGGAGATGCCGCAGGAGCTGAAGCCGCCCGAACCGGGACCGCCCGAGCCCGAGGACGAAGGCGACGAGGGCGTCGAGGGCGGCGTGGTGGGTGGCGTCTCCGGGGGTATCGCCGGCGGCATCCCCCAGGTCGAGAAGCCGCGCATCCCGGTCGAGTTCAACGCCACCATGACGGCGCCTCAGCTCATCTCGGGCCCTCCGCTCGAGTACACGCAGCAGGCTCTGGAGCGCGAGGTCGAGGGCACCATGCTGGTGAAGTGCCTCGTCCGCATCGACGGCAGCGTCCAGAACTGCCGCGTCCTCAAGAGCGTCCCTTACATGGACCGGGCGGTCGTGAGCGTGCTCGAGCGCCGCCGCTACAAGCCGGCGACGCAGGGTGGCCAGCCGCTCGACATGGTCGAGTACACCTTCACCATCAAGCTCAAGCTCCCACAGTGACGCCGCGCCTCTCGGGCGCGGGAGGGGTTCCATGAACGTCGTCCGCCACGCAGGGCTGGCCGCCGCGCTGGGTGCACTCGCGCTCTCCGGCGGCTGTGCCGCCGTCCAGGCCAACCGCCACTCGCCGGGCACCGTCGCCGGCGGCGCCTTCTCCCCGGTCCGCCCCGGCGCAGCGCAGTACGGGGCCAACCCGGCGCTCCTCTGCCCGACCGGCGGCGCCTTCCCCATCCTCGCCTCCGACGCCGCCGAGCTGGCGAAGGACGCCAAGCGCGCGGTGCCGGAGCCCGACGGCCGGCTCTGCGCCCTCGCCGATACGCTCCTCGGGTGGAACGAGCCGGGCGGCAACCCGCCGGAGAGCGTGACGAGCTTCCTGGCCTGGCACTTCGGCCTGACGGCGGCGCCGGCGCGCGTCCTCATCGCGACGATCGAGAGCGAGGACCCGCGGATCATCGCGCAGCGCCTGCTCGATCCGGTGAACAGCTTCGGCAGCACCGCCGCCGCCCCGCGCTTCGGGGCGACGACGATGCGAGAGAAGAAGGGCGCCACCAAGACGGTGGTGGTCTTCTACGACGCGATGGCCGAGCTGCAGCCGGTGCCGCGGCGCGTGGAGGCGGGAGGCCAGGCCGCGCTGCAGGGCCGCCTGGCGGCCGGACTCTCGAAGCCCAAGGTGTCCGTGTGCGAGCCGTCGGGCGCGCTCGAGAGCCCGCCCCAGGCCGACGGCGCCGAGATCAAGGCCGACCTGCAATGCGGGGCGAAGCCGGGGCTCTTGCTGGTCGAGATCCGCGCCGAGCGGAACGGCGAGCCGGTCAGCGCGGCGCGCTTCCCGATCCAGTGCGGCGGCGAGCTGCCTGCATCGGTGGCGATGCCGCCGCGTGCGCCCAAGGACGCGGCCGCGATGGCCGGGGCCGACCGCAAGCTCCTCGAGCTCATGAACGCGGAGCGCACCGGCGCGGGCATCCCCGCGCTGGCCTGGGATCCCGGGGTGGCAGGCGTGGCCAAGGCCGCCTCCGAGGCGACGCGCGACGAGTCGCGCACCAGCTCCTCCTCCAGCACCATCAGCTTCGACGTGGTCGGGCAGCTCAAGAAGGCGGACGTGATGAGCCCGCTCGTCCTGCTCAATCCGGCCGCGGCGCGCACGCCGGAGGAGGCGCACTGGCGCCTGGCCCATAGCCCGCTCCACCGCTCGAACATGTTGAACCCGCAGGCCACGCACGCCGGGGTGGGCGTGGCGAACCTCACCGTCCCGGACGCCGGGACCCTCTACTTCGTCACCCAGCTCATGGTGCGGGAGCAGGGCGCGGTCGACGTCGAGGCGCTGCGCGGCAAGCTCCGCGAGGCGGTCGCCCGCAAGCGCGCCGACGCGCGGGCCGAGCCGGCCAAGACCGACCCGATGCTGGAGGAGGTGGCGCAGAAGTACGCCGCCGCCATGGCGGCCGGGAAGGGCGACCTGCCGAAGGCGCAGGGCGACGCGATCGTGGCGCCGCTCTACAAGCCGTTCCGCAACGTCAGCATCCTCCCCGGCGCGAAGCCCGATCCCCTCGAGTTCGCCGAGGAGCCGGGCGCCGTCGCGCCGGCCAAGGGGATGGGGGTCGGCGTGGCGCAGGGCACGCATCCGGTGCTCGGCAAGAACGCCGTCTACGTGGTGATCCTGCTCGGGACGCGGCGGTAACGCCGGGCGGCAAGGAGGCGCTTCGACTCCGCGCGCCTGCGGCGCGCTACGCTCAGCGCGAACGGAGAGGGGGCAAGACTGCCCGTTCGCCCTGAGCGTAGCAGCCGCGCAGCGGTTGCGTAGTCGAAGGGCGAACGGGGGCGACGCCCGCTCTCGACTACGCCTTGATCCCGGCGGCCTTCGCGACCTCTTCGGCCAGGTTCTCCTGCTTCTTCGCGAGGCCCTCGCCGAGCACGAACCGGGCGAAGCGGCGGATCTGGATGTTCTCGCCGATCTTCGCCACTGCGTCGGTGAGGACCGTCTGCATGGTCTTCTTGTCGTCCTTCACGAAGGCCTGCTCCATGAGCACGACCTCCTTGTAGTACTTGTCCACCTTGCCCTGGGCGATCTTCTCCACGATCGCGTCCGGCTTCTTCTGCTCCTTCGCCTGGTGGCGGGCGATCTCCAGCTCCTTCGCGATCAGCTCCGGCGGCACGTCCTCGCGGCGGACGTAGAGCGGTGAGGCGGCGGCGATCTGCATCGCCACGTCCTTCACCAGGCTCTGGAAGCCCTCGGTGCGGGCGACGAAGTCAGTCTCGCAGTTCACCTCGACCAGCACGCCGATCTTGCCGCCCATGTGAATGTAGCTCGCCACGGCGCCCTCGGAGGCGATCCGTCCCGACTTCTTGGCCGCGGCCGAGAGGCCCTTCTTGCGGAGGACCTCCTCCGCCTTGGTGAAGTCGCCGCCCGCTTCGGCGAGCGCCTTCTTGCAATCCATCATCCCGGCCCCGGTCTTCTCCCGGAGCTCCTTCACCGCGTTCGCGCTGATCTCGGCCATCTCGTGGTCACCTTTCGTTGGCGGGGCATATGAGACGGGGCGAGCCCGCACAGGAGCTCGCCCCGAAAACGGCTGCGGCGAAGGCCGGTGCTACTCGGCCTTCGGGGCGGCGGCCGGAGCCTCGGCCGGCGTCACGTCGCCCTTGCGCAGGATCTCGACGTTGGCGCTGGCAGCGGCGCGGTCCTCGCGCGGCGGGCGGCGCTCGCCGCCACGCCCGCGGCCGCCGCGGTCCCGGCGATCGCGCCGGTCACCGCGCTCGCTCGAAGCGTCGCGGTCGTCCTGATCGCGGTCGTCGCGGCCGCCGTGCTCGGCCACCCACGCGCCGTAGCGCGCCTTGCCCTCGATGCACGCCTCGGCCACCTTGCCGGTGAAGAGGCGGATGGAGCGGATGGCGTCGTCGTTGCCGGGGATGACGTAGTCGATGCCCTCGGGGTCGCAGTTCGTGTCGACCACCGCCACCACCGGGATGCCGAGGCGGTTGGCCTCGTGGACGGCGATGTGCTCCTTCTTCGTGTCGACGATGAAGAGGGCGGAGGGCAGGCGGGAGAGGTCCTTCACGCCGCCCAGGTTCTTCTCCAGCTTCTCGCGCTCGCGCTCGAGCTGCGCGATCTCCTTCTTCGGGAGCCGGTCGTAGGTGCCGTCGGCCGCCATCTTCTCGATGGTCTTCAGCCGCTCGATGCCCTGCTTCACGGTCTTGAAGTTGGTGAGGGTGCCGCCGAGCCAGCGGTTCGTGACGTAGAACATCCCGGCTCGCTGCGCCTCCTCGCGGATGGCGTCCTGCGCCTGCTTCTTCGTGCCGACGAAGAGGACCGACCCGCCGCGCGCGACGGCCTCGGAGACGAAGCGGAACGCGTTGCGGGCGAGGGTGACCGTCTTCTGCAGGTCGATGATGTAGATGCCGTTGCGCGCGCCGAAGATGAACGGCTTCATCTTCGGGTTCCAGCGCTTCGTCTGGTGGCCGAAGTGGACGCCGGCCTCCAGGAGCTGCTTCATGGAGATGGCGCTGCCCTGCGTCTGGAGGGCTGCTGCCATGCCCTCGGCGGGGGCCGCTGCGGGGGCCTCGGGGGCAGGAGGCGGGGTGGGGACGGCTTCCGTCGGCTGAGGCTGCGGCTGCTGCTGAATATCCATCGTTCGTTTCTCCAGAGCTTCGGTTGGTGTCCGCCACTCTCCGCGCTGCGGAGCGCTCGCCTGGAAGCGGTGGAAGAGTCTCCACGGGCTACCGGGCACCGGAGCGCTTCGCCGGAAAGTGTGTGAATTTACGGCTACTTCGTCGGCTTTGATCCCCCGCTCGTGGCGATCTGGCCGTGAGCTGGGGAGGGCTCCTGTAACACAGCGCTCACTCCATCGCAAGGCGGCGTCAGTCACCGCTTTTCGGCGATCCGGCGCGCCACCAGCCGAGCTCCACCAGAGCCCCATCATATCCGCGCCAGGCGACGGGCCGCGCGTCTGCTCCGGCGCACGCGTGCTTCGCCAGCCTCGCCGTCAGGGCGAGCGCTCGTCCGCCGCAGAGCGGGCAGGAGAACGACGCCTCCAGGCGATGCCGCTCGGCGGGCGAGAAGGGCGGTGGCGAGGCGAGCGCGGGGCCGGGGCGCGAGCCGATCAGCCCGCGCGCACGGTACGCCTCGAGCTCCGCCACCTCGGCGTCCTCTCCGCCGGCGAGGCGCCCCGCGTCTGCCCGGAGCGACGCCTGGCAGGACGGGCATGGGGCAGCACCGAACGTGCGCGCCACCCGGATCGTGATCCCGCTCGTGGTCTCCTCCTCCCACGGTGCGGTCGCATCGACCTCCAGGGCGGGCACGCCGGCCGCTGCCAGCGCCGCCTCCTTGCCGGCGTCGACGGCGTGGGTGACGAGCACCTCCAGGGCGAGCGCCGGCGCGCCGCCCCGGGTCACCAGCACGTCGGCGCGGAGCATCCCGACCGGCCCCTCGGAAACGGCGGCATCGCCGGCCGCTCCGAGGTCGAGCGGCGTCTCGCGGCGGCAGCGCGGGCAACGCGCTCCCAGCGCGACGGAGAGCCGCCCGGCGAAGGCCTCGGCGCAGAGGTGGAGGAGGCGCTCCTTGACGTCGAGGTGGAGCGCCGT
>DASPZP010000245.1:0-17455 GCA_035636195.1 Anaeromyxobacteraceae bacterium
GGACGCGGACCTGCTCGGCATCCCGCTTCGGATCGCGGTCGGGAAGCGCGGCCTCGCCGAGGGCAAGGTGGAGTGGAAGCGTCGCGGCACGAAGGACGTGGAGCTCGTGCCGCTCGGAGAGATCGGGGCGAAGGCGGCGGCACTCGTCGGGTAGGTCACGCCTCGCCGAAGAGGCGCTGCATCTCCGCGTAGGGGATGGCGCCCTCGCCGAGCGCCTGGTAGGTGCCCGCCTGGACCAGCTCGAGCGCCGCGCGGCGGGCGTGGCCGTACGCGGCGCGCGCCAGGCCCGACCCGACGCTGACCCGGCGCACCCCGAGCCGCGTCAGCTCGGCGATGGGCGGCGAGGCCGGCGTGCCGAGCACGTTGAGCGGCCCATGGATCTCGCGCGCCAGCCGCGCGATCTCGTCGCGGGCGCTCACGAACGGGACGAACGCGCAGTCGGCGCCGGCGGCGAGGTACGCGTTGGCGCGGCGCACCGCCTCTCCGATGCGCTCCTCGGCCGCACCGCCGGCCAGGGCGGCCGCATCGGTGCGGGCGTTGATCACGAGCGGCACGCCGGTCGCCTCCGCCGCGGCGCGCGCGGCCCGCACCCGGTCCGCCTGCTGCTCGAGCGTGAGCAGCCGCCCGCCGTCCGCGTCCTCGAGGTTCATCCCGACCGCTCCCGCCGCGACCACCGCCGCCGCCGTCTCCGCGGCCGACGACGCCGTCGTGCCATAGCCCGCCTCGACGTCGGCGGTGACCGGGACCTCGAGCGCCGAGGCGATGCGCCGGACCATGTCGAGCATCTCGGCGCGGCCGATGTGCTGTCCGTCGGGGTAGCCGAGCACGTAGGCCACGCCGGCGCTGGAGGTCGCGACGGCCGGGAACCCGGCCGCGGCGAGCAGGCGCGCGCTCCCCACGTCCCAGGCGTTCGCGAGCACCAGCACCCCGGGCCCGGCGTGCAGCCGGCGCAGCGCCTCGGCCTTCTCCTTCAGCGTGGCGGGCATGCCGCGAATGTAGCCGCGGGTCGGGCGGGGCGCAGGACCCGGTACGGCACCTGCGTTATGCTCCGCGGGCCCATGACCCCTCGCCAACGCCTCTGCGCCGCCCTCGACTTCGGAAGCTGGAGCGCGGCCGAGCCCTTCGCGCGGGCCGTCGCGCTCGAGGTCGGGATGCTGAAGGTCGGGCTCGAGCTCTTCCTGGCCGAGGGCCCGGCGGTGGTCGGCGCGGCGGCTGCGCTGGGGCGTCCGATCTTCCTCGACCTCAAGCTGCACGACATCCCGAACACGGTCGAGGGTGCGGCGCGCAGCGCGGCCCGCAGCGGGGCGTCGCTCCTCACCGTGCACGCCTCGGGCGGAGCGGAGATGATCGCCGCCGCGGTGCGCGGCGCGGGCCCTGGGGTGCGGGTGCTGGCAGTGACCGTGCTGACGAGCCTCGGCGACGCTGCGCTCGACGCGGTGGGGCTCGTCGGCCCGCCGGAGGCGGCCGTGGTGCGCCTCGCGCGCCTGGCGGTCGGGGCCGGAGCGGGCGGTATCGTCTGCTCGCCGCTCGAGGTGGCAGCGGTGCGCGCCGCGGTGGGTCGCGGGCCGCTGCTCGTCATCCCGGGCGTGAGGCCGGCCGGTGCGGCGGCGGGCGACCAGGTGCGGGTGGCGACACCGCGCGCGGCGGTGGCGGCGGGCGCGGACGTGCTCGTTGTCGGCAGGCCGCTCCGGGACGCGCCGGATCCGGCGGCGGCAGCGAGGGAGCTCGCGGCGGGGATCTAGCCCCTCTCCCCGGCCCTCGACCTCGACCCTCGACCTCGACCTCGACCTCGACCTCGACCCCGACCTCGACCCCGACCCCGACCGCGACCGCGACCGCGACCGCGACCGGCGGGGGATGAACCCGGATGACCCCCCGCCCTACTTCGGGTCCGTAGGGCGGGGGCTTGTCCCCCGCCGCCCTTACTTCCCCGCCCTCCGCAGCAGCACGTAGATCGCCCCGGCCCCGCCGTCGACGGGCCGCGCAGTGGCGAAGGCGAGGACGTGGCGGCCGAAGCGGGCGGTGGCGAGCCAGTTCTGCAGCGCCTCCTTCAGGATCGGCACCTGGTCCTTCGAGTGAATGCCGCGGCCGTGGACGAGGAGGACGCAGCGCTTGCCGCCGGCGCGCGCCTTCTTGAGGAACTCGTCGACGGTCCGCTTGGCCTCCTCGCGCGTCATGCCGTGCAGGTCGAGGTGGCCCTGGACCGCGAACTCCCCGCGCCGGAGGCGGCGCAGGATGGCGCGGTCGAGGCCGGGCACGCGGCCCTCGATGAACTCGTCGGAGTCCGAGAGGTCGAACGGGGCCTCGCCCGAGACGAGCGCCTCGAGCGCTCTGAGGGCGTCGAGGTCCGGGTGCCAGAAGGGCTCGGGGACAGGCGAAGGAGCGGGCGGCTCGACGCGGTCTGGGCCGGGGGCGATGCGCTCGATCCCTGCGGTCGCGCTCTCCCACAGGTCGGCGTCGGTCAACTGGACGGGGCGCGGAGGCGGTGCCGGAGGAGGCTCTTCACGAGGCGTCCGCCCCCTCTCCCCGCCCCTCTCGCCCGGCGGGGGAGAGGGAGGATTCACGAGCGCCTTCAGCTTCGCGAAGGGAGCGTGGAACGGCGGGTTGGCAGGCTTCTTCGCCACGCGAAGACTATAGGTCGGGGGCGCGTGGATTCCGAGATCCAGTGTCCATACTGTGGCGAGTGGGTGACGGTCTTCGTCGATCCCGGTGGCGGGCCGGTGCAGACCTACGTCGAGGATTGCCCCGTCTGCTGCCGGCCCTGGACCGTACACGCGGTGGAAGAGGAGCCGGGCGGTTATGCGGTGGCCGTCGGCCGGCAGGACGAGTAGCCTCCCTCGACAGCGCCTGAACTTCGCCCGGGAACGAGATGCCCGCCATCGTCGCCGTCGAGAACGTCTCGAAGATCTACACCCTCGGAAAGACCGAGGTGCCGGCGCTGCGCGGCGTCTCGCTCCAGATCCACCGCGGCGAGTTCCTCTCCATCGCCGGGCCGTCCGGGAGCGGCAAGACGACGCTGCTCAACCTCATCGGCTGCGTCGACACGCCTACCGCGGGCCGCGTGATGGTGGACGGCAAGGACACGAAGGACCTCTCCGAGCGCGCGCTGACCGACCTCCGGCTCCACCGGATCGGCTTCATCTTCCAGACCTTCAACCTGGTCCAGGTGCTGTCGGTCTTCCAGAACGTCGAGTTCCCCCTGCTCCTGCAGGGCGGGCTCAAGCGCAAGGAGCGCGAGGGCAGGGTGCGGGCGCTCCTCGAGGCGGTCGGGCTGGCCGAGCACGTCCGGCACCGTCCGAGTGAGCTCTCCGGCGGGCAGCGGCAGCGCGTCGCCGTGGCGCGCGCGCTCGTCACGCGCCCGCCCCTCGTCCTCGCTGACGAGCCGACCGCCAACCTCGACTCGCAGACCGGCGGTCACATCATCGACCTCATGAAGGAGATGAACTCGAAGGACGGCACGACCTTCATCTTCTCCACCCACGATCCCAAGGTGATGTCGCACGCCACCGCCATCGTCCGCATCGCGGACGGCCAGGTGGCCGGGCGCGAGGCCGGCGCGGCGGCCGCGTCGGGGAGGCGGTAGCGCCATGCGATCGCGCGCCGGCGCGGTGGGGGTGCTGGTCCAGATCGCCTTCCGGAACCTGTTCGCCTCGACGGCGAAGACGCTCATCGTCGGCGGGATCATCCTCGTCGGCGCGCTCCTCGTGGTGGTGGGGAGCTCGCTCCTCGACACCGTCGACCGCGGCATGCGCGGCAGCATCCAGGGGAGCCTGGCCGGCCACCTCCAGGTCTACAACGCCCGGTCGAAGGACGACCTGGCCCTCTACGGCGGCATGACCGGGGAGTCGCAGCTCGAGGTCATCCCGGACTTCGCGGCCCTGAAGGCGGTGCTGGAGAAGGTCGCCAACGTCAAGGACGTGGTGCCGATGGGCATCGACCAGGCCATGGTCTCGACCGGCAACGAGCTCGATGTCGCGCTCGAGAAGCTGCGCGAGGACGTGCGACGGCGGGAGACCGGGGACGCGAGCGCCGAACGACGGCGGCAGTACGAAGCGCACAAGGCGCACGTGCGGCGCATGACGGAGCTCTTGCAAGCGGAGCTGCGCGAGTCGCGCTCCATCGCCGACGAGAAGTATCTGAGGGAGCGCGAGGCCGAGTGGAAGGACCTCGACCGCGCGACCGCGGGCGCGTTCTGGGACGGCTTCGACCGCGACCCACTCGCCAGCCTCGAGTTCCTGGAGAACCGCGTCGCGCCGCTGTCGCTCTCCAACGGCTTCACCTTCATCCGCTACGCCGGGACCGACCTCGATGCCTACCAGCGCGGCTTCGATCGCATGCGGATCGTGGAGGGCACGACCGTGCCGAAGGGCCAGCGCGGGATCCTGCTCGGCAAGCTCTACGCGGAGGACTGGCTGAAGCTCAAGACGGCGCGCCGCCTCGACCGCATCCGCGACGCGCTGCACGTCCAGAAGAAGCGCATCGCCGAGGACGAGGAGCTCTCGCGCTGGGTGAAGGAGAACCAGGCCGCCACCCGCGACATCCTCATGCAGCTCGATCCGCTCCGGGCCGAGGAGGCGACCCGGCGGCTCCGGGCGGCGCTCCGCTCCTCGAGGACCGATCTGCACGAGCTCCTCGTCGAGCTCCTCACCACCGACGACCGCAACTTCGACGAGCGCTACGCCATCTTCTACCGGGACCTCGCCCCGCTCCTGCAGCTCTACATGGTGAAGGTGGGCGACAGCATCACCATCAAGGCGCCGTCCAAGTCCGGCTACATGAGCTCGGTCAACGTGAAGGTGTACGGCTTCGCCGAGTTCCGCGGGCTGGAAAAGTCGGCGCTGGCCGGGATCATGAGCCTGATGGACCTCGTCTCCTGGCGCGACCTCTACGGCTACGTGACGGCGGAGAAGGCGGCCGAGATCCGCGAGATCCAGCGCGGCGCAGGCGCGCGCGACCTGCCGCGCGAGCAGGCCGAGGCGGCGCTGTTCGGGAGCGCCGCGCCCGCCGCCGTGGCGACGGGCCGGGCAGTGCGCATCGACGACCCGGTGCTGGCCGGCGTGGCGAAGCGCAAGGCCGACGCGGCGCTCTACTCCCGGGTCTACTCGCAGGCGGAGATCGACCACGGGGTGGCGCTCAACGCGGCGGTGACCCTGCACGACCCCGCTCGCCTCCGGCAGAGCATGAAGGACGTGAAGGACGCGCTGGCCCGGGCCGGGATGGACATGAAGGTGGTGGACTGGCAGAAGGCGTCCGGCCTGGTGGGCCAGTTCGTCTCGCTGGCTCGCATCATCCTCTACACGGCCGTCTTCATCATCTTCGCGGTGGCGCTCGTCATCATCAACAACGCCATGGTCATGGCGACCCTGCAGCGCGTGAAGGAGATCGGGACCGTGCGCGCCATCGGGGCGCAGAAGCGCTTCGTGCTGGCGATGCTCCTGCTCGAGACCGGGGTGGTGGGGGTGGCCTTCGGCGTGGTGGGAGCGGCGCTCGGCGCCGGCGTGGTCTGGCTCATCCGGGCGCGCGGGGGCATCCCGGCCACGAACGACCAGCTCTACTTCTTCTACTCGGGGCCGAGCCTCATCCCCGAGCTCGGCACGGCCAGCCTCGGGGTCGCGCTCGCCATCGTCGCGGTGGTGAGCCTCCTCTCCGGCGTCTACCCGGCGCTGCTCGCCACCCGCGTCACGCCCCTCGAGGCGATGCAGTCGGGGGACGACTGAACATGACCGTCATCGATCTGCAGATCGCGGCCCGCAACCTGACCAAGCACACGAAGCGCAACCTCTTCCTGGGCGGCGCGATCGCGGCGGTGACGCTGCTCCTCGTGCTCATGGGCGGGCTCACGCAGGGGATGCGGACGGCGATGCTCGAGTCCGCCACCACGCTCATGACCGGCCACGTGAACGTGGGCGGCTTCTACAAGGTGACCTCGGGGACCTCCGCGCCGCTCGTGACGGAGTGGCAGAAGGCGCTCGAGGATACGCGGCGACTGGTGCCCGAGATCGACTACGTCACCATCCGCGTGCGCGGCTGGGCCAAGGGCGTCTCGGAGCGCGCCTCGATGGACCTCGTCCTGGGTGGCGTCGACATCGAGCGGGAGCCGCGCTTCCGCGCGGCGCTGCAGGTCGTGGAGGGCAGCATCGCGGAGCTGGGGAAGCCCGACACCGTGCTCCTGTTCGAGGACCAGGCGCGTCGGCTCGAGGTGAAGGTGGGGGACGCCATCACGCTCTCGGCCCCCACCTCGCGTGGCGTGAACAACACGGCCGACCTGCGGGTGGCCGTCATCGCCCGGAACATCGGCATCCTGTCGTCCTTCAGCGCCTTCATGCCGGCCGAGACGCTGCGGCGCCTCTACCGGCTGAACGACCGGACCACGGGCGTCCTCCACCTCTACCTGAAGGATCCCGCGCGGTCGGCGCAGGTGGCGGCACGGCTCCGCAGCGGCCTCGCCCAGGCCGGCTGGCGCGTGATGGACCCCGACCCGCGGCCTTACTGGGAGAAGCTCTTCGCCAAGGTGAACGCGGAGGACTGGGTCGGGCAGAAGCTCGACGTGACCACCTGGGAGGACGAGCTCACCTTCCTCTCCTGGATCCTGTCCGCCGTCCTCGGCATCACCGGCATCCTCATCTTCATCCTGCTCGTCATCGTGGTGATCGGGATCCTGAACACGCTCGCCATCGCCATCCGCGAGCGCACGCGCGAGATCGGGACCCTGCGCGCCATCGGGATGCAGCGGCGGAAGGTGCTCCTCTTGTTTCTCCTGGAGGCGGGCCTGCTCGGGCTGGCCGGCACCGTCACCGGCGCGCTGCTCGGGCTCGCCGTGGCGGGTGGCCTGAACGCCGCGCAGCTGCCGGTCCCGGAGAGCATCCAGATGTTCCTCATGCAGCAGCACCTCACGCTCGCGGTGCCGCTCCGCTCGGTGGTGGCAGACGCGCTCTTCGTCTCCGCGGTGACGACCGCCGCCGCCATCGTGCCGGCCTTCCACGCCGCGCGCCTCCGGCCGGTGACGGCCATGCACCACATCGGATGAAGGACGCCATGACGCGAACCTCCCTCCGCGCCGCCGCGGCGCTCCTGGCGGCCGCGCTGGCCCAGCCCGCCCTCGCGCTCGATCAGGCCGAGACGGACGCGCTCGTGAAGACGGTCGACCAGCGCCAGCGCAGCTCGGGCGACTACAAGGCGCTCTGCTACATGGAGGCGAAGGAGCGGGACAAGACCGACGTCGTCTACGAGCTCGTGGTGTACCGGCGCGAGGCCGAGGAGAAGCTGATGCTCCTCTTCACCCGGCCGAAGAGCGAGGCGGGCAAGGGCTACCTCCGACTCGACAAGAACCTGTGGCTCTACGATCCGTCCACTGGACGCTGGGAGCGGCGGACCGAGCGCGAGCGCATCGGCGGCACCGACACCCGGCGCGGCGATCTCGACGAGTCGCGCCTCGCCGAAGAGTACACGGCGAGGTGGGAGGCGGACGAGAAGCTCGGCGCGTACTCGACCCACCGGCTCCTGCTCGACGTGAGGCCGGGCGTGGACGTCGCCTTCCCGCGCATCCGCCTCTGGATCGATGCCGCCAGCGGCAACGTGCTGAAGCGGCAGGAGCTGGCGCTCTCCGGGCGCCTCATGCGCACGAGCTACTACCCGAAGTGGAAGAAGATCTTCTCGGAGTCGAAGGCGGCCGACGTCTGGTTCCCGGAGGAGATGCGCTTCTACGACGAGGTGGAGAAGGCCAACTCGACCCTCATCCTCATCCGCCAGGTCGATCTGCGGTCCCTGAGCGCCAACATGTTCACGAAGGCGTGGCTGGAGTCGAAGAGCAGGTGAGGTCGGGTCACGAACCTCTCTCTCAGGTGAGGTCGGCTAGATGAAGCTGGTCGGGCCATTCATCGCGGTCGTGGTCGCGTTCGCAGCGCCGGCCGCGGCGCAGGAGCGCCCAGCGGAGACCGACCTCTTCGGAGAGCCGCCGAAGCCCAGCGAGCCGGCCCCTCTCCCCGGCCCTCCCCCCGCCAGCGGGGGGAGGGAGAAGGGACCCGAGGAGCAGGACCGCCTCGGCGCCGCGCTCGGCCGCACCGAGAACCCGCTTCAGCTCGGCGGCCAGCTCTACCTGCGCAGCATCGCTGCCGCGCGGGAGGGCGATCCCCCCTCGCGCTGGAGCTTCACCGCGCCCTCACTCCTCGACGTCTACCTGGACGCCCGGCCGACCGACCGGGTGCGCGCCTTCGCCCTCGGCCGCATGCAGTACGATCCCACCCTCGACCCCAACGCCCTCGGGCCGCTCGGGACGCCGCCGGAGCCGAACCCACGCGTGCTCCTCGATCAGCTCTGGCTGCGCTTCGACGTGGAGCGGCTCGCCTTCGTCACCGCCGGCAAGCAGCACGTGAAGTGGGGCGTGGGTCGGTTCTGGAACCCGACCGACTACCTGCACACCGTCCGGCGCGACCCGCTGGCGGTGTTCGACCCGCGCACCGGCACGGCCATGGTGAAGGTCCACGTGCCCTGGGAGCGGCGCGGCTGGAACTTCTACGGGATCGCGATCCTGGAGCCGCTCTCGACCTCGGCCGCGACGGGGGCGCTCGCGCCGGAAGACCTGCCGAGCGGGCAACCCCAGGCGGGCCCGAACGCGCAGCGGGTGGGAGGGATCGGCGGCGCGGCACGGGCGGAGCTGGTGCTGGGCCCGTCCGAGGTCGGGCTGGGGGCGGTCGTGCAGCGGGGCCACCGCCCCCGCTTCGCGGTCGACGCCTCGGCCGGCTTCCTCGACTTCGACGTCCACGGCGAGGCGGCGCTGAAGACCGGGAGCGAGCTGACGCTGTTCCGGCCGCGCGCGGGCGTGCCGGCGCAGGCCGACATCACCTCGCGCTACGAGCGCTACGAGCCCTCCGGCCTCACGCCCCAGGTGATGGGCGGCCTGCGCTGGCAGCACAAGTACTCGGACGAGGACAGCCTCGAGCTCGGCGCGGAGTACTTCTGGAACCAGACGGGTTACGAGGATCCGGCCATCTACCCCACGCTCATCGCCAACGCCGCCTTCTCGCCGTTCTACGTGGGCCGGCACTACGCCGGCGTCTACGCGTACCTGCCGAACCCGGGCCCCTGGAACCAGACGACCTTCATCCTGACCACGCTCGCGAACCTGTCCGACCGGAGCTTCGTCACCCGGCTCGACTACAGCGTTCTCTTGCTCACCTACCTACGCTTCGAGGCCTTCGGGCAGGTGCACTACGGCCGGGCGACGGGAGAATTCCGGCTCGCCATCCCCGCGCAGAAGCTGGGCACCGTGCAGCTCCCCGCGCTCGGCGCCCAGGTCTTCGACGCCGGGCTCGCGTTGAGGGTGAGCCTCTAGGCGGTGCGCTTGCGGGCGGCCTTCCGCCCCCTCGACGCGCCCTTGCCCCGGCTCGCCCCCTTCTTCGGGACCTTCACGCCAGCGCGACGCGCTTGAGACAGGCCGATCGCGACCGCCTGCTTGCGGCTCTTGGCGCGGCCCCGGCCGCGCTTCGCCTTGTGCAGCTGCTCCCCGACGTAGGCGCCGGCCTGGGTGGTCGGCGCCTTGCCGGCGCGCTTCGCGCCGGCGGCCTTCCTCTTGGTCGTCTTCAACGGCATGGGCCACCCTCCTCGTGGAGGAGGGTGTGCCCGCCGGTCGCCGCGCGCCACCTCCGCGCGGGGCCTACATTCTCAGAAGGTGAACTGATCGCCCTGCGCCCGCAGCGCGGTGAAGGCGGCGAGGTTCACGATGGACTCCACGCTGGTGCCCATCTGCAGGATGCTGACCGGCTTCTGCATGCCGAGCAGCACCGGGCCGATCACCTCTGCGCCGCCGATGCGGGCGAGGAGCTGGTAGCCGATGTTGGCCGCGTCCAGGTTCGGGAAGACGAGGACGTTCGCGTCCTCCTTCAGGTTCGTGAAGGGGAACTCCGGGACGCGCGTCTCGCCGGACATGGCGATGTCGACCTGGAGCTCGCCGTCGACCTCCAGGTCGGGCTGCCGCTGGCGCACCAGCGCGGCCGCCGCGCGCATCTTCTCCGGGCTCTTGCCGTGCGCCGACCCGAAGGTGGAGTAGGACAGGAGCGCCACCCGCGGCTTGATGTCGAAGTAGTGGGCCAGGCTGGCGGTCTCGATGGCGATGTCCGCCAGCTCCTCGGCGGTGGGATCGATGTTGACGCTGCAGTCGGCGAAGAAGCGGAACTCGTTCTTCGACACCACGACGTAGACGCCGGCGGCGCGGTGGCCAGGGCGGGTGCCGATGACCTGCAGCGGCGCGCTGATGGCATCGGCGTGGTTGGTGGTGAGGCCGGCCACGAGGCCGTCCGCCTGACCCTCCTTCACCATCATGGCCGCGAAGAAGGCCCGCTGCCGGATGCGCTGCCGCGCCTCCTCGAACGTCATGCCCTTCCGCTGGCGGAGCTCCCACAGGCGCGAGACATAGTGCGGGTTGAGCTCGCTGTGGATGGGGTTCACGATACTGACGCCATCGAGCCCCTCCAGGTGCTGCTCGGCGATCTGCGTCCGGACCTGCTCGGGCGCCTCGAGCGCGAGCAGGATCGGCTCGCAGATCCCGTCGTCGTGGAGGATCTGTGCCGCGTGCTGGATCTTGGGGTGATGCCCCTCGACGAAGACGATCTTGGCCAGCTTCTTCTTGGCCTTGGCGTACACCGTGCTCATCACGGCGTGGGTGCGGCTCTGCATCTTGCGCAGCCGCTCGCGGTACTCGTCGAGGTCGATCTTCAGCCGGGCGACCCCGCTCTCCATCGCCGCCTGCGCCACCGCCGGCGCCACCCACAGCAGCACGCGCGGGTCGAGCGGCTTCGGGATGATGTAGTCGCGTCCGAAGGAGAACTTCTCGCCCGAGTAGGCGCGCGACACCGCCTCGGGTACCTCCTCGCGCGCCAGGGCGGCGATGGCCCGGGCGGCCGCCATCTTCATCTGCTCGTTGATGGCCTTGGCCCGGACGTCGAGCGCACCACGGAAGATGAAGGGGAAGCCCAGGACGTTGTTCACCTGGTTCGGATAGTCGGAGCGGCCGGTCGCCATGATGACGTCCTGGCGTGCCTCCTTCGCCTCGGGGTAGGTGATCTCGGGGTCGGGGTTGGCGAGGGCGAAGACGACTGGATCCTTCGCCATCGACTGCACCATGCGCTGGGTGACGAGCCCCTTGGCCGAGCAGCCCAGGAACACGTCGGCGCCCTCCATGGCGTCCGAGAGCGTGCGGCAGCGCGTCTCCGCCGCGAACTCGCTCTTCCACTGGTTCATGCCCTCGGTGCGGCCCTTGAAGACGACCCCTTTCGTGTCGACGAGGAGCACGTTCTCCTTCTTGACCCCCAGGGAGAGGTAGAAGCGCGTGCAGGCGAGGGCGGACGCGCCGGCGCCGGACACGACCACCTTGATCTTGTCGAGCTTCTTTCCGGTCAGCTCGACGGCGTTGAGGAGCGCGGCGCCGGAGATGATGGCGGTCCCGTGCTGGTCGTCGTGCATGACCGGGATCTGCATCTCCCGCTTGAGGCGCTCCTCGATGACGAAGCACTCCGGCGCCTTGATGTCCTCGAGGTTGATGCCGCCGAAGGTCGGCTCGAGCGCCTTCACCACCGTGCAGAAGTGGTCGATGTCGGTCGCGGACACCTCCAGATCGAACACGTCGATGTCGGCGAACTTCTTGAAGAGGACCCCCTTGCCCTCCATCACCGGCTTCCCGGCGTGAGCGCCGATGTCGCCCAGGCCCAGCACCGCCGTGCCGTTGGAGATCACGGCCACCAGGTTTCCGCGAGCCGTGTAGAGGTAGCTGAGGTCCGGGTCCTTCGCGATCTCGAGGCAGGGCTCGGCGACGCCCGGGCTGTAGGCCAGGCCGAGGTCGCGCGCGGTGGCGCAGGGCTTCGTCGGGATGACCTCGATCTTCCCCTTCCGCCCGCTCGAGTGGTACGCGAGCGCGTCCTCGCGCCTCACCCGCTTGTTCGTCATCAGGGGCGATTCGCTGGCGGCCTCGGTCTGGCCGGTCGGCTCGGAAGAGTCAGTGGACATGGAGAAAGCCTCTCAAAGAGGTGGGTGGAGCGGACAGGGGGTGGGTATCGGCGCGAGACGAAAGCGCCTCTGCGACTTCATGTCAAGGTGACTCGCGGGGTCCGAGGCACGCGCGTTGCAAAGAAAAATGACGCCCGGCGTCAGCGCGCCGGCTTCAGTCCCAGCCCTGCCCGGCTCTCCAGCTCCTCGATCGTCCGCGGCCAGTCGTCCTTGAGCAACCGCGCCAGCGAGCGGTCGGAGAGGATCTTCCCGTCCGTCTGGCAGCGAGGGCAGTAATTGGTCTCGTTCTCGGCGTGAACGATGCGCTGAACGGCCCCGCCGCAGGCTGGGCATGGCTGGCGGTGCCGCCCGTGCACCGCGAAGTCGGTGCGGAAGGCGGTCACCTTCTCGGGGAAGCCTCCCGCGCGCTCGGCCCGGAGCCGCGCGAGCCAGGTGCCGAGCACCTCGCGCGTGGCGATGAACAGCCGGGTGACCTCGTCGTCGCTGAGCCGCTGGGTGAGCTTGACGGGCGAGAGCCGCGCCCGGTGCAGGATCTCGTCCGAGTAGGCGTTGCCGATCCCGGAGAAGAGGTCGGGGTCGGTGAGGGCGCGCTTCAAGGTGTGGTTCTCCCTGCGGAGCGACGTGGCGAAGGCCGCCTCGTCGGCGGCGAGCGGCTCGAGCCCACCGCGCGCGAGCGTGGCGAGCCCGGCCTCGCCGCGCAACAGGTGCAGCGCGGCCCGCCGCTTCGTGCCCGCCTCGGTGAGGAAGAGCATGCCCTTCGGGAACTCGAACGTGGCGAGCGGAGTCCCCGCGCGCGCCGGTCTCTTCTGTCCCGGCTCCTGCCAGCGCAGCCGGCCCGCGATCATGAGGTGGAGGGCGAGGAAGAGCCCGCCGTCGAGGCCGAGCACGATCCGCTTCCCGAGCCGGCGGACCTCGCCGACGCGCCGTCCCTCCGCCTCGCGCAGAGGAGGATCCGCCGTGCGGAGCAGGAACGGGCTCGCGAGCTTCACCGCCAGGAGCGGCTCGTCGAGCACGCGCTCCCGCAGCGCCTCCACATAACTCTCGATGTCGGGCAGCTCGGGCACCCCATCGATGTAATGCCAGCCGGCCGCGCGGTCGGGGCGCGGTCGGGTCGGCGCTCGGGTTCGGGGTCGACCTGGCCTGTCACATTCCTTACACTCCGCCCGTGCGCCTCATCGTACCCCTGGTCGCCATCGTCTCTTACGCGCTCACGATCCTCGCGCTCGTCATCTGGCCGCCCATGGTGGCCCTGACCCTCCTCGTGACCTTCCCCTTCGACCGGAACCGCAAGGTGGCGGGGCGGCTCCTCCGCCTGTGCGGGGCGTTCGTCTCGCGCAGCTTCCCCTTCTGGCGCATCCGCATCGAAGGGCGCTGGCCGGAGGGGAAGCAGGCCTACGTGGTCGTCGCGAACCACCAGTCGTTCGTCGACATCTTCCTGCTCTCGAACCTCCCGCAGGAGATGAAGTGGGTGGCGAAGAAGTCGCTCTTCAATATCCCGTGGATCGGCTGGGCGTTCTCGATGGTGGGCGACATCGCGATCGAGCGCGGCGACGCCGCCAGCGCGGCCGGGGTGATGGCGAAAGCGAACGACTACCTGACGCACGGCATGCACGTGATGCTCTTCCCGGAGGGCACCCGCTCGCGCGACGGGAAGCTCCTGCCCTTCAAGGCGGGCGCCTTCAAGCTGGCGGTCGACGCTGGGGTGCCCATCCTGCCCATCGCCGTCTCCGGCTCGGCGCAGGGCATGCCGAAGGGGAGCCCGTGGGTGCGGCCGGCGAAGCTGGTCGTGCGGATCCTCGAGCCGGTCTCGACGGCCGGGGTGGCGTCGGCGCAGGGCCGTGAACAGGTGCGGCGGCTGGCCGAGCTGCGGGACGAGGTCCGCGCCCGCATCGAGCGCGCGCTGGAGGGCAGCGCCGCGACGCCGGCGCGGACGCCCGCGCAGGCGAACCCGTCTGCCTGAGGCGCCGTGGCCACGCGGAAGAAAGAGCTCCTCACGATCGCCGGGCGCGAGGTCGCGCTCTCGAACCCGGACAAGGTCTACTTCCCGCAGGCCGGCATCACCAAGCGCGAGCTCGTCGCGTACTACCTCGCCGTCGCCGAGGGCGCGCTGCGCGGCGTGCGCGACCGCCCGATGGCGCTCAAGCGCTACGTGGATGGGGTGGAGGGCGAGTTCTTCTACCAGAAGCGCGCCCCCTCCTCGCGCCCGCCCTGGATCGACGTCGTGGAGCTCAAGTTCCCCTCCGGCCGCTCCGCCGAGGAGGTGGTGGTGCGCGACGTCGCCCAGCTCTGCTGGGTGGTGAACCTGGGCTGCGTCGATCTGCACCCGCACCCGGTGCGCGCCGGCGATCTCGACCACCCCGACGAGCTGCGCGTCGACCTCGACCCCAGCCCCGGGGTCGCGTTCGACGACGTCCGGAGGGTGGCGCTCCTCGTCCGAGAGGTCCTCGGCGAGCACGACCTCGAGGGTTTCCCGAAGACGAGCGGCTCGCGCGGCCTCCACGTCTACGCGCGCATCGAGCCGCGCTGGACCCAGCCCGAGGTGCGGCAGGGGGCGCTGGCGCTCGCGCGCGAGGTGGAGCGGCGCGCGCCCGCCCTCGCCACGAGCAAGTGGTGGAAGGAGGAGCGGCACGGCGTCTTCATCGACTACAACCAGAACGCGAAGGACCGCACCATCGCCTCCGCCTACTCGGTGCGCCCGACGCCCGACGCGCGCGTCTCGACGCCGCTCCGGTGGGACGAGGTGCCCGACTGCGAACCGGCCGCGCTGACGCTCCGCACAGTCCCCGCCCGCTTCGCGGCGCAGGGCGACGTCGGCGCGGGCATCGACGATCGCGCAGGATCGCTCGCGCCGCTCCTCGAGCTCGCCGCCCGGCAGAAGGCGGAGGGGCAGGGGGACGCTCCCTGGCCGCCGCACTACGCGAAGGGCGAGGACGAGCCGCCGCGGGTCGCACCGTCGCGGCGGAAGCGCTCCTAAGGACCACGGCGGAAGATCAACGCCAGCTCGAAGGGCGGCGTCACCTCGAGCTGATCGTAGCGGCAGCTGCCCGGGGTGCGGTCGGGGCGCCAGCGCAGGAAGCGTGTGGCGTGGCGGAAGCGGCTGCCCTGCAGGTGGTCGTACGCGACCTCGCAGACGCGCTCGACGCGGAGCGGCTCCCAGCCCATGTCCTTGCCGCGGTTCCAGCGGCTCTTCCCGCCCGGCATCCGTTGCTCCGGGTCGTCCTGCTCCGCCTGCGCAGCCCAGTCGCGCCAGGGATGTCCCTCGAGCGCGCCCTCGCGCAGGTGCGCGAGCTCGGCCGCCAGCTCCCTCCGACGCGCCGCGGTGAAGCTGCTGCAGATGCCGACGTGGTGGAGCTTCCCGCTCTCGTCGTGGAGCCCGAGCAGCAGCGAGCCCACCGCCTGGCCCGGAGCTTCCTTGTGCCAGCGGAAGCCCGCCACCGCGCAGTCCGCGGTGCGGGCATGCTTCACCTTCACCATCGCCCGCTGGCCGGGTTGGTAGCGTCCGTCGAGCCGCTTCGCGACCACGCCGTCGAGGCCCGCGCCCTCGAAGCGCTGGAACCAGTCCTGCGCCAGCGCTCGGTCCACGGTGGCCGGCGTGAGGAGCACCGGCGGCGATGCCGCCCCGAGCGCGCGCTCGAGGAGCTGCCGCCGCTCGGCCAGCGGCGCGCCACGCAGGTCGCGCTCGGCCAGCGCCAGGAGGTCGAAGGCGACGAAGCTCGCCGGGCTGTCAGCGGCGAGGAGCCGGATGCGCGATGCGGCCGGGTGGATCCGCAGGAGCAGCGCCTCGAAGTCGAGCCCCTCCGCCCCGGCGATGACGATCTCGCCGTCCACCACGCAGCGGTCGGGGAGGCTCGAGAGCAGCGGCGCCCGGAGCTCGGGGAAGTAGCGATCGAGCGGTTTCAGCTCGCGCGACTGCAGGTAGAGCTCGTCACCGCTGCGGAAGGCGAGCGCGCGGAAGCCGTCCCACTTCGGCTCGAAGAGCCAGCCGCCCCCCTCCTCCTCCGGGAGCGTCTCGGCGGCCTTCGCCAGCATGGGCTCGATGGGGGGAGCGAGAGGGAAGGGCATCGCCGGGGCGATATAGCGGCAGGGCGGGTGCGAGACCTCGACCTCCGACCCCCACCCTGGCCCTCTCGGGAGCGGGAGATGGTCGACACCCCCGCCCAGGGTGATAAGTTTCGCGGCCGATGAGCGACGAACACCGCAACCACGTCCACGCCTTCCGCAACGTCCCCCGCACGGGCGTCATCTACGTCACCGCCGAGGCGACCAAGCTCGGCTTCTCGCAGCGGGACCGCGCCTGGTGCAACCTCGGGCAGGGACAGCCCGAGACCGGGGACCTGCCCGACGCGCCGCCGCGCGTGCACACGGTGCCGGTCGACGTCGATGACCAGGAGTACGCTCCGGTGCCGGGCGTGTGGGAGCTGCGAGAGGCGATCGCCGGGCTCTACAACCGTCTGTACCGGAAGGGCATGCCGTCGCAGTACGCGGCCGAGAACGTCTCCATCTCGGGCGGTGGCCGGACGGCGCTCACCCGTGCCGCGGCGAGCCTCGGCCACGTGAACCTGGGCCATTTCCTGCCCGACTACACGGCCTACGAGGAGCTGCTCGACATCTTCAAGGCCTTCACCGCCATCCCGATCCTGCTCGAAGGCGATCGCGGCTACGCCTTCACGGCCGAGGACCTGCGCAAGGAGATCGCCGGGCGCGGCCTCTCAGCCCTGCTGGCCTCGAACCCGTGCAATCCGACCGGCAAGCTCGTCCAGGGCGAGGAGCTCGCACGCTGGATCGGCGTCGCGCGCGACCTCGACTGCACGCTCATGCTCGACGAGTTCTACTCGCACTACATCTGGACCGGGGCGCCCGGCCGGCTGCCGGTGGAGAGCGCCGCCCGCTACGTCGAGGACGTGAACTCGGACCCGGTGATGCTCTTCGACGGGCTGACCAAGAACTGGCGCTATCCGGGCTGGCGAGTCACCTGGACGCTGGGGCCCAAGTCCGTCATCGAGGCCGTGGCGAGCGCCGGGTCCTTCCTGGACGGCGGGGGCTCGCGGCCGCTGCAGCGGGCCGCCATCCCGCTCCTGGAGGAGGAGCAGGTCAAGGCGGAGACGCTCGCCATCCACCGCACCTTCGGCGAGAAGCGCGCCCGCCTTCTGCGCAGCCTCGAGGGGATGGGCATCCGCACCGACCGCGCGCCCGACGGCACCTTCTACGTCTGGGGCTCGGTGGCGCACCTCCCGCCGCCGCTCTCGGACGGGATGGGATTCTTCCGCGCCGCGCTCACGAAGAAGGTCATCTGTGTGCCGGGCGAGTTCTTCGACGTGAACCCGGGCAAGCGCCGGAGCCGCGCCGCGTCGCGCTTCCGCCAGTACGTGCGCTTCTCGTTCGGCCCGTCGCTCGAGACGCTCGAGACCGCGCTCGGCCGGCTGAAGGAGCTGATCGCCGAGGCGCAGGCGCGCTGACC
>DASPZP010000246.1:0-6029 GCA_035636195.1 Anaeromyxobacteraceae bacterium
GCGCCTCACTCTGCAGAAGGACCTCGCGCGCCACCTGCGCGCTGGGCACCCCTGGGTCTTCCGCAAGGCCATCGAGCGGGGCCCGCGGGGCCTCCCGGCCGGCGCCATCGTCGACGTGGTGGAGGGCGAGCGGTTCGTGGCGCGCGGCTACTACGACCCGCTCTCGGCCATCGCCGTCCGCGTGCTCACCCGCGATCCGGCCGAGGCCATCGACGCCACCTTCTGGAAGCGCCGCGTGCAGCGGGCGCTGGCGCTCCGGCGCGAGCTCATCACGGGCACCACCGGCTACCGGCTGCTCCATGGCGAGTCGGACGGCCTCCCGGGCGTGGTGGCCGACCGCTACGACCGGTTCGCGGTGCTGAAGCTGTACTCGGCCGGGCTCACCCCGCACCGCGACCTCATCGTGGAGGCGCTCCGCGAGGCGGCCGCCGAGGGCGGTGACGGGCTCGCGGGCGTCTTCGGCCGCGACGAGATCCCGCACGACGAGGAGGACGAGGAGGCGAAGCCGCTGGGGCGCGTGCTGTGGGGGGCGGAGCCGCCCGAGCGGATCTCCATCGACGAGCATGGCATGCGGCTCCTCGTCGACGTCCGCCGTGGCCAGAAGACCGGCACCTTCCTCGATCAGCGCGAGAATCGGGCCCTCGTGCGGACGCTGGCGCGCGGCCGGCCCGAGGCGCTCAACTGCTTCTCGTACACGGGCGGCTTCTCGGTGGCGGCCGCGCTGGGCGGGTCGAAGCACGTGGTGAGCCTGGACGTCGATCAGGACGCCATCGCGCTCGCGCGCGAGAACTTCCGGGAGAACGGGCTCGACGCGGCCGACCACGCCTTCGCGGCCGAGGACGTCTTCGAGATGCTCGCCCGCTACAAGCGCGAGGGGCGGCGCTTCGACCTCGTCGTGTGCGACCCGCCCGCGTTCGCCAAGTCGCAGAAGGCGGTCGAGGGCGCGCTGGCCGGCTACGCGTCGCTCAACCGCGCCGCGCTGGCGGTGCTCGCGCCGGGCGGGCTGCTCGTCACCGCCAGCTGCAGCGCGCGGGTCTCGTCCGAGCAGTTCTTCGACGCCGTGAAGGAGGCCGCCTTCAAGGCGCGCGTCGACCTGCAGCTCGTCGAGGAGCGGCGCCAGCCTCCCGATCACCCCGTCAGCCCCCAGTTCCGTGAGGGGCGGTACCTCAAGCTGTTCGTCTACCGGCGATTGTCCTGAGATCGCCGAGCGGCGGCGGGGGACAAGCCCCCGCCCTACACACGAAGTAGGGCGGGCGGGTACCCGCCGGCGAAGCCGGTGGGTGATCCACCGCCGGTCGAGTTGTCACCGCTTCCCGGTCGCCGCGATCGCGCACAAGGCGAGGATCCCCACCAGGAAGGCGAGCAGCGCCGCGCGCGGTACGCGCGACCATCGGAAGGGTCCCGGCGCCTCGCCTGGGCGCGCCGCCAGCGCCGCCTCGACCGGCGGCGGCTCCGGCGTGGCGCGCAGGTAGGCGAGGGCGAGCCCGCGTAGGATGGCGCCTGCGGCCGCGAGCAACCCCACCCAGAGGAGCGCCACCTGGGCGACGTGAGCCCGCGCCGCGACCAGATCGCCCTCGCCGCCGGCGCCGCTCACGCTCATCGCGACGCCGAGGGAGTTGTTGACGAGGTGGGCCACCACCGCCGGCCAGACCGAGCCGGCCCGCCAGGCGAGCCAGGCGAAGAGTGCCCCCAGCGCCAGCACCGCCGTGAATCGCACCGGATCGAGGTGGACGAGGGCGAACAGGAGCCCTGAGAGGAACAGCGCGAAGCCGGTCCGGTGGCGCGTGCGGAGCGCCGTCAGCACCCAGCCGCGGAAGGTGAGCTCCTCGCACAGCGGCGCCACCAGCGCCGCCGCCGCCCAGACGCCGAGCCGCTGCCGGGGCGGGAGGTCCAGGATCGCGCGCCCCAGGTCGAAGTATTCCACCCAACGTGCGGGGAGGACCAAGGAGGTGAGCGACATGAGCGCGCCGGCGGCGAAGAACCCAGCCACTCCGATGAGCGCGGCGAGGCCGAGCTGGGCTGGGCGCGGGCGCCGGGCGAGGAGGAGCCCGTCTCGCGCGGTGAGGCCGGAGCCGAGCGCGGCCAGCGCCGCCGAGCCAGCCAGGAGCACGAGCTCGCCCGCGAGCAGCCCGAGCCCGGGATTCGCGCGCTGCGCCGCGCCGCCCAGGAGCGCATAGGACGGCAGGACCAGCGCCACGAACGCGAGCGCGCTCTTGTGGAGCAGCTGCGGCGCGGCGGGGTGAGGAGCGAGCGCGTCGGGCGACGCGACCGGCGCTTCGAGCTCGGGGGGGAGGGTATCCAAGGGTGGGACGATGATAAGCGCTGGAGCGTGCCGGCGCGCCGTCATGGGGCGGCCGGACCGCCGCGCCTCGACTAGGATGCGTCGCCATGAACGACTTCTCCGGCCGGACCATCGTCCTCGGGGTCGGCGGCGGCATCGCCGCTTACAAGGCCTGCGACCTGGCGCGCCTGTTCGTGAAGGGCGGCGGACAGGTGCGGGTGGCGATGACGCCCGCCGCGACCCGCTTCGTGGGGCCGCTCACCTTCCAGGCGCTGACCGGCGCGCCGGTGCTGGTGGACCTCCTCGCTCCGGAGGCCGACCGCGCCTACGGCCATCTCGCGCTGGCGCGGGCGGCCGACCTGCTCGTCATCGCGCCCGCCACCGCCGATCTCCTGGCGCGGCTCCGGGCCGGGATGGCGGACGACGCCGTCACCACGACCGCGCTCGCCTGCGAGGCGCCGGTGCTGCTCGCCCCGGCCATGAACACGCGCATGTGGAAGAACCCGGCGGTGCGGGAGAACATCGCGGCGCTCTCGCGGCGCGGCTGGCACGTCGTGGGCCCCGCGTCGGGGCTGCTCGCCGACGGGGACCTGGGCGAGGGGCGGCTCGCCGAACCGGCCGAGATCGCCGCCGCGGCGGCGCGGCTGCTCGTGGGGCGCGACCTGGTCGGCCGCCGGGTGCTCGTCACCGCCGGGCCGACCCGCGAGCCGCTCGACCCGGTGCGGTTCCTCTCGAACCCCTCCACCGGGCGGATGGGCTTCGCGGTGGCACGGATGGCGGCCCGCCGCGGCGCGGAGGTGGTGCTCGTCAGCGGTCCGGTCGAGCTCCCGGATCTCCCGGGGGTGAAGACGCTGCGGGTGGTCACGGCGGAGGAGATGGCGCGCGCCGTCGAAGCAGCGGCGGGCGACATCGATCTCTTCGTCGCCGCGGCAGCCGTGTCGGATTTCAAGCCGCGCGCCGTCGCGCCCACCAAGAAGAAGAAGTCGGACGAGGACGAGGAGCTCACCCTGACCCGCACGCCCGACATCCTGGCCGGGCTGGGCAAGCGCTTCGCCGGCAAGGAGGGCGCGCCCATCCTGGTCGGGTTCGCGGCCGAGACGGAGGCGCTCCTCGCGAACGCGCGCAAGAAGCTCGCCTCGAAGCGGTGTGACCTCGTCGTCGCGAACAAGGTCGGCCGCCCCGGAATGGGCTTCGCGAGCGAACGCAACCGCGTCACGTTGGTCGGCCCCGGCGAGCGGGCGAACATCGAGGGCAGCAAGGACGAGATCGCCGAGGCGATCCTGGACTGGGTGGTGCCGGTGCTGGAGGAGCGCAGGCCGAGGAGCTAGCCAGGCTCCGCTGCTCGCTCGACTCACGGTCGCTCCTGCCGTCGAACGCTCTTCGGTCGCACGCCCTCCCGCTACGCGGGCACCCTGCGTGAAGCTCGACAAGGGGCGTGCAGCCGCGCGTCAGTCCGATAACTGACGGTCGCCCTCACGAGCACCGGAGCACGGTATGAATGCCATCGCACCGATGTGCCATCGACGCGCCGTGAGCATCCTCGGCCTCGTCCTGCTCGCCGCCGCCTTCCGCGATCGGACTGCTCTGGCCGCCGAAGCTCAAGTCCGCCCCTTCCACGTCGACGTTCCGGAAAAGGCGCTCCTCGACCTCCGCCAGCGCATCGCGGCGACGCGCTGGCCCGACCGGGAGACGGTCGCGGATCGCTCCCAGGGCGCGCAGTTGGCGAAGCTCCAGGCGCTCGTACGCCACTGGGGGACGGACTACGACTGGCGGAAGGCGGAAACGAAGCTGAATGCCTTGCCGCAATTCATGACGACCATCGATGGCTTGGACGTTCACTTCATCCACGTCCGCTCTCGGCACAAGAATGCGCTTCCAGTGATCATCACGCACGGTTGGCCGGGCTCCGTGCTCGAGCTCATCAAGGTCATCGGGCCGCTCACGGACCCGACCGCGCACGGAGGCCGGGCCGAGGACGCTTTCGACGTCGTCATCCCGTCGGTACCGGGCTACGGCTTCTCCGGCAAGCCAACCGGCACCGGTTGGGACCCCGACCACATCGCGCGAGCCTGGGCGGAGCTGACGAAGCGCCTCGGATACACCCGCTACGTCGCCCAGGGCGGCGACTGGGGTGCCCCCATCTCCAGCGCGATGGCGCGCCAGGCGCCGGCGGGATTGCTCGGCATCCACCTCAACTTGCCGGCGACGGTACCGCCCGAGGTGGCCGCGGCGCTCGCCGGCGGCGGGCCCACGCCGGCGGGACTCTCCGAGAAGGAGCGCGCGGTGTTCGAAGCGCTCATGACGTACGCCAAGCAGGGGAACTCGGCCTACTTCGTGATGATGACCGCGCGGCCGCAGACGGTCGGCTACGGAGCGACGGACTCACCGGCCGGCCTCGCGGCGTGGATACTCGTGCATCCCGGCTTCGCACAGTGGACGTACGGCGCCGATCCCGAGCACATCGCGCGGGCCTGGGCGGAGCTGATGAAGCGCCTCGGGTACACCCGCTACGTCGCCCAGGGCGGCGACTGGGGCACGCCCATCTCCAGCGCGATGGCGCGCCAGGCGGCCGCGGGACTGCTGGGCATCCACATCAACTTGCCAGCGACGGTCCCTCCCGAGGTGGCCGCGGTGCTCCCCATGGGCGGGCCCGCGCCGGAGGGACTCTCCGAAAAGGAACGCGCGGTATTCGACGCGCTCGTCGCGTCAGGCAAGAAGGGAAACTTGGCCTATTTCACGATGATGACCGCGCGGCCGCAGACGGTCGGCTACGGCGCGACCGACTCACCGGCCGGCCTCGCGGCGTGGGT
Organism: Anaeromyxobacteraceae bacterium; assembly: GCA_035636195.1. Taxonomy (GTDB): domain Bacteria; phylum Myxococcota; class Myxococcia; order Myxococcales; family Anaeromyxobacteraceae; genus Anaeromyxobacter_A. The sequence goes on from DASPZP010000246.1 coordinate 5,092, forward strand.
CCTCGTGCATCCCGGCTTCGCGCAGTGGACGTATGGCGCCGAGCCCGAGAAGTCGCCGACGAAAGACGACGTGCTGGACGACATCACGCTGTACTGGCTGACGAACACCGCAGCCTCGGCAGCGCGGCTGTACTGGGAGAATGGCGCACGAGGCAGCGTCGTCGTTGCGGCAGCGCAGAAGACCGGCGAGATCTCTTTGCCGGTCGCCATCACGGTGTTCCCGGAGGACGTCTATCGCCCCCCGGAGACATGGGCCCGGCGCGCCTACCGCAACCTGATTTATTTCAACGAGGTCGACAGGGGCGGACACTTCGCGGCGTGGGAGCAGCCTGAACTCTTTGCCGCCGAACTACGTGCCGCCTTCAAGTCACTTCGGCCGACACAGTGATCACCAGCACCGCCACCATTGCGCACGGATTCGCTTGCGCATACTCGATCGGCGAAAGGAGGTCGACATGAAAACGACTCGAATAGCGCTCAGACGCTTTGACTCCAACTGAGGAGAGAGGCAATGTCGGAAGAAATCAATCGCGATCGCCGCCGCCTCCTGGGCACTGCGGTCCTGACGCTTGCTGCCGCCGAACTCACGACGATCGGGTCCGCGGACGCGCAACCCGCCAAGATCAACCCGATCAAGCCCGGAACGAACACGGCGTTCAGGTCGCTGAAGCAGATTGATGCGGGCGTCCTGAACGTCGGATACGCCGAAGACGGGCCCGCGAATGGTCCCCCGGTAATTCTTCTGCACGGCTGGCCGTATGACATTTACAGCTTTGTCGACGTCGCCCCTCTGCTCGCGTCGGCCGGCCACAGGGTCATCGTGCCGTATCTGCGCGGCTATGGACCGACGCGTTTTCTATCGAGCGGAACGTTCCGGAATGGCCAGCCATCGGCGGTCGCTGTCGATATCATCGCTTTCATGGATGCCCTCAAGATCG
>DASPZP010000247.1:0-3504 GCA_035636195.1 Anaeromyxobacteraceae bacterium
TCGGCTCGCTCCTCGGCCCGCTCTCGGCCGCCGCCCTGCAGCAGAAGCGCAGCTACCTCGACGGGAAGCTCGGGCAGCAGGTGGGGAGCGCGCTCCTCGACATCGGCGACGACCCGCTCGTCCCGCGCGGTTTCGGCTCGCGCCTCTTCGACTCCGAGGGGATGGCGGCGCGGCGCTTCCACGTCTTCCAGGGCGGCGTGCTGCGCAGCTACTACGTCGACAACTACTACGGCCGGAAGCTCGGGATGGCGCCCACCACCCGCGGCTCGTCGAACCTCGCCTGGAAGCTCGGGACGAAGGGCGCGGACGAGCTCCTCGCCGCCATGGGCGAAGGCATCCTCGTCGCCGGCTTCCTGGGCGGGAACTCGAACAGCACCACCGGCGACTTCTCGCACGGCGTGCAGGGTTACCGCGTGCGTGGCGGGAAGCGCGCCGAGCCCATCGGCGAGATGAACATCTCCGGCAACCACCTCGAGCTGTGGAAGCACCTCGCCGCGGTCGGGAACGATCCCTACGCGTACTCCGCCGCGCGCACGCCGACGCTCGTCTTCGAGGGCGTCCAGTTCGCGGGGACCTGAACCTGCGGCGGGGGATAAACCCCCGCCCTACGGATGCGGCGACCGCGGGTTGATCCTGCCGTAGGCGGAGGCGGCGTATCCCACGTCGCCCCGAGGGTATGTAGGGCGGGGGCTCGTCCCCCGCCGCCTATCGTTCCTCTTGCACCCCCACCTCGTACCCCGCGAACACCAGCACCGGCACCACCCCCGACGCCGCATCGACAGGCGCCTTACCTCGGAGTCCCACGGTCCCCTCGCGGCACACCTCGACCGCGCGCGAGAGCCATTCCAGCACTTCTGGCGCTGCGTTCACCGACTCGCAGGCGGCGACCAGCACCTCCAGCACGAGCGCCCACTCGAGCGCGAGCTCGGCCTGCGCGAGCTGTGTCGGCCACCGCACGAGCCCGGAGAGCCCCGCCCACACCGCCTCCGGCGCCGCGCCGCTCGCCAGCTGCTCGCCGGCCCCGTCGAAGAACGGAAGCACGAGCGCATCGATGAGCCCGAACGCCACCTTGGGCCGCTCGCTCGCGCGTGCCCCGCGCCAGATGCGGGTCAGCTCCTCGCCCTGCTGGCGAAGGAAGGAGCCCACCTGCTCCGGCCCGAGCCGTGTCACGGCGCGGCTCCGACGAGCCACTGCATCGCGTCCCCGGCCTCGCGTTCCAGCGCGTCGAGCGCCTGCGTGAAGAGGTGCGTCGCCCCGGGCACCACCCAGAGCCGCCGCGGCCCGGACGCGCCCGCCAGCGCCCGCTCCACCGCCGCGACGGGGCCGTACTCGTCCGCCGCCGCCTGGATCACCGCCACCGGCTTCGCGCAGGTGCGGCACGCTTCCTCCACCCCTTCACGCAGCGAGAGGGCGAGCCCGGCGCAGAGCACTCCCCGCACCGCAGGATCGGGGCAGCCAGCACCGAGCGCCATCCACGCGCCGAACGAGAAGCCGCAGGCATGGCGCGGCAAGGCCGGGTAGCGCTCGGCGAGGAGCTGGAGCGCGGCGCGCGCGTCTTCCACCTCGCCCTCGCCGTGGTCGTGCTGGCCGGAGCTGAGCCCCACCCCGCGGAAGTTGAAGCGGAGCGTGACCCCGCCCGCGCTCCGCACCGCCCGCGCCAGCCGGTAGGTGGCGTGGTTGTGCATCGTCCCGCCGAAGAGCGGATGGGGGTGGCAGACGATGGCGGTGAAGCGGGGCGAGGGCGGCTCCTCGAGAAGCGCCTCCAGCCGCCCAACGGGTCCGCGGAGGTCGACCTGCACTGAGCTACCCCGCGCCGAGCAGGGCGTCGAACAGGCGTCGCCCGTCGGTGCTGCCCAGGATCGCCTCGCTGGCGCGCTCCGGGTGAGGCATGAGGCCGACCACGTTCATGCGCTCGCCGCCGGCCACGCCGGCGATGTCGCGCGCGGCGCCGTTGGGCGCGCCGCCCACGTAGCGGAAGACCACCCGGCCCTCGCCCTCCAGCCGGTCGAGGGTCGCCTCGTCGGCGAAGTAGTTCCCGTCGCCGTGCGCCACCGGGACCCGCAGCTTCTCGCCGCGCAGCCCGGTCGTGAGCGGCGTATCGGCCCCCTGGACCTCGACGAGGACGTCCCGGCAGACGAAGTGCAGGGAACGGTTGCGCAGGAGCGCGCCCGGCAGGAGCCCGGCCTCGCACAGCACCTGGAATCCGTTGCAGATGCCGACCACCGGGCCGCCGCCCTTGGCGAAGCCGACCACGTCCTCCATCACCGGCGAGAAGCGCGCCAGCGCGCCGCAGCGCAGGTAGTCGCCGTAGCTGAAGCCGCCGGGCAAGATGACCGCGTCGAGCCCGGCCGGCAGGCGGTCCTTGTGCCAGACGTACTGGGCGTCGGCCCCGCAGACGTGCTTCACGACGTGGTAGACGTCGTGGTCGCAGTTCGAGCCGGGGAAGGTGACGATCCCGATCTTCATGGCGCGCGCGGTGCCGGGGCGGGCCCGTCCTCGAAGCGGTAGTCCTCGATGACCGTGTTGGCGAGGAGCCGCCGGCACATCTCCTCGAGCCGCCTGCGGCCCTCTGCCTCGCTCTGCCCGCCCGAGAGCTCGAGCTCGATGTACTTGCCGAGCCTCACGCCCTCCACCTCGGAGTAGCCCAGCGTGCGGAGCGCGTGCCCCACCGCCGAGCCTTGCGGGTCGAGCACGCCGCGCTTGAGCGTCACGTAGACGCGCACCGTCTTCGCCATGGCGAGGGTTTATAGCAGCTCAGCGCATGGCGCGCAGGGTCGTCGAGAGCGCCGAGACGAGGTGGATCTCGCGGCGGTACCGGATGATCTGCAGGGCGGCCAGCGCCACGTAGGCCCAGGCCACCGCCAGGTGGGCGGCGATGGGCGGGAGGTCGAAACCGGCGCCGGTCGGCCCCACCCGCGGCACGTCGATGGGCCCGTCGTAGACGAACTGGACGAGGAAGAGCCCCACCATGACGAGCGCGTCGGCCCGGGTGAAACGGAGCTTCGCGAGGCAGGCCACGCCGTAGAGGGTGGTGGCGAAGGAGAGGAAGATCTCGGTCCGGTGGAGCGGATCCATCGGGATGGGCGCGGTGTGGCCGACCGAGAGCGCATAGGCGATGGGGATCATGGCCACGAGCGCGGTGTACTGGTTCACCGTCGAGCTCACCATGTTGAGGAGCGCCATGGGGGCGAGCTTCACGGTGCGCGACCAGTACACGGCGGTCACCTTCTCCGGGAACTCGGTCAGGAAGGGCGCCACCCACTGCACGAAGGCGAACTGCGACACCCCGACCGCGAGCGCCACCTCCTTCATGGCGACGAGGAAGGGATGCGCCACCGCCCACATCACCGTCCCTCCCAGCGCGAAGAGCACCAGGAGCGAGGCGCGGCGCCGCCAGCGCGGCAGCTCGACGAGGAGGCGTGGCGGCGCGAGCAGCTCCTCCTTGCCCTCCTCCTCCTCGGCCGGCAGCCGCGACAGGACCCACAGGTAGAGCACGAAGCCGCC
>DASPZP010000248.1:0-1705 GCA_035636195.1 Anaeromyxobacteraceae bacterium
TCGTCTTCGCGCGCGTGTGCTGCGAGAAGGACCGGCGCTCCGGATCCCAGAAGCGCTCGAACACGTCCTGGTAGATGGCGTCGCGCACCACGTACCATTGGGCGAGCGGCGCCGGGAACGATCTCTTCTGCGCGAGCCGGATGGCGCGATCGACTGCCACCCAGCACATGACGCGCGACACCAGGAACTCCTGACGCCCGCCGCGCACCTCCCAGATGCCCTCGTCCGGCTCGCGCCAGTGCTCGCAGACGAACTGCACGAGCCGCACGAGGTCGCGCCACAGGTCATGCGAGATGGGCTCCGCGAACTTGTTGTAGAGGTACACGGCGTCCATCAGCTCGCCGTAGATGTCGAGCTGAAGCTGATGGTGCGCGGCGTTGCCGATGCGCACCGGCCTCGAGCGCGCATACCCCGACCAGTGGTGCAGGGATTGCTCGGGGAGCTCGTGGCGCCCGTCGATCCCGTACATGACCTGGAGCGAGCCGTCCGCCTGAAGCTCGCTGCAGCGCGCCTCGACCCACTCCATGAACCCGCGCGCGTTCGTGAATCCGAGCCGCTGGACGGCGTAGAGCGCGAACGACGTGTCCCGGATCCACGTGTAGCGGTAGTCCCAGTTGCGCCCGCCGCCGAGCTTCTCGGGAAGGCCGAACGTGGGCGAGGCGACCATGGAGCCGTGCGCGTCCGAGGAGAGCAGCTTGAGGGTCAGCGCCGAGCGGTTGACGATCTCCCTCCAGCGTCCTCGATAGGTGGAGCGGGCGATCCCCCTGCGCCAGAAGTCGTTCGTGTGCTTGAAGCTCTCGGAGACGTAGTCCGGCGCCGCCGAGGCGGCGGGTCGCCCGGGCGCGACCTCCTCGAGGATGAAGGACGCGGACTGGCCGGCGCCCAGGCGGAAGGTCGCGACCGCGTCACCCTCCTCGCCGGACAGCGGCACGTCGCTGCGGAGCAGGAAGGCCACCCGATCCGCCCCTTCGGACGCGAACAGCCACTCGGTGTGCGACCGGCGCTCGACGCGGTGACGAGCGCGGCCGTAGTCGAAGCGCGGAGCGCACACCATGCGGAAGGAGATCTCGCCCCGGACGGTCTTGACGCGTCGGACCAGCGTCCGCGCGCCGCGGCCGACGGGCATGAAGTCGGACACCTCGGCGACGCCCTCCTCGAAGAGGAACCGCGTCAACAGGATCGCCGAGTCCGGAAGATAGAGCTGGACCTGGCGCGCTTCGGCGGACTCGGGGCCGAGCTGGAACCGCCCTCCCTGCTCCGGATCGAGCAGCGCTGCGAACACGGTCGGCGAGTCGAACCGCGGGAAGCACATGAAGTCGATCGACCCGTCCTTCCCGACGAGCGCGACCGTATGCATGTCGCCGATGACCCCGTAGTTCTCGACCGGCTGCTGCATCATGGCTGCGCTCTAGTATTCCGATCCCGAGCGACCGCGGCACGCGCCGATCCTGCCGCCCGGGCGCTCGTCGGGCTGCTCGGTCGGTGCATGGCCATCCGCTGCCTGATTCCGGGTCGAGCGACGCCGAGGAGCTCGGCGTCGGCATCACACGCCGAGGGCCTTGCTGGCCGCAGCCAGATCGCCCGGCTTCACGAAGATCACCATCCCGAACGTGCCTCCGGCCGCGGCGCAGCCGTTCGAGGCGACGCAATTGATACGGGCGTCCGCCAGGCGTCTCAGGATCTCGTGCGCCGCACCGGCTTGATC
>DASPZP010000249.1:0-6370 GCA_035636195.1 Anaeromyxobacteraceae bacterium
CAGGTGGACGCGGGCGGTGCGGTGAAGAAGGCGCTCGCCTATCGATTCGCGCAGGGTGGCCCGGCGGCGCTCTCCGTGAGCGCGCCCGCCGACGCGCTCGATCTCGACGACGCGCGGGTGGTCACGGTGGCCGTCCCGCGCGACGTGAAGGCGCTGGTGGTGAACGGCGCCCCGTCGCCGGTGCGCTACCGCGACGAGGCGTTCTTCGTCGAGGCGGCGCTGTCGTCGGCCGCCTCGCCGGTTCGCCCGACGGTCGTCGACGCCGAGTCGCTCGGCAAGGCGCGCTTCGCCGACTACGACGTGGTCTTCCTGCTCAACGTGCGCTCGGTCGGGCCCAAGTCGGCCGAGCTGCGCGAGTTCGTCGAGCGGGGAGGGGGGCTCTTCCTCGCCATGGGCGAGGAGGTCGATCCCGACCGCTACGACCAGGAGCTGGCGGGCCTCCTCCCCCGGCCGCTGCACGTGGTGAAGACGGCCGCCGAGCGCGGCGCGCCGGGAGCAGCCGCGCGCGCTGCGCGCTTCGCCGACATCGACTGGTCGCACCCGGCGCTGCAGGTCTTCACCGGCGCCGCGCGCGAGGGCTTCGAGGGCGTGCGGACCTGGCGCTACATGCTCCTCAAGCCGGTCGAGAAGAAGGGCGATACCCGGGACCGCGTCCTCGTCTCCTACGACGACGGCGCGCCGGCGCTGGTCGAGGCGCGGCGGGGGCAGGGGCGTGTGCTGCTCTACACCTCCACCGTCGACCGGGCCTGGTCCGACTGGACCATCCGCACGAGCTTCCTGCCCTTCGTGCAGCGCATGGCGGCCTGGCTCTCGGGCGGCCTCGAGGAGCGGCGGGACGCGCCCTCGGTCGTGAACGCGCCACGCACCGTGGCGGTGGGGGAGGGACAGCGGCTCGCTGCGGTGGTGGACCCGGATGGCGGAGAGCAGCCGGCCAGCGCGCTCCACCGCGAGGCGCCCGGTGGCCCGGTGAGCTTCGTCCCCCAGCGCCCCGGGCTCTGGCAGGTGAAGGTGGAGGAGCGCGGCCAGACCCGGCTCGACCCGCGCCTCGCCTTCGCGGTGCTGGCCGACCCGCGCGAGAGCGACACGACGCGCCTGGATCCGCAGGAGCTCACCGCCTACTTCGGCGGCGCCGGCCACGCCCACCTCGCCCAGGAGGGCGTCCAGGGCCCCCGCCAGATCCCGCTCTGGTCCATCCTGCTGGCGCTGGGGCTCCTCGCGTTCCTGGGTGAGGGCTTGTTGCTGGCGTGACGCTGGTTCGCTGATGGCCAAGTGGATGGCCATGCGAGTGGAGCGCTCATGAAGCCATTCTGGGTCTACATGCTCCGATGCGCTGACAGCTCCTACTACATCGGGCACACCGATGATCTGGAGCTGCGCGTGGCTCAGCACACGTCTGGCATCGTGCCCGGGTATACGAGCGGTAGACGCCCGGTGGTGCTCGTGTACGCAACGGACTTCACGTCTCGTGATGAGGCGCGCGAGCGGGAGCTGCAGCTCAAGGGCTGGAGTCGGCGCAAGAAGGAAGCGCTGGTCCGTGAGGATTGGTCCGGCATCCAGCGGTTCGCACGCGGGCCAGATCGCGTTCGTCCTTCGACTCCGGCCCGCCCCTCGGAGCGCACGGAGCAGGGCGGGCCTACGCTCAGGACGAACGGGGAGGAAAACCAGGAGTTCAGTCGTACGAGCCGGCGGGAGAACACGGAGTCCGTTCGTGCTGAGCGTAGCGCGAACCGTATTCACCGCGTACCGTGAGGAGCGCGGAGTCGAAGCACGAACGCAGGATTCATATGCCCACCCTCGACCACGACATCGCCGCCCTCTTCACGGTGGGCTTCCACGGCACCTCCCCGTCACCCGAGGTGCTCGAGCTCCTCCGGCGCGGCGTGGGCGGGGTCATCCTCTTCTCGCGCAACGTGGTCGACGCCGAGCAGGTGGCGACGCTGGTGGCGGAGCTGAAGCGCGCCGCCGGGCGGCCGCTGCTCGTCTCGGTGGATCAGGAGGGCGGGCGGGTGGCCCGGCTGCGCGCGCCGCACGGCTTCACCGAGCTCCCGCCCATGCGCGCCATCGGCGAGACTCGCGACGCCGCGCTTGCCTTCGAGGTGGGCGCCCTCCTCGGCCGCGAGCTGCGCGCGGTCGGCATCGACCAGGACTACGCGCCGGTGGTGGACGTCGACACGAACCCGCAGAATCCCGTCATCGGCGACCGCAGCTTCTCGCGGAATCCGGACGAGGTGGCGCGCCTCGGGGCGGCGCTGGCGAGCGGGCTCCAGTCGGCCGGGGTCGCGGCCTGCGCCAAGCACTTCCCCGGGCACGGCGACACGAGCCAGGACTCGCACCAGGCCTTGCCGCACCTGCCCCATGACCTCGCGCGCCTGCGCGCGGTGGAGCTCGTGCCCTTCCGTGCGCTCGCCCGGGCCGGCGTCGCCTCGGCCATGACCGCGCACGTGGTCTTCGACGCGCTCGACGCGGGGCGCCCGGCCACCCTGTCGGCGCCCGTGCTGCGCCTCCTGCGCGAGGAGTGCGGCTACGACGGCTGCGTCGTCTCGGACGACCTGGAGATGAAGGCAGTGGCCGAGCACTTCCCGCTCGAGGAGACCGTGCCCACCGCGCTCGCGGCCGGCGTGGACTCCCTCCTCGTCTGCCACCAGGCGGCGCTGCAGCACCGGGCGATCGACCTCGCGCGCGCGGCCGTCGAGTCGGGCCGGGTGAGCCGGGCGCGGCTCGCCGAGGCACGCCGGCGGATGGGGGCGCTCCTGAGCTGGGCCGGGCCGGCCCCCGATCCGCGCCGCGCGCGCGAGCACCTCCGCCGCGAGGAGCACCTGGCGCTCGCGGCGAGGATCCCGCCGCTCACGACCGGGCGCGATCCGACGGCGGTCTAGGAAACCCGCTTCTCGAAGATCTCGAGCGCCACCAGCGCCCACAGGCTCGCCCGCACCTGCGCCTCGGGCTTCTTCGCCAGCGTCACGAGCTCCGCCACGGTCCGCGTGCCGTCGACGTGCGGCAGGAGCTGCGCCTCCCAGGTCTCGAGCTCCACCTCGTGCAGGCCGAAGGCGGGCTGCTGGGTGGGGATGAGGCGCTCGTCACCGGGGAGCAGGCGCGCCAGGCGCGCCGGCCGGTAGAGCTTCTTGACGCCGCGCGAGATCAGGTGCGCGGGGTGGAGGTCGATCTTGGTGTCCTGCTGCGCCGCCCGATCCGCGAAGTGGATCCGGTAGCGCCCCTCCTCCCATCCGAAGAGGGAGTAGACGATCGCCTTCATCTGCTGGGCGACGTAGTAGAGCTTCTCCGTCTCCTTGAGGACGCCCATCTCGACGAGCGAGTCACCGACGCGGCGGCCGCGCTTCTCGGCCGTCTTCTCGCACAGCTCGAGCTGGGCGAGGGTGAGCTTCCCCACCCGGACCAGGAACGGGCCGAAGCGATCCGCCACCAGGTTGGAGATGGCGAAGCACGGGCGGCCCTTCTCGAAGTAGATGGTCTTCTTGACCTTGCCGCGCTGCACCGTCAGCTCCCCGGTCTGCTGCGCCAGCCAGAAGGCGGTGACGAGCTCGGGCAGGTTGTCCTGCAGCTCGCCCTCGTCGGGAGGCTCGACCCGCGCCAGCCGGGCCGCATCGAGGATCTCGGCCGAGGGCAGCGGCGGCGGCCGCGCGGCGACGGGCGCAGCCTGCAGGGAGTCGCCCCGGATGACCGCCGAGATGCGCCCGTCCTCGGTCACCTCCACCTTGCCGGTGAGCGTGAGCGCGTCGACCGGCTCCTCCGACTCGACCGCCACCTCGACGTCGAAGTCCTCGCTCGAGAACTCCCGCGAGGTCGTCAGCGGCGGAGAGGAGGACACCGCCGAGGCGGGCGGCGGCAAGAGGCCACGCAGCGTCTCGAGCAGCTTCTTCGCCTCGAAGGGCTTCTCGAAGTACCCGGCGGCGCCGTGCTGGACGCGCGCCTCCGAGGCCGCGCGCCCACCCTTGAAGATGCCGGTCATGAAGACGTACGGCACGCCGACCTTCTTGAGCGCCGCGCCGATGTCGTAGCCCATCATGTCCGGGAGCAGCACGTCGACCACCGCCACCGCCGGCTTCTCGATCGGGATGGCATCGAGGGCGGCCTTGCCGCGCGCGCAGCTCACCGCGCGCCAGCCCTCGCCCTCGACGAGCCGCGCCAGGAGCCGCAGCAGCTCCTGGTTGTCGTCGACGAGGAGGATGGTGTGGTTGGTTCCCATGGACGGGTGTCACCCTATCCCGGGACGCAGCCGGTTTCATCCCTCTCAGGCGCTTGGACTTATTCACCCTCTCCCTGGAAGGGAGAGGGCAGGGGTGAGGGTCGGCGTTCCACCCACCTACTCGCCGAGGTAGGCCTTCCGGACCTCGGGCGACGCGAGCAGCTCGGAGCCGCTGCCCTGCATCACCACCTCGCCCGTCTCGAGCACGTAGGCGTGGTGCGCGATCTGCAGCGCCTTGTGCGCGTTCTGCTCGACGAGCAGGAGCGCCACCCCTTGCGCCGAGATGTCCTTCAGGACCTGGAAGATGCGCTCCACCACCTGCGGCGCCAGGCCGAGCGACGGCTCGTCGAGGAGGAGCAGCTTCGGCCGGCTCATCAGCGCGCGCGCCACGGACAGCATCTGCTGCTCGCCGCCGGAGAGCGTTCCAGCCACCTGGTTCATGCGCTCGCGCAGGATGGGGAAGGTGGTGAACATCTTCTCCCGGTCCTCGGCGATGCCGGCGCCGTCCGTGCGGAGGAACGCGCCCAGGTCGAGGTTCTCGTTCACGGTGAGGTTGAGGAAGATGCCGCGCCCCTCGGGGGCGTGGGCGAGCCCACGCGCCACGATGTCGTGCGGCATGAGGCGGGTCAGCTCCTCGCCCTTGAAGCGCACCGAGCCGGCGCTCGGCCGGAGCATGCGGGAGATGGCGCGCAGCGTCGTGGTCTTGCCGGCGCCGTTGGCGCCGATGAGCGCCACCACCTTGCCCTCCGGCACCTCCAGCGAGACGCCGCGCAGCGCCTCGATGACGCCGTAGTGGACGCGCAGGTCCTTCACCGACAGGACAGGTTCACTCATCCCGAGCATCCTGAGCGTAGGCCGCGAGCGGACGGAGTCGAAGGATCACTTGACGGGCTCCACGGGGACCGCGATGTGCTTCTCCTCGAGGTACGAGTCGCCCAGGTAGGCCTCGATGACCTTGGGATCCTTGCGCATCTTCTCGGGCGGTCCCTTGGCGATGGTGACGCCGTGGTCGAGCACGACCAGGCGCTCCGAGACGCCCATCACGAGCTTCATGTCGTGCTCGATGACCAGGATGGCGAGGCCGAACTGGTCGCGGATCTTCCGGATGAGCTCCATGAGCGCGACCTTCTCGGAGGCGTTCATCCCGGCCCCCGGCTCGTCCAGGCAGAGGAGCTTCGGCCCGGAGGCGAGCGCGCGCGCGATCTCGAGCCGCCGCTGCTCGCCGTAAGGCAGGTTCCTCGCCAGCGCGTCGCGCCGGTGGGAGAGGCCCATCACCGCCAGGTACTCCTCGGCGCGGGCGGTGATGTGCTCCTCGTCGGTCACGTACGATGGCGTGAGCAGGAAGGCGGCCGTGAAGCCGGCCTTCCGCGCGTGGTGGCAGGCCACCCGCACGTTGTCGATGGCGGTGAGCTCCTTGAAGAGCCGGATGTTCTGGAAGGTGCGCGCCACGCCGGCGATGCAGATCTGGTGCGGGCGGCGGCCGTTGACGCGCTCGCCCGCGACGAACACGTCGCCCGAGGTGGGCGGGTAGACGCCGGTGATGGCGTTGAAGGCGGTGGTCTTGCCAGCGCCGTTCGGCCCGATGAGCCCGACGAGCTCGCGCGGCATGAGGGTGAGGTCGAAGTCGGCGAGGGCCTTCAGGCCCCCGAACTGCATGGTGATCTTCCGGACGTCGAGGACGGGGACGGTGCTCACGGCGCGGTCTCCGGGGCGGCCCGGCGCCGCCTTGGCAGCTTCACGATGTCCCAGATCTCGCGCGTTCCGAAGATGCCCGAGGGTCGGGTCAGCATGAGGACGATGAGGAGGAGCGAGTAGACGACCATGCGGTACTGCTGCACCTCGCGCAGGCCCTCCAGCGCGAAGGAGAGGACGAGGGCCGCGATCACCGAGCCGGTCACCGAGCCCATGCCGCCCAGCACGACCATCACCACCACCTCGATCGACTTCACGAAGGTGAAGGAGCGCGGGGTGCAGAGCTGGATCTGGTGGACGAGGAGCCCGCCCGCCAGGCCGGCGAAGGCGGAGGCGATGACGAAGGCGCGGACCTTGTAGCCGGTGGTGTCGACGCCCATCGCCTCGGCCGCCACCTCGTCCTCCCGGATGGCGAGGAGCGCGCGCCCGTGGGTGGAGCCGACGAGGCGCCGCGCCATGGCGATGGTGGCCACG
>DASPZP010000250.1:0-8029 GCA_035636195.1 Anaeromyxobacteraceae bacterium
TCCGGCACCCCCTCCCCCCTCCCGGCCCCCCCCCCCACTGCCTCGGTGAGCGCTGCACGCCCCGCCGTCGGGTCCCAGAACCCCAGGGTCCCTGAACCACAGCTACAAGACGAGATATCGCGGATACCGACCTCGAGTTGAACCCGCGCGGGCTGAGACGGTCCTGTTCGGAAGCGGCCTGCGTACGGCAACGGCAAGATGACGAGCCCCGCTCAGGGAGGACTTCGCACGAGGCGCCCCTCGCCAGTTCGGACAGCGCCCTCCACTGGAGCCGGGCGCCGCAGCTGTAGCAGCTGGGCTGCGACCGCGATGGCGATCTCGGCCGGATGCTTGCCCCCGACGCCCGGCACGCCGATGGGGCAGGTGAGCCGCCCGATCTCCTGCTCGCTCCTCCCATGGCTCTCGAGGCGACTCACGAAGCGGGCGCGCTTGGTGCGCGAGCCGATGAGGCCGACGTAGGCGAGGTCGCCGCGCCGCAGGGCCGCCTCCACCACCTGGAAGTCGAGCTGATGGCTGTGGGTCATCACGAGCACGTCGGAGCCGGCAGGGAGGTCCGCCACCGCGTCCTCGGGCGCGTCGGCCACGATCCGGCGCACGCGCGGGGGGAGCGCCTGCGGGAACTCGCCCTCGCGCGCGTCGATCCAGGCGACGCGGCAGGGCAGGTCGGCGAGGAGCTTCACGAGCGCCTTCCCCACGTGTCCGGCACCGAAGACGGCGACGTGCCAGCTCGGCGGCTGGAGCGTCTCGAACAGGAGCCTCGCCACCCCGCCGCAGCACTGGCCCAGGCTCGGCCCGAGCTGGAACTCGCGGACCTCGGGCGCGGCGGGGACGTCCTCCGCGCTGGCCGCCACCAGCAGCTCGCGCGCGAGCTCGATCGCCGCCAGCTCGAGGTGGCCGCCGCCGATCGTGCCGTGGGTCGCGTCTCCCGAGACGACCATCTTCGTGCCCGCCTCGCGCGGCGTCGAGCCGGCGACGTGCAGGATGGTGACGAGCACGGCGGGCCGCCCCGCCGCCGCCAGGTCCGAGAGCGCCTGCAGCCATTCCGTCATTCAGCCGCCTCCCGCAGCGCCGGCTGCCCGAGACGGGCCCGCAGCTCCTCCACCGCGAGGAGCACCCGCTCCGGGGTCGCCGGCGCGTCCAGCCGCGGGGTGAGCCGGTGCTCGCCCACCGCGGCGACGGCGTCCGCGAGGGCGTGGAAGACCGAGATGGCGAGCATGAGCGGCGGCTCGCCGACCGCCTTCGAGCGGTGGATGGTGGGCTGCCGGTTCCGCGCGTGGAGCAGCGTCACCCGGAAGTCGTCCGGGACATCCCCGCAGGCCGGGATCTTGTAGGTCGACGGCGCGTGCGTCCCGAGCCTCCCCGCCTCATCCCACCACAGCTCCTCGGTGGTGAGCCAGCCCATCCCCTGCACGAAGCCACCCTCGACCTGCCCCATGTCGATGGCGGGGTTGAGCGAGCTGCCGCAGTCGTGGAGGAGGTCCACCCGCCGCACCTTGTACTCGCCGGTGAGCGTGTCGATCTGGACCTCGGATACGGCTGCCCCGCAGGCGAAATAGTAGAACGGCCGGCCGCGGTGCCGCTCCCGATCGAAGTGGAGCCTGGGCGTGCGGTAGAAGCCGGTGGCGGAGAGCGAGACGCGCTCCCGGTGCGCGAGGGTCGCCAGGTCGGCGAAGTCGATGGAGCGCCGGCCGACGCTCGCCTTGCCGCCGGCGAACACGACCTCCTCGGCCTTTCCCCCCAGCGCCGCCGCGGCGCAGGCCGCCAGGCGCTTCCGGATGGTGCGCGCGGCCGTCCGGGCCGCCATGCCATTGAGGTCGCTCCCGGAGGAGGCGGCGGTGGGCGAGGTGTTCGGCACCTGATCGGTGGTGGTGGCGGTGACCTGGACCCGGTCCACGCCGACGCCGAGCTCGTCGGCGACCACCTGCGCCACCTTGATGAACAGCCCCTGGCCCATCTCCGTGCCGCCGTGGTTCAGGTGGATGCTGCCATCGGTGTAGACGTGGACGAGCGCGCCGGCCTGGTTCATCTGCGTCGCGGTGAAGGAGATGCCGAACTTCACCGGCGTGAGCGCGATCCCCCGCTTCTGCCAGGGGCTCCGGGCGTTGAAGCGCGCGAGCTCGCGCCGCCGCTCCTGGTACTGCGAGCTCCGCTCGAGCTCGTCCACCAGCTCGGGGATGACGAAGTCGTCGACCCTCATCTCGTACGGAGTGAGATCGCGGCCGGCCCGGCCGTAGAAGTTGCGGCGGCGGATCTGGAGCGGGTCCTGCCCCAGCTCGCGGGCGATCGCGTCGACGATCGCCTCGATCGCCATCATCCCCTGTGGTCCGCCGAAGCCGCGGAAGGCGGTGTTCGAGACCGTGTTCGTCTTGCAGCGGTGCGAGGTGATGCTGACGTCCTCGAGGTAGTAGCAGTTGTCGGCGTGCAGCATGGCCCGGTCGTTGATGGCGCCGGACAGGTCCGGCGAGAAGCCGCAGCGCGACGCCAGCACGAGCTCGAGGCCGCGGATGCGCCCCTCGTCGTCGAACCCGACCTCCCACTCGGCGGTGAAGTCGTGGCGCTTGCCGGTGAAGATCATGTCGTCGTCGCGGTCGAGCCGCAGCTTCACCGGCCGGCCGGTCCGCCGGGCGAGCAGCGCCGCCACGCAGGCGACCGGCGCGGCCTGGGTCTCCTTGCCGCCGAAGGCTCCGCCCATGCGGCGCACCTCCACCGTCACCGCGCTGGCGGCGAGCCCGAGCACCTTCGCGACGAGGTGCTGCACCTCGCTCGGAGCCTGGGTCGAGCTGTGGACGAGCATGCCGCCGCCCTCGCGCGGCACCGCCATCGCCACCTGCCCCTCCAGGTAGAAGTGCTCCTGGCCGCCGATGGCGAGCCGTCCCGACAGGCGGCGCGACGCGCGGGCGATGGCCTTCGACGGCGCGCCGCGCCGCAGCACCTGCGTCGGCAGCACGAACGATCCGTGGGCCAGCGCCTGCTCGATGGTGAGGATGGCCGGCAGGTCCTCGTACTCGACAGTGGCGCGGAAGGCCGCCTCCCGGGCGTGGTCGATGCTGTCCGCCGCCACCGCGAAGAGCGACTGGCCCCAGTACTCGACGAGCCCGTCGGCAAAGACCTTGTCCCCCGGCAGCACCGGCCCGATGTCGTTCTCGCCGGGCAGGTCGCGCGCCGTCATCACCGCCGCGACGCCGGGCGAGCTGGCGGCGGCGGTCACGTCGAGCCGCGTGACGCGGGCGTGCGCCCGGTCGCTCAGGCGCACGAAGGCGTACAGGAGGTCGCGCGGCTCGGGCAGATCATCGAGGTAGAGCGCCGCGCCCGTCACGTGCCGCACGGCACTGTCGTGGGCGAGCGGCGCGTGCACCGCGCCCTCCACCAGGCTGGCGTCTCGCTTGGCGCGCCTCACGCCTCCTCCTCGGCGACGAGGACGCGCGTCGCGGCGAGCGTCGCCGCGCCCTCGGGGGCCGTCTCGAGCTGGAACTTCCGGAGCAGGTTTCGCGCGACGAGCCGGCGGTAGGCCGAGGTGGCGCGCGCGTCGGAGATGGGGGCGAGCTCGCCGTCGAGCACCGGCAGGACGGCCGCGACGGTCGCCTCGTCCCAGGCGCGGCCGACGAGCGCGCGCTCGCAGGCGCTGGCCCGCATGGGCGTCGCCGCCACGCCGCCATAGGCGATGCGGACGTCCCGTACCCGCCCGGCGGAGAGCGTCACCGCGAACGCGCCGCAGATGGCGGAGATGTCCTGGTCGAAGCGCTTCGACACCTTGTAGGCGCGGAAGGCGCGCTCGGGTGAGCGGACCGGCACGCGGATGGCCGTGATGACCTCGCCCGCGCGCAGCCCCGTCTTGCGGTAGCCGGTGAAGAACCCGTCGAGCGCCACCTCGCGGCGGACCATCCCCTGCTGCAGCACGAGGGAGGCGTCGAGCGCGAGCAGCGCCGGGAGCGTGTCCCCGATGGGCGATGCGTTCGCCACGTTGCCGGCGAGCGTGCCCACGTTCCGGATCTGCTGGGAGCCGAGGCGGCGCACGAGCTCGCCCAGATCCGGGTGGTGGGCCGAGAGCACCGCGTGCGCGTCGGCGTACGTCACCGCCGCGCCGATCTCGAGGTGCGTGCCGGTGACCGTGACCGCGCGGAGCTCCTCGACCTCGGCGAGCGACACGAGCGTGTCGAGGGCGCGGTGCTCCTTCGTCACCCACAGCCCCACGTCGGTGGCGCCGGCGACCAGGCGCGCTCCCGGGTGGCGCTGCAGGAGGTCGGCGACCGCCTCGAGCGTCCGCGGCGCGAAGAAGCGCCGCCCGCCGTGTTCGAGCGCGAGCGTGTCCCGGCGCTGGACGGAAGCGAGCAGGCGCGTCAGCGCGGCCTCCTGAGCGGCGAGGGAACGCGGCGCGCCGGAGTCGTAGGCCTGCCGCGCGGCGGCCACGATGGGCCGGTAACCGGTGCAGCGGCAGAGGTTCCCGGCCAGCACGTCGTCGAGGCGCTGGCGCGACGGCGTGGGCTCGCTCTCGTAGAGGGCGACGAGCGACATCACGAAGCCCGGGGTGCAGAAGCCACACTGGGACGCGTGGCACTCCACCATCGCGTCCTGCACCGGGTGGAGGCCTCCCTCCGCGCCGCGGACGTCCTCCACGGTGATGAGCGCCTTCCCATCGAGCGCCGGCACGAAGAGGAGGCAGGCGTTCACCGCGCGGTAGCGCACCGCTCCGCCACGGAGCTCGCCCAGGACCACCGTGCAGGCGCCGCAGTCGCCCTCGGCGCAGCCCTCCTTCGTGCCGGTGCGGCGCTCGACCTCGCGCAGCCAGCGGAGCACGGTGAGCGTCGGGTCGACGCCGGCGAGCTCCTTCACCTTTCCGTCGAGGATGAACCGGATGCGGTCGCTCATGGCCTTTCCACGCCCGAGAAGATGACGAGCGCGTCGCCGGACGGCCGCGCGGCGAGCGCGCCGGCCAGCCCGGCCGTGCCGGTGGCGGAGACGGAAATGCCGGTGTGGTTCCGCGCCAGCTCGTGGGCGCGGGTGAGAACGTCCTCCCCCACCACCAGCGGCGCGCCGCTCGTGGCGCGCATCGCGCTCGCGATCTCCCACCAGTCGTACGTCTCGTCGTCGAGGATGCCGTGCGCGATGCTATGCGGCGTCGTCTCCCACGCCCACATGAAGCGCGAGCGGGCGCGCGCGGCCTCGGCGAGCGGGGTCGCGCCGAGCCGCTCCCAGGCGCGGGCGAGTGGCGCGCAGCCTTCCGTCTGCACTGCCACGAGCCGCGGTGCTCGTAGCAGCGCGCCCAGGCGCGCGGCGACGGCGAAGCCCGCTCCGAGCGCGCTCGCCAGCGCCCCGCCGCCCACCTGCACGAAGAGGTCTCCCGGTGAGGCACCTGCAGCCCGGAGCCCGTCCACGAGCTCGAAGGCCAGGGTGCGGCCGCCCTCCACCGCGAGGCCGTTCTCCGGGCCCTGCACGCCGAAGGGGAGGGCGCCCGCGCCGACCGCTTCACGGAAGCGCAGGAAGCAGGGATCGCCCGCCTCGGCGGGGCGCCGCTCGCAGACGGTGACGGCGGCGCCCAGCTCCGCGAGGCGCCTCACCACGGCTGCGCTCGCGTCGGTCGGGATGAAGACCTCGAGTGGCCAGTCGGCGGCGCGCGCCACCACCGCTGCCGCCAGCGCGGCGTTGCCGCAGGAGGCGATGGCGAGGCGGCGCCTGCGCAGGCCCTCGCCCGCTGGCAGGCGCGCCGCCTCGAGGACCCGCAGGTAGAGCATGACCGCCATGAGGTGGCGGGCCTTGTGTGAGCCCGAGACGTTGCCCGTCTCGTCCTTCACCCACAGCTCGCCGGCGATCCCGGTGGCGCGCGCCAGCGCGGGCTGGCGGGTCAGGGGTGTCACCCGGAAGCCGCGGCCGTCGACCCGGACGAGCGCCTCGTCGAGCGCGCCGACCAGCTCGAACCAGGCCGCGTCCGGCAGGCCGGACGCGCGCGCGAGGCGGTAGGGCGAGAGGAGCGCGCGATAGCGCAGGAACGGGTGGGCCTCGCCGCCGCCTGGGTAGGCGCCCTCGAGATCCGCCGGCACGAGCAGGTGATCGGCGTCATCGCCCGGCGCACCGGCGCGCGGGCAACGGAACGGCAGCGCTCGGGTGGCGTCCACCGCCGCCCCGCATCCGTGGCACGTGAAGAGGACCTTTCCGTCCGTCATGTGGAGAGCGCCGGCGGGGTCGATGAGGAGTGATGAGGTCAAGGTCGCAGTATCGGCGCGAAAGCCCTGAGGGTTCAAGCGAAGGGAAGGACCCCGGCGGGCGGAGACGGGCCCGCGCCGCGCTTGACCTGGCAGGCGCGCGGGGTGCTTCAATGCCCCATGGCGGAGACCCTGATTCGCGGCGGCACCGTGGTGACGGAGGCGGGCCGCCGGCGCGCCGACGTGCTGTGCCGCGACGGACGCATCGCGGCGGTGGAGGAGGGTCTCGCCGCAGGCACGGGCGCGGCGATCGTCGACGCGGGCGGGTGCTTCGTCATGCCGGGAGGCGTCGATCCCCACACGCACATGCAGCTTCCGACCATGGGCACGGTCGTCGCGGACGACTTCCTCTCCGGCACCGCGGCCGCCGCGTCCGGAGGGACCACCACCATCCTCGACTTCGTCGGCCCGGAGCGAGGGCAGTCGCCGCTCGACGCGCTGGCGCAGTGGCAGGCCTGGGCGTCGCGCGCGACGCTGGACTACGGCCTGCACATGACGGTCTCCTGGTGGGGCGAGCGCTTCGCCGCCGAGATGGAGACGCTCGTCCGGACACACGGCATCACGAGCTACAAGTTCTTCCTCGCCTACAAGGGCGGGCTCATGCTGAGCGACGAGGAGCTCGTGGCCGGCTTCGTGCGCTGCCGTGAGCTCGGTGCGCTGCCGCAGGTTCACGCGGAGAACGGCGAGCTCATCGCGTACCTCCAGGCCGAGCTCCTGGCGCGCGGGGTCACCGGGCCGCGCGGCCACGCGCTCTCCCGCCCGCCGCAGCTCGAGGAGGAGGCGACCCTGCGCGCCGTGACCATGGCCGAGGTCGTGGGCGTGCCGCTCTACGTGGTGCACGTCTCGGCTGCGCACGCCGCCGAGGCCATCGGCCGCGCCCGCCGGCGCGGCGCCAGGATCGTGGGCGAAACGCTGCCCGGCTTCCTGGCCATCGACGACTCGGTCTACGCGGACCCCGACTTCGACGTCGCGGCGGGGCACGTCATGAGCCCGCCCTACCGGCCGAAGGAGCACCAGGCGGCCCTGTGGGAGGCGCTGGCGGCGAACGCGCTCAGCACGACCGGCACCGACCACTGCTGCTTCACCAGGGCCCAGAAGCGCGCTGGCGCCGCGAGCTTCACGCAGATCCCGAACGGCTGCGGCGGCGTCGAGGACCGCCTGCACGTGCTGTGGCACCTCGGCGTCAACGGGGGACGGCTCTCGCCGGAGCGGTTCGTCGCGCTCACCTCCGCGAACGCGGCTCGCGTATTCAACCTCTGGCCAAGGAAGGGCTCGCTCCAGGTCGGCGCCGACGCCGACGTCATCGTCCTCGACCCGTCGCGCACGAAGACGCTCTCGGCGAGGAGCCAGCACCAGCGGACCGACTTCTCGGTCTGGGAGGGGCGGGAAGTGCGCGGCGTCGTCGTCCATACCCTCGCGGGCGGCCGCCAGCTCTGGTCGGACGGCGATCTGCGGGTGGAAGCGGGCTCGGGACGGTACCTGCCGAGGGCGCCGTTCGGACCTGTTTACGACGGCGTGATTGGATAGCGCGGCCGAGTCCCAGGCTGGGGCACCTGCGAGGGTGCGCCACATCGCAGTGCGACCCACCCGATATCCGCCGTGACGGCGCGGCTCCCTTACTTGTGCAGCGGCGAAAGCCGAGGTCGCTTTCGCCGCAACGACGAAGATCCTCTTCGTCCGCGGGGGCCCTCGGATGGGCTCGGGAGGAGTCTCGAGATGCAATCGCTCAGAGCACACCATGTCGTGTCGATGTTTGCGGCCGCCGGTTTGATCGCCGCCGCGCCGGTGGGAGCCGCGAGAGCGTCCCCATTGGATCGCGCGAACGGACATCC
>DASPZP010000251.1:0-8441 GCA_035636195.1 Anaeromyxobacteraceae bacterium
GCCATGTCGGCCAGCATGAAGCCGATGGCCTGGAACTCGGCGATCGGCTTCCCGAACGCCTGCCGCTCCTTGGCGTAGCCGCGCGCCTCCTCCAGCGCGCCGCGGGCCAGCCCGACCGCCAGCGCGCCGATGCCGATGCGCCCGCGGTCCAGGATCTGCAGGGTGTTGGTGAAGCCCGCGTCGACCTCGCCCACCCGCTGCGCGTCCGGCACCTCGACGTCCTCGAGGTGCAGCTCGGCGGTATCGGAGCTGCGCATCCCGAGCTTTCCGTGCATCGCGCGCTGGGTGAAGCCCGGCGCGCCCTTCTCGAGCAGGAAGGCGGTGACACCCTTCCCCTTCCTCGCCTCGGGGTTCGTGAGCGCCAGGATCACGAAGACGTCGCCCACCGACCCCTGGGTGATGAACTGCTTGGCGCCGTTCAGGATCCAGCGATCGCCCTTCCGGACGGCGGTGGTGCGCAGCGCGGCCGCGTCGGAGCCCGAGCCCGGCTCGGTGAGACCCCAGGCGGCGAGCTTCCGGCCCGCCGCCAGGTCCGGCAGGTACTTTCGCTTCAGCTCCTCCGACCCGAAGCGGAGCAGGTGCCCCGTGCCGAGCCCGTTGTGGCTCGCGACGGTGAGGGCGAGCGAGCCGTCGTAGCGCGCCACCTCCTCCACCACCACCGCCGTGCCCACCGCGCCGAGCTCCGAGCCGCCGTAGGCCTCGGGCACGTTCATGCCGAGCACGCCGAGCTCGCCGAGCGCCCGCACCGTCTCGCGCGGAAACTCGCCCGTCTCGTCCCAGCCCCGCGCCTTCGGCTTCACCTCGCGCTCGCAGAAGTCGCGCACCGTGCGCCGGAGGTGGAGGTGCTCTTCAGAGAGATCGAAGTCCATGGTGCTCCCGGTCACACCGGCGTCACCGCCCGCTTGCGCTCTCGCGTCGGCTCGTAGGACTGCGCGTAATACGCGAACCGCCGCGCCAGCTCGCCGCGCAGCTCTGTGCCCGGCACCACCGCGTCCACCACCAGCTCGCTCGCCAGCCGCTCGATGTCGATGTCCTGCTTGTACTCCTCGCGCAACCGCTGCACGAAGGCCGCCCGCTCGCCCTCGGGCTGCTCCTGGATCTTGTTGAAGTACACCGCGTTCACCGCCGCCTCGGGACCCATGACCGCGATCATCGCCTGTGGCAGGGCGAGGCAGGCCGACGGCTTGAAGCCGGGGCCGTCCATGGCGTAGAGGCCGGCCCCGTACGCCTTCCGCACCACCACCGAGATGCGCGGCACGGTCGCCTCCGAGACGGCGCTCACCATCTTGGCGCCCGCGCGGATGATGCCGGCGCGCTCCACCTTGGTCCCGATCATGAAGCCCGGCACGTCCGCCAGGTAGAGGAGCGGGAGGTGGAAGGCGTCGCACAGCCAGATGAAGCGGGTGGCCTTGTCGGCCGAGTCGACGAAGAGCACGCCCCCCTTCACCTTGGGCTGGTTCGCCACGATGCCGATGGGCCGCCCGTCGATGCGGGCGAGGCCGGTCACGAGCTCGCCCGCCCAGAGCTTCTTCACCTCCTGGAAGGACCCCTCGTCGACGAGCGCCTCGATGAGGTGCATCACGTCGAAGGGCCGGTTCTGGTCCTGGGGGATGATCTGCTCGAGCGACCGCGCCGACGCGGCCGGCCCCCGGGGCGGCGCGAGGGGCGGCAGCTCGCGGCAGCTCCGCGGCATGTAGCCGAACCAGCGGCGCGCCTCCCGGATGGCCTCCTCCTCGCTCGCGCACAGGAAGTCGCCGCAGCCGGAGACCGAGCAGTGCATGCGCGCGCCGCCCATCTCCTCCAGGGTCACCTTCTCCCCGATGACCATCTCGGCCATGCGCGGCGAGCCGAGGTACATGGAGGCGTTGCCCTCCACCATGAAGATGACGTCGCAGAAGGCCGGGATGTAGGCGCCGCCCGCCGCCGACGGGCCGAAGAGCAGGCAGATCTGCGGCACCACGCCCGACAGGTGCACCTCGTTCCAGAAGATGCGGCCCGCGCCGCGCCGGCCGGGGAACATCTCGAGCTGGTCGGTGATGCGCGCGCCGGCCGAGTCCACCAGGTAGAAGAGCGGCAGCCGGTGCGCGGCGGCCGTCTCCTGGATGCGCAGGATCTTCTCGACGGTCCGCTTGCCCCAGCTCCCCGCCTTGACGGTGGAGTCGTTCCCCATCACCGCCACCGCCCGGCCCTCGATGGTGCCCATGCCGGTGACGACGCCGTCCGCGGGCAGCTCCGCGTCGAGCCCGTTGGCGAGCGCCCCGTCCTCGACGAACGAGCCCGGGTCGAGGAGCAGCGCGAGCCGCTCGCGCACGAAGAGCTTCTTCTGCTCGGCGTTCTTGCGGTGGTACTTCTCCGCTCCTCCCTTCCGGACGCGCGCGAGCTCGCGGGCGATGCGCTGGTCGGGCGTGAGCGTCTCGTGGTCGGCCATTCACTCTCCGGTGAAGACGGGCTTCCGCTTCTCGGCGAAGGCGCGCAGCGCCTCGACGCGGTCCTTCGTGGCGAGGCAGTCCTGGTACAGGCGGTTCTCGAGGTCGAGCGCCTCCTCCAGCGGCAGGTGGAAGCCGCCGTCGATGGCGCGCTTCGCCTGGCGGAGGGAGATGGGGGCGTTTCGGGCCTCCTCCCCGGCCATGGCGAGCGCGGCTGCCCGGAGCTCCTCCGGGGGCGCGGCGCGGGTCACGGCGCCGTAGGCGAGCGCCTCGACCACGTCGATCCGGCGGGCGGTCAGGACGAGGTCCTTGGCGCGGGCGACGCCGACCGCTCGGGAGAGCCGCTGCGTACCGCCACCGCCCGGGATGATGCCGAGCCCGACCTCGGGCAGCCCCAGCTCCGCCGAGGAGGACATGATCCGGAGATCGCAGGCGAGCGCCAGCTCGAAGCCGCCGCCGAGCGCGAAGCCGTTCACGGCGGCGAGGAAGACCTTGGGCGAGGTCTCGAGGCCGCGCAGCCCGGCGCGGAGGTCCCGGTGGAAGGCGTGCACCTCGTCCGCGCTCATGCGCGCCCGCTCCTTGAGGTCGGCCCCGGCGCAGAAGGCGCGGTCGCCGGCGCCGGTCAGGACGACGCAGCGGACCTGGCGCTTCGCGGCCACCCGCGCCAGCTCGGCGTGCAGCCCGACCAGCATGGCGCGCGTGATCGAGTTCCGGCGCGCCGCGCCGTCGATGGTCCAGACCTCGACCTCACCCAGGTCCTCGACGATCCACTCCGCCATCTCCGCTCCCGTGCCAGCAGCAGGGCCCCGTTCGACCATCCCCCGTTCGCCGTGAGCGTAGCGCCGCCGCGCGGCGCGTAGTCGAGGGGCGAGATGGCCCAAAGGGGGCCTCCCGGCCGACCTTCAGCCCGGAGCCCCCGCCAGCACCGTCCGCGCGCCCAGCTCCGCCTGGAGCGCCTTGCCGGGCAGCCGGTGACCGACGAGCTTCTGCGCCAGCTCGCCGGCGGCGATGAGCAGCGGCCAGTCGATGCCAGTCTCGTAACCCATGCCGTGCAGCAGGTAGACGAGGTCCTCCGTGGCGAGGTTTCCCGAAGCGCCCGGCGCGTACGGGCACCCGCCCAGGCCTCCCACCGAGGCGTCGAAGGTGGTGAGGCCCGCCTCCAACCCGACGAGGACGTTCGCGAGCGCGGTGCCGCGGGTGTCGTGCATGTGGAGGGCGAGCTGCTCGGGCCGCGCGCGTGCGAGGAGCAGGTCGAGGAGCCGCCTCGTCTGATTGGGCGTCCCGACGCCGATGGTGTCGCCGAGCGACACCTGGTAGCAGCCGAGCCCGAGGAGCTTCTCCGCCACCTTCACCACCTCGTCCGGCGCCACCGCCCCCTCGTACGGACAGCCCCAGGCCGTCGAGACGTAGCCCCGCACGCGGAGCCCACGCGCGAGCGCCGGCGGGATGACCTCCGCGAAGGCGGCGTAGGTCTCCTCCCGCGACTTGTTGATGTTCTTGCGGTTGTGAGTCTCGGAGGCCGACATGAAGACGGCGGCGTCCACCTCCGCCCTCGCCGGGCCGGCGGCGTCGAGGGCTTGCCCGAGCCGCTCGAGGCCCTTCGCGTTCGGCACCAGCACCACGTAGGCCAGTCCGGCGCGCGCCGGGAGCTGGGCCACCACCTCGGCGGCGTCGGCCAGCGCCGGGATCCACCTCGGCGAGACGAAGCTCGTCGCCTCGATGCGCGAGAGGCCGGCATCGGCGAGGAGCCGCAGCAGGCGGAGCTTGTCCTCGGTGGCGACGACCCGCGCCTCGTTCTGAAGGCCGTCGCGCGGGCCGACCTCGTAGACGGTGATGCGCTGGGCCATGCGCTACTTGTAATGGTCGCCCGCGGCGGCGCAGCGCCTCGCCTGCATGATCAACCGATGCGGACGATGATCTTGCCACGCGTGTGCTTCGTCGCGGCGGCGGCCTCCGCCTCGCCGATCCGGTCGAGCGGGAAGACCTCCCGCACGACGGGCACGAGCTCCCCCGCCTCCACCCACCCGGTGAGGACGGCGAGGTCGCTCGCGCGGGGACGGACCGCCACGAGCCGGCACCGCTGCGTCGAGAAGCGGGTCAGCAGCGTCGCGAGCAGCACCTCGCGCCTCGGGACCGTGGAGACGTAGACCCCGCGGCGGGTGAGCGCGCGCCGCGCATCCCTGAAGCGCAGGTTGCCGAAGACGTCGAACACCACATCGAAGGGCTCAGGCGAGGCGAGCGCGTCTTGGGCCGCGTGGTCGACGACGACGGCCGCGCCGAGGCGGCGGCACAGCTCGAGGCCTTCGCCGCTGGCCGTGGCCGTCACGTGCCCGCCCAGCAGGTGCGCGATCTGGATGGCCATGCTCCCGACGCCACCCGAGCCGCCATGGACGAGGACCCGCATCCCCGGCGCGAGCCCCGCCACATCGCGGAGCGCCTGCAGCGCGGTCGACCCGACGAGGGGGAGCGCCGCCGCCTGCTCGAAGTCGAGCGCGGTGGGCATGGGGGCGCTCTCGGCCACGCGCGCCGCGAGGTACTCGGCGCAGGCGCCACCCTGCCAGCCGTCGAGCATCCCGTACCAGCGAGCCCCCGGCGCCGCGCTCTTCACGTCGGAGCCTGCCTCCACCACCTCGCCGGCCCAGTCGAACCCGACCCGCTTCGGGAAGCGCCGGCCCGAGAGGAGCCGGAACTTCCCGGACCGGACGAGGACGTCTTTTGGATTGAGGGCCGCGGCGCGGACGCGGACGAGCACCTCACCCCGCCCAGCGCTCGGGCGTGGCACGTCGCGGAGGCGCAGCACCTCGGCCGAGCCGTACCGGTCGTACTCGACTGCCTTCACGACCGGCTCCGGCGGCGGCTAGGCCGCTTCCGCCCGCGGCCGGATGTGCTGGCGGATCCAGTCGATGATGGCCTGGGTGGAGGCGCCCGGCAGGAAGACCTCGGCGACGCCCTTCTCCTTCAGCTTCGGCACGTCGTCCTGCGGGATGATGCCGCCCCCGAAGACCACCACGTCGGTCGCGCCCTTCTCGCGGAGGAGGTCGACCACGGCCGGGAACAGCGTCATGTGGGCGCCGGACATGATGGACATTCCAATGGCGTCGACGTCCTCCTGCAGCGCGGCGGCCACGATCATCTCCGGCGTCTGGTGCAGGCCGGTGTAGATGACCTCGAAGCCGGCGTCCCGCAGCGCCCGGGCGATGATCTTCGCGCCGCGGTCGTGGCCGTCGAGGCCGGGCTTGGCGACGATGATGCGGAGGTTGCGCTGCGGCGTGGCCATGGGGCGATCTCCGGAGGCGCGGGGGCTCGGCTTCTTCTACCTACTACCTTAGACAAGCGCGGCTCGCCAGAACCGCCCCGGCCCCCGATGCG
Source organism: Anaeromyxobacteraceae bacterium (assembly GCA_035636195.1). GTDB lineage: Bacteria > Myxococcota > Myxococcia > Myxococcales > Anaeromyxobacteraceae > Anaeromyxobacter_A. Next base: position 5,796 of record DASPZP010000251.1, read on the forward strand.
ACTCTCCTTCGCCCTTCTCCTCGCCCTCGCCCTGCCAGCGGTCGCCCACGGCTGGGATCGCCACGCCGATGCCACCCGGGTAGCGTTCACGTGGGGGCCCGGCCGCGGAGGTCAAGCTCCCGTCCTGCGGGACATGGCCGGAACCGTCGCGGTCGAGCCGCTGGACTCGTTCCTCGCCGCCACGGGAGCGCCGCTCGCCGCCCTCCTCGACGACGAGGAGCGCTGGGCCCGGATGCACGTCCCGCGCTACCCGCCGCGGCCGGAGGCGCTCCGCTTCGCCCCGGATGCCAGGGGTTCGGAGCTCCGGACGCGCTTCCTCGAGGCGCTGCGGGTGAATCCGACCGTGCGGCTCGCGGTCCCGCCCGGCGCGCTGGCCGAGCCGCTCGAGGTCTTGGCGGCCGCGAGCGACGAGCCCGACCAGGGGCTCGACATCGGGCTCTTCCAGGACAGCGGGACACCTCACGGCGGCCGCTATGGCTTCGGCCCCCTCCCCTTCGGCAACCCGACGCTCTCCTTCGCGACCCAGGCGCCCTTCCACATGGGCTTCTTCTACGAGTCGCGGCTCCTCACCACGCTCGCACCAGCGCTCCTCCGCACCTATCCCGAGCTGCGCATCCACCAGTGCGCGGCGCTGGCCCGCTTCGCCTTCGCGAGCGGCCATCCGTACTGGGGATGGCGCTTCCTGGGGTGGGGCCTGCACTACGTCCAGGATCTGACGCAGCCGTACCACGCGACCGTCTCGCCCGGCACGAGCGTGGCGACGCTGGTGGGCGTCAGCCTCCTCGACCTCGTGGGCATACACCGCCCGCGCGCCGAGCGGCTCCAGCTCCTCACCAACCGTCACCTGGCCCTCGAGGCGTACCAGGGGGCGGCGGTGGCGGACGCGCTCGCCCGCCGCGACGCCGCCGACCCGCTCCTCGCCGCGCTGCGGGACCCGGCCCGCGACGCGGCTTACGTGCCCTTCGACGACGCTGCGCCGCGGGCGCGGGTGGCGGCGATCGCCCACGCGAAGGCCGCGCGCGCCGACGCGGTGGTGGCGGCCGCCCTTCCGGCGCGCTGGGTGAAGGACCCGCGCCACCACGCCGGCGCGGCGGGGGTCGAGATGGACGTCTGGGGAGAGCTCGCGCGGCGCGGCACCCCCGAGGCGCGGGCCGCCATGGCGACGCTCCTGCGGGACCTGCTGGCCGACCTGGGCGGCGCCAGCCGCAGCTACGCGCGGGCGGTGCTCGCGCCGGCCGATCCTGCCCGGACGGCCGAGCGGCGCTGACGGGTGAACCGGTCGAGGGTGAGGTAGACGACCGGTGTGGTGAAGAGCGTCAGGGCCTGCGAGAAGATGAGGCCGCCGACGATGGTGATGCCGAGCGGCCGGCGCAGCTCCGCCCCCGCCCCGCCGCCGAAGGCGAGCGGCAGCGCGCCGAGCAGCGCGGCGAGCGTCGTCATCATGATGGGCCGGAAGCGGAGCAGGCAGGCGCGGTAGATGGCCTCGCGGGTGGTGAGCCCCTCCTCGCGCTCGGCCTCGATGGCGAAGTCGATCATCATGATGGCGTTCTTCTTCACGATGCCGATGAGCAGGATGACGCCGATGAGCGCGATGATGCTGAACTCGCTCTTGACGACGAGCAGGGCCACGAGCGCGCCCACCCCGGCCGACGGCAGCGTGGAGAGGATGGTCACCGGGTGGACGTAGCTCTCGTACAGCACGCCCAGCACGATGTAGACGGCGAGGAGCGCCGCCAGCACCAGCCACGGCACGCTCTTGAGCGACTCGACGAAGGCCTGCGCGGTGCCCTGCGGGGCGGCGTGGACGTTGGCGGGGAGCCCGATCTGCAGCTCCGCGCGATGCACCGCGTCGAGCGCCTGCCCGAGCGCCACCCCGGGCGCGAGGTTGAAGGAGAGCGTCACCGCGGGGAACTGGCCCTGGTGATTGACAGACAGTGAGGTAGGGCCCGGGGCCCAGCTCGCGATGCTGGCGAGCGGCACCTGCCCGCCGCCGGGCGTCGGCACGTGAATGCTGGCGAGCGCGTCGGGGTGCTGCGCCAGCTCGGGCTTCACCTCCAGCACGACGCGGTACTGGTTCAGCTGGGTGAAGGTGGTCGCGACCTGCCGCTGGCCGAAGGCGTCGTAGAGCGCGTCGTCCACCGCCTGGGCGGTGATGCCGAGGCGGGCCGCGCTGTCGCGGTCGATCGTCACCCGCAGCTCGAGCGCGCTCGTCTGCTGGTCGCTCGCCACGTCGCGCAGCTCGGGCAGGGTCTTGAGCTTCTCCACCATTCGCGGCGCCCAGGCGTTGAGCTCGGCCAGGTTCGCGTCCTGGAGCGTGTATTGGTACTGCGTGCGTGTCGTCCGCCCGCCCACCCGCACGTCCTGCACGGACTGCAAGAAGAGCTGGATGCCGGGCACCTGCGCCAGCTTCGGGCGGAGCTCCCCGATCACCTGGTCGGCGGTCTGCTCGCGCTCCCTGCCAGCCCTCAGCTGGAGGAAGGCGTTGCCGTTGTTCAGCGTGCCGAAGCCGATGAAGGAGATCATGTGGTCCACGGCCGGGTGCGCCATCACCACCCGGTTCACGAGCTCCTGGCGCTCCAGCATGGCAGGGAACGAGATGTCCTGCGGCGCGTCGGAGATGCCGGCGATCTGCCCGGTGTCCTGCTG
>DASPZP010000252.1:0-19090 GCA_035636195.1 Anaeromyxobacteraceae bacterium
CACGGGATCCTGCACGGCGAGGCCGATCGTCTGGTGGTGGTGGTCGGGCCCTGCTCCATTCACGACGCGCGCGCGGCCCGCGAGTACGCGGGGCGGCTCGCCGGCGAACGTGCCCGGCTCGGGCAGGAGCTCGAGCTCGTCATGCGCGTCTACTTCGAAAAGCCACGCACCACCGTGGGCTGGAAGGGCCTCATCAACGATCCGGGGCTCGACGGCACGTTCCAGATCAACCGCGGGCTGCGGCTCGCCCGCGAGCTCCTGCTCGAGGTGACCGAGCTCGGCCTGCCGGCCGGGTGCGAGTACCTCGACATGATCACGCCGCAGTATCTGGCGGACCTCGTCTCCTGGGGCGCCATCGGCGCGCGCACCACCGAGAGCCAGGTGCACCGCGAGCTCGCCTCCGGCCTCTCCTGCCCGGTCGGCTTCAAGAACGGCACCGACGGCAACGTCCGCATCGCGGTCGACGCCATCCGCGCGGCGCGGCAGCCGCACCACTTCCTCTCCGTGACGAAGGGCGGTCACTCCGCCATCGTGGCGACGAACGGCAACGAGGATGGCCACCTCATCCTGCGCGGCGGGACGGTCCCGAACTACGACGCAGCGAGCGTGGCGTCGGCCTGCGCCGAGCTGGCACGGGCGGGGCTCGAGCAGCGCGTCCTCGTCGATGCCAGCCACGCCAACAGCCGCAAGGACGCCCAGAACCAGCTCCCGGTGTGCGACGCCATCGCCGCGCAGCTCACCGGCGGCGAGCGCCGCATCATCGGCGTGATGGTGGAGAGCCACCTCGTGGGTGGGCGGCAGGATCTCGCGCCGGGTCGCGCCCTCACTTACGGCCAGAGCATCACCGACGCCTGCCTGAGCTGGGAGGACACGGTGCGGGCGCTCGACGCGCTCGCCGCCGGCGTGCGGCGGCGGCGGGCTCGGCCGGCGTAGGCCTTCGCAGGCGACCGACACTCCTCGACGAGCTCACCGCGGCTCAGAGCCCGCCAAGGCCACCAGGCTTCAGCAGATCGCGGTGCTCTCGGTCCTGCTTCGTGAGCGCCAAGAAGAAGCCCCTCACCGCGGCGTCGGCCTCTGCCAGCACGTGAGCGTGCGCGACCGCGAGCTGGTCCTCGAACGCCGAGAGCCGGCGGCAGACCGCCACCAGATCCAGGCCCCACGCGCCCGCCATCACCTCCGCGAGGACGGCCTCTGCGCTCGCGTGCGCCACCTCGAGCGCCTCGCCGGTGCGGGGCGCGAAGGTGAGGAGCCCGCGATTGGCGCGGTACTGGTTGCGGAGCAGCGCGACCCGTACGGCGTGCTGGTTCTCCTCCTCGGCGAGGTGAAGGAACAGCTCCTTCGCCTTGGGATACGCCGCGTAGTCCTGCGCGAGCCGTGCGTAGAAATCGGCGGCGAGCCGCTCGATCGCCTCCGCCTTCCGCAGGCAGTCGTACGTCGTCACGCCCCACCTCCAAGCACCAGGCAGGAGCATACCCGCGCCCATTCCTGGCCGCATGTAGGCCGAGGCGAGGTGAGCGGGCGCCAGGCACCCCCAACTCACGAGCACGAACAGCACTCGCCGTGCCATGCTTCGAGACCACTCCGCGTGGGGAAATCGTCGTCCAGACTCGAGCGCGACGGGGTCGAGATCACCCTGGGTATGCCGAGTGGGTCGGCTCCGAGCCGTGCGGAGCAGAGGACCACGGCCAGCTACATCGGCCGCCCGATCGCGCCCGCGATCACCTTCACCTGCCGCATCAGCTCGGCGAACTCCGGCAGCGCCAGCGACTGGTGCCCGTCGGAGAGCGCCTGCTCCGGGCAGGGATGCACCTCGATGATGAGCCCATCCGCGCCCGCGGCGACCGCCGCCCGCGCCATGGCCGGCACGTGGGCGCGCAGCCCGATGCCGTGCGAGGGGTCGACCACCACCGGCAGGTGCGTGAGCGACTTCAGCACCGGCACGGCGTTCAAGTCGAGCGTGTTGCGGGTCATGGTCTCGAAGGTGCGGATGCCGCGCTCGCACAGCGCGACCTGGTAGTTGCCATGGGCGAGCACGTACTCGGCCGCCATGAGCAGCTCCTTGATGGTGGCGGACGGGCCGCGCTTGAGCAGGATCGGCCGCTTCACCGCCCCGAGCTTCCGCAGGAGCGAGAAGTTCTGCATGCTGCGGGCGCCGATCTGGAGCACGTCGGCGTACTCGACGCACATCGACAGGTCGTCCGCGTCCATCACCTCGGTGACGACCTTGAGCCCGGTCGCCTCCCGCGCGAGCGCGAGGAGCTTCAGGCCCGCCTCTCCGAGCCCCTGGAACTCGTAAGGGCTCGTGCGCGGCTTGAAGGCACCGCCGCGCAGGAAGGTGGCACCGTGCCGCTTCACGCCTTCCGCTGCCTCCAGGATCTGCTCCTTCGACTCCACCGAGCACGGGCCGGCCATGACCGCGATGGCGCTCCCACCCAGCTTCACCCCACCCACGTCGAGGACAGTGTCCTCCTCCTTCACCTCGCGCGAGACGAGCTTGAAGGGCTGGGAGACGCGGATGGCGTCGGCCACGCCGGCGAGCCCGATGAAGAGCCCGGGCTCGAGGGCGCCCTTGTTGCCGGTGATGCCGATGGCGACGCGCTGCTCGCCGGGGATGGCGTGCGGAGTGAGCCCCATGGCGCGGACCTTCTCCACCACCGCCTCGACGTCGGCCGGCGAGGCGTGCGGCTTCATCACGATGAGCATCGGGGCGTCTCCTGTGGGCGGGGAGTCTACCCCGCGCCACGCCCGCGCTCCACCCGTCGCGCCTGGAGGTAGCGGCGCCTAGAACGCGGCGCGGAGCAGCGCCGCCAGGTCCGCCGGCTGGCACGGGCGCGGGTTTCCCTGGTGGCTCGCGTCCTCCCAGGCCTTCTCGGCGAGGAGCGGGAGCTGCGATTCCTTCACGCCTGCGTCGCGCAGCCGCTCCGGGATGCCGATCTCCCGCGCCAGCGTCCGCACCCGCTCCACCGCGCGCCGAGCCAGCCGGTCGCGATCGTCCGAGCCGGGTTCGCCGAGCGCGACGGCCACCTCGGCCAGCGCGGCGCCGGCGGCGGGGAGGTTGAACTCCATCACGTGGGGGAGGACGATCGCGTTCGCGAGGCCGTGGTGCACGCCCGCCACCGGCGTCAGCGCGTGCGCCAGCGCGTGCGACGCGCCGAGGCCCTTCTGGAAGGCGGTGGCGCCGGTGACGGCGGCGATCATCATGCCCGCCCTCGCCTCCTCGTCATGGCCATCCTTCACCGCCCGGGCCAGGTGGCGACCGCAGAGCTCGAGGCCCTTGCGCGCCATCGCGTCGGCCAGGGGGTGGAAGCCCTTCGCGCAGAGCGCCTCGAGGTTGTGGGTGAGCGCGTCCATGCCGGTGGCGGCGGTGAGCTTCGGCGGCAGCCCGTAGGTCAGCTCCGGATCGCAGACCGCCACCGAGGGCATGAGGGCGGGCGCGAAGACGACGGTCTTCCGTCCGGTCTCGGCCAGCGTCACGACGAAGCTGCGCCCCACCTCCGAGCCCGTCCCCGCGGTGGTGGGAATGGCGATCATGGGCGGGACGGCATTCGTGACGAGCCGCCAGCCATCCTTCGCGTCGTCGTACTGCGCGAGGGGCCCGGGGTGGGTCGCGAGGAGGCGCACGCCCTTCGCCGCGTCGAGGGGCGAGCCGCCGCCCAGGCCGATGACCCCGTCGCAACCCGCCGCGCGGTAGGCGACGAGCCCGCGCTCGACGGTGTCGCCCGTCGGGTTCGGCTCGACGGCGTCGAAGGTAGCGAACGGGACGTGGGCCGCGTCCAGGACGGCGCGGAGCCGCCCCACGAGCCCGGTCGCCACCACGCCCGCGTCGGTGACGAGCAGGGGGCGCTTCACGCCCAGGCGCGCCAGATGGCTCGGGACCTCCTTCAGCGCGCCGACGCCGAACACGATGCGGGTGGGGAAGGAGAATTCGTTGATCATCGGAGGACCCTCAAATCACCTCGAGGTACCGCTCCAGCTCCCAGGTGGTCACGGCGCGGTCGAACTGCCGCACCTCCCACTCGCGGGTGCGCGCGTAGTGCTCCACGAACTCCGCGCCCAGGAGCTCGCGCGCGGCCGCGCTCCCGCGCAGGCGGGTGGTCGCCTCGGCGAGCGTGTGCGGCAAGGGCGGCGCCTCCTTCGCCAGGTAGGCGTTGCCCTTCACCGGCGGAGGTGGGAGGAGCCCGTGCTCGATGCCCCACAGCGCGGAGCCGACCGCCACCGCCATGGCGAGGTACGGGTTGATGTCCGCCGCCGCCATCCGGTATTCGATGCGCGTCGCCTTGGCGCTCCCGGGGATCGCCCGCAGCGCGGTGGTGCGGTTCTCGACGCCCCAGGTGGCGGTGGTGGGCGCCCAGGTCCCCTCCACCATGCGCTTGTACGAGTTCACGGTGGGCGCGACGACCGCGGTGAGCTCGGGCATGAGGGTCACTTGCCCGGCCAGGGCGTGCTCCATCGCCCTGGACATGCCGCCCGCGCCGTCCGCGAAGACGTTCTTCTGCCCGTCCCACAGGGAGAGGTGGATGTGGCCGGAGCAGCCGGGCAGCTTGTCGCTCCACTTGGCCATGAAGCAGGGCGTGACGCCGTGGCGGTGCGCGAGCTCCTTCACGGCGGTCTTGAAGAGGGCCGCCTTGTCGGCCGCGCGGAGTCCCTCGTCCACGCCGATCGCCGCCTCGAAGACGCCGGGGCCGGTCTCGGTGTGGAAGCCCTCCACCTGGATGTCGAAGGCGGCCAGCCCATCCAGGAGCTCGTGCACGAGGTCGCGCGCCTGGCTGGTGCGGACCCAGGAATAGCCGAACATGCCAGGCGTGAGCGGCTGGAGTCCGTGGAAGCCTTTCTGCCGGAGCGACTCGGCCGTCTCCCGGAAGAGGAAGAACTCGTACTCGGCCGCGAGGTGCGGCACGAGCCCGGCCCGGGCGGCGCGGGCGAGGACCCGCTGCAGGACCTGCCGCGGCGCGACGGGGTGCGGCCTCCCCTCTCGATCCTTGAAGTCGAGCAGGAAGGCGGCCGTGCCGGGCTCCCAGGGGATGAGCCGGAAGGTCGACAGGTCGATGGTGGCGAGCGCGTCCGGATAGCCGGTGTGCCAGCCCGTCACCTGCGCGTTGTCGTAGAGCTGATCGGAGGAGTCCCAGCCGAAGATGACGTCGCAGAAGCCGAGGCCGCCCGCCGCCGCGCTCCAGAACTTGTCGAGAGACACGTACTTGCCGCGCAGGACGCCGTCGACGTCGAAGGCCCCGAGCTTCACCTTGCGGACGTCCTTCTCCTCGAAGATGGCGCGGAGGCCCTCCAGGTCGAGCGGCTCCGAGCGATGCATGGTCACCTCCGTTGCGCGCCGGTGGGCGGGACAGGTCGTGGCTGGTGAGCGAGCATAAGGGCGAGTCGGAGCGCAGCGCGATAAGAAAGGCGCATGCGGCGAGTGCTCATCCTCCAGGCAGGCTCTGCCGATCCGGCCCTGAGGGCGCGCTACGGCGACTATCCCGACTGGTTCGCCCGCCATCTGGCGCCGCGGGTCGAGCTGCGCGTGGTCCGCCCGTACGAGCAGGTCCTCCCCTCGTCCGCCGGCTTCGACGGCCTCGTCATGACGGGCTCCCCGAAGAGCGTGCTCGTCCCGGAGCCCTGGATGGAAGAGTCCGCCGCCTTTCTCCTCGAGGCCGCGCGGACCCGTCCCGTGCTGGGCGTCTGCTTCGGACATCAGCTCCTGGCGCGCGCTCTGGGGGGGCGGGTGGAGCTGAACCCGCGGGGCAGGGAGGCGGGCACCGCTGCGGTGCGCTTCACGCCCGACGGCGAGCGGGATCCACTCTTCGCCGGGCTCGCGTCACCGCTCCTCGCTCAGCAGACGCACGAGGACCACGTCGCGGCGCTGCCGGCGGGCGCGACCCTGCTCGCCGAGAACGAGATGACCCCGGTGCAGGCCTTCGCCTGGGGTGAATTCATCCGCTGCGTCCAGTTCCACCCGGAGTTCGACGCGGAGCGCTCGCGGATGCTCGCCGAGGTGCGCCGGGAGCGGCTCGACCTCCAGGCGCCCGGCGGCGCGGCGGCGGTCCGGGCCTCGATCCGCGACACGCCCGAGGCGACGAGCCTCCTCGGCCGCTGGCTCACGCACTTCGTGGGCGCGTGATGCCCAGGGATCGGCGCTGGGACCATCTGTACGATCGCCAGAAGCAGCCGGTGAAGAGCTACCTCCTCGAGCGGTTCGCCGAGGAGCTCTGCGGCGAGCTCGCGGCCTGGCCGCCGCCGTTCGCCGAGGCGGTGCCGGACGAGCTCCTCGCGCGCCACGCCGCCGGCCTCCGCGCGACGCTCGGCGAGGCCGCCCTGCGCTTCGCGCTGCGCGTGGCCCGACTCGAGCTCCAGCGCGAGTTCAGCGAGATCGACCGGCTCATGCGCGAGGAGGCCGCGCGGCACTGGCGCGCGCAGGAGGAGGCTGCCGCGGGGCACCTCCTCGTGCGCTACCTGACCGAGCGGTGCCTCGCCTTGAAGGAGCAGGCGACCGGCGTGGAGCTGACGCGGGCGGAGCTCGCCTCGGCCCTCGAGCTCGCGGAGCGGCGCCTCTTCCTCGTGAGCGAGCGGCAGTAGCTGCGGCGGGGGACAAGCCCCCGCCCTACGAAAGCCCCGCCGTAGGGCGGGGGTTCATCCCCCGCCGCGCCGGGTTCATCCCCCGCCGAAGGACGGCGCTCCTACTTCGTTTCCTTCGGCACCTTCTCCCAGTCGGCGAGGAACTTCTTCAGGCCGAGGTCGGTGAGCGGGTGCTTCGCCAGCTGCTCGATGACGTTGAAGGGAATGGTGGCGACGTCGGCGCCGAGACGGGCCGACTCGAGCACGTGGAGCGGATGGCGCACGCTCGCCACCAGCACCTTGGTGGCGAAGTCGTAGTTGCGGAAGATCTCGAGGATCTGCGCGATGAGCGCCATCCCGTCCTCGGACACGTCGTCGAGGCGGCCGACGAAGGGCGAGACGTAGGTGGCGCCCGCCTTCGCGGCGAGGAGCGCCTGCACCGGCGAGAAGCAGAGGGTGACGTTGGTCCGAATGCCCTCGGCGGTGAGATCGCGGACGGCCCGCAGCCCCTCGGTGATGAGCGGCACCTTCACGACGATGTTGTTCGCCACCTTCGCGTAGTGACGGCCTTCCTTCATCATGCCGTCGTAGTCGACCGCGGTCACCTCGGCCGAGACCGGCCCGGGCACGAGCTCCGTGATCTCCTTCAGCACCTCGCTGAAGCGGCGGCCGGTCTTCGCGACCAGCGACGGGTTCGTGGTGACGCCGTCGCACAGGCCCATGGCGAGGGCCTTCTTGATCTCGCCCACGTCGGCGGTGTCGATGAAGAACTGCATGCCGTCTCCTTCGCTTCAGTGTGGCGGGGAGAGCTGGGTATAGCGGAGCGCTCCGACACGCCGCTCGCCAATCACCTCTGTGGAACTGGCCAGAAACCAGCCGGGATGTGCCCCGGGGCAGGGTGTGCTAAAGGGGCCGACATGCCGAGCCGGAAGAGCGCGGGCGTGGTCAAGCTGCCAGGTGGGCAGCCTCAGGTGCGCCGCCGTCAGCGCGAGCTCGTCGAGTATGGCCGGACGGTCCTGGCCGCCGAGGCGGGCGTGCTGGCGCGGATGACGCTCGATGCGCGCTTCGCCACCTGCGTCGAGTGGATCCTCACCTGCCGCGGCCGGGTAGTGGTGTCGGGGATGGGCAAGCCTGGCTTCATCGCCCAGAAGCTCTCGGCCACCCTCGCCTCGACCGGCACCCCTTCGCACTACCTCCACCCGGCCGAGGCGGCCCACGGGGACCTCGGCCGCGTCGCGAAGGAAGACGTGGTGCTGGCGCTCTCGAACTCGGGCGAGACGGAGGAGATCCTGCGCCTGCTGCCGGCGCTGAAGAAGATCGGGGCGCGGGTGGTAGCGCTCACCCGCGACGCGGTGAACCCGCTCGCCCGCGGCGCGGACCTGGTGCTCGCGATCGGCGACATCGAGGAGGCCTGCCCCATGGGCCTCGCCCCCACCGCCTCGACCGCCGCGCTGCTCGCCCTCGGCGACGCGCTCGCCATGACGGTCCTCAAGAATCGCCCCTTCGACCGCGAGGAGTACGCGCTCTACCACCCGGGCGGAAAGCTCGGCCGCGGCCTCATGAAGGTGCGCGAGGTGATGCGCGCCGGCCCCGCGAACCCGCTCGTACCAGAGAAGGCGCCGCTCAAGGAGGCCGTGGCCGTGATGACGAAGACGCCCGGCCGCCCCGGCGCCTGCACCGTCGTCGACGCGGCCGGCAAGCTGGTGGGCGTCTTCACCGACGGCGATCTGCGCCGGATCGTGGAGCGCGGGCGGGTGGAGTTCGACGCGCCGGTGAGCCGCGTCATGTCGAGGAACCCGCGCACGGTCCGGCCGGAGGCGCTCGTCGCCGACGCGGCACGGGTGCTCCGCCAGGCGCGCATCGACCAGGTGCCGGTGGTCGACGACGAAGGGCGAGCGGTCGGGCTCCTCGACGTGCAGGACCTCCTCGCGGCGCGCGTGCTGTAGGCAGGCGATGGCAGGCGCCCGCGCGAACGAAGCCGAGCTGCGCCGCGCCCTGGTGGCGGTGTGCCAGCGCCTCGACGCGAAGGACCTCATCGGCGGCGGCGAGGGGAACGTCTCGTGTCGGCTCGGGAAGGACCGGCTGCTCGTCACGCCCGCGGGGGCCGTCAAGCGCGCGCTGCGGCCGGCAGACCTGGTGGTGGTGACGGAGACAGGCGAGAAGGTGCGCGGCCGCGGTCGCGCCTCGTCCGAGCTGCGCATGCACCTCGCGGCCTACCGCGCGCGCCCGGACGTGGGCGCCATCGTGCACGCGCACCCGCTCTCGGCGGTGGCGCTCACGGTGGCCGGGCTCCCGCCCCCGAACGACGTCATGCCGGAGGCGTCGGTGGTCCTGGGCGAGGTGGTGGTGGCGCCCTTCGCGACGCCAGGGACCGACGAGGTTCCGCGCGCGCTCGGCCCGCTCCTCGCCGGGCACGACGTGCTGCTCCTCGAGCGCCACGGCGCGCTCGCGCTGGGCCGCACGCTCGCCGAGGCCCTCGATCGCCTGGAGACCCTGGAGCGCGTGGCGCGCGTGGCGCTCCTCGCCCGCCTCCTCGGGCGGTGCGAGCCACTCGGGGCCGAGGCGGTGGCGAAGGTGCTCGCGGCGGCGGGGGTGACGAGGGCCTAGGGAGACGGGTAGAGCCCCACCGCCCACATGTCGAACGGCGGGACCGCCCTGAGGAGGTCCGCAACCGTGGCCCCGGTGCCGGGGACGATCCGCTCCGGACACAGCTCCGCGAGCGGCGCCAGGACGAAGCGCCGCGAGATGAGGCCGGGGTGGGGCACCGTGAGCGAGGCCGTCCGGACCACCTCGTCGCCGAAGAGGAGCAGGTCGAGGTCGAGGGTGCGCGGGCCCCAGCGCAGGCCCCGCTCGCGGAGGGCTGCCTGCTCGACGACCTGCAGCGCCGCGAGGAGCTTCTCGGGCGGGAGCGTCGACTCGAGCTCCACCACCGCATTGAGGTAACGCGGCTGGCTCGGCCCCATGGGCGCCGCGTCGTAGACGCGCGAGCCGCGCAGGAACGCGATGCCCGCGGCGGCGCGGAGCTCGCGCGCGGCGAGCGCGAGGTGCGCCCAGCGGTCGCCGAGGTTCGTCCCCACCCCTACGTACGCGCGCATGGCTCCCCTCCCCCGGCTTCACACCACCGGGTTCTTCAGGATGCCGATGCCCGGCACCTCGACCTCGACCCAGTCGCCGCGCCGGAGCGGCCCCACCCCGGCCGGCGTGCCGGTCGAGACGACGTCGCCGGGGAGGAGCGTCATCACGCTCGAGACGAAGGCGACGAGCGCATAGGCATCCACCACCAGTTCGCGCGTCGAGCCGCGCTGGCGCTCCGCGCCGTTGACGCGGCAGACGACGCTGGCGTCCATCGGATCGAGCGCCGTCTCGATGCAGGGCCCGATGGGGCAGAAGGTGTCGAAGGACTTGGCGCGCGTGAAGTGCTGCTCCGCGCGCTGGATGTCGCGAGCCGTGACGTCGTCGAGGCAGGTGAAGCCGAAGATGGCCTCCCGCGCCGTGATGGGGCTGCCGCAGGTCAGCGCGCGGCCCATGACGATCGCCAACTCGGCCTCGTGGTGGACCTCCTGCGACGCGGCGGGGAGCCGGATCTCGTCACCCGGCCCGATCACCGAGGTCGAGGGCTTGATGAAGAGGAGCGGCTCCCTCGGCACCTCGTGACCGAGCTCCTGCGCGTGCGCGCGGTAGTTCCGCCCGATGCAGACGACCTTGGAAGGCTGCACCGGGGCAAGCAGCGCCACCTCGGAGAGCGGGTGTGCGGGCCCCTCCGGCAGGCCGCCGGCCCAGGGTTCGGCGGTGAGGGCACGGACCGAGGCCCCGTCGAGGACGCCGTAGTGCTCCCGTCCGGCGCGGCGGAACCGGCACGTCCGCATCTAGCGCACTCCGAGGCCGAGCACGTCGGCCATGTCGTAGAGGCCCGGAGCGCGCCCGACCACCCAGCGCGCGGCCCGCACCGCCCCGCGCGCGAACTGGTCGCGGGAGGTGGCGCGGTGGGTGAGCTCGAGCCGCTCGCCCTCGCCCACGAAGTAGACGGTGTGCTCGCCCACCACGTCGCCGCCGCGCAGCGTCTGCACGCCGATCTCGCGCGCCGGCCGCTCGCCGACGAGGCCGTGGCGGCCGAAGTTGAGATCGCGCGCCGGGTCGCGCCCGAGCGCCTCCGCCGCCACCTCCGCGAGCCGCATGGCGGTGCCCGATGGAGCGTCCTTCTTCTTCTTGTGGTGCAGCTCGACGATCTCGACGTCGTAGGCGTCGCCGAGCGCGAGCGCCGCCCGCCGGACCATCGCGAAGAGGACGTTCACCCCCACGCTCATGTTGGGCGAGAGGACGATCGGGACGCGGCGCGCCGCCGCCTCGACCCGGGCCCGCGCCTCGAGCGTGAAGCCGGTGGAGCCGATGACGAGGGCTACCCCGGCCTCGGCGCACACGGCGGCGTGCGCGGCCGAGGCCTCGAAGCTCGTGAAGTCGACGACCACGTCGGCCCCGGCCTGGAGCGCCCGCGACAGGTCCGCCTGGACCGGGACGCCGAGCGGCGGGAGCCCGGCCGCCGCACCCGCGTCGAGGCCGGCGGCGAAGCCAGGCCGCTCGGTCGCCCCGACCAGCGCGAGCCCGTCCGCGTGCAGCGCGCGGATGATGTGTCCCCCCATGCGCCCCGAGGCGCCGGTCACCACCACTCGAGTCATGCGTTCACCTCTCCTAGGCGCGCGCCACGAGGCCGAAGCGGACCATGGCCTCGCGGATCTTGGCCAGGTTCGCGTCCGAGACGGGCGCGAGCGGCAGCCGCAGCTCGGGGCCAGCCCTCCCGAGGAGCGCCACTGCTGCCTTGACCGGACCCGGGTTCGTCTCGATGAACATGGTCCGGATCAAGTCGGCCAGCGCCACCTGCCGCTCGAGCGCGCGGGCGTAGTCGCCGCGCAGCGCCGCCGAGACGAGGTCCTTCATGGCGCGCGGGGCGATGTTCGTCACGACCGAGATGACGCCGTGGCCCCCGCAGGCGATGTACGGGAGCACCGTGAAGTCGTCGCCCGACAGCCAGGCGAGGGCGTCCTTCCCCACCTTCTCTACGAGTTGCACCTGCCGGTCCATGCTCGCCGTGGCCTCCTTCAGCCCGACGATGGCGCCAGCCTTGGCGAGCCGCGCCACCGTCTCGGGCAGGAGGTCACCCGAGGTGCGGGAGGGCACATTGTAGGCGACGTTGGGAAAGCGGGTCGCCTCGTGGATGGCCAGGTAGTGGCGGTACAGGCCCTCCTGCGTGGGCTTGTTGTAGTAGGGCGTGACGACGAGCGCGGCGTCGGCGCCGAGCTCCTTGACCCGCTTCACCGACTCGATGCACTCGTGGGTGGCGTTCGAGCCGGCGCCGGCGATGACGGGGACGCGGCCGCGAACCGTCTCCACCACCGCGCGCACCACGTCCGAGCGCTCCTGGGCGGTGAGGGTGACGCCCTCGCCGGTCGTGCCGCACGGCACGATGCCGTCCGTGCCCTCGGCGAGCTGCCACTCGGTGAGCGCGCGCAACGCGCGCAAGTCCACCTCACCGTCCTTCATCGGGGTGACGATGGCGACGAGCGAACCTTGGAAGCGCATGGGACCTCCCTCAGGGCTGGCCGACAATCTACCGCATCCGCCGCCCGGCGCCGAAGCGGCGCGGCGGGGGGTTCGGCTTCTCGCCGCGGAGGAGGTCCGCGAGCGACTCCCGCGCCCGCGCCAGGTAGGCGGTGTCGCCCTCGACGAGCACCTCGGCCGGGCGAGGGCGGGTGTTGTAGTTCGACGCCATGGCGAACCCGTAGGCGCCGGCCGAGCGGACGCAGAGGAGCTCGCCGCTCACCACGGCCGGGAGGCGGCGGCGGCGGGCGAGGAAGTCGGAGGACTCGCAGACCGGGCCCACCACGTCGGCCACGATCTCCTCCTCCCGCGGCCGCGCCACCGGCTCGATGGCGTGGTGCGCGCCGTAGAGGGCGGGCCGCAGGAGCTCCGTCATGGCGGCGTCGACCACCACGAACTCGCGGCGGCCGTTCTTCTTGCGGTAGAGGACGCGCGTCACGAGCACGCCGGCGTTGCCCACGAGGACGCGGCCCGGCTCGAGCAGCACCTCGCCATCGAAGCCCCGCAGCGCCTTCTTCACGGCCGCGCCGTAGTCGTCCGGGTGCGGCGGCTCCTCGCCGTCGTACGGGATGCCGAGGCCGCCGCCGATGTCGAGGTGGCCGAGGTGGATGCCCTGCCCCCGGAGATCCCGGACGAGCCCGAGCACGCGCCGGATGGCGTCGAGGAAGGGCGCGACCTTCGTGATCTGCGACCCGATGTGCATCGCCACCCCCTTCAGCTCGAGGGCGGGATCGGTGGCGGCGAGCGCGTAGAGGCGGCGGGCCTCCACCACGTCCACGCCGAACTTGGACTCGCGCAGGCCGGTCGCGATGTACGGGTGCGTCTTCGGGTCGACGGCGGGGTTCACGCGCAGCGCGATGGGGGCGCGTCGCTTCAGCCGGCGCGCGACGACGGAGACGCGCCCCAGCTCCTCGGCGCTCTCGACGTCGATCACCTTCACGCCCTGGTCGAGCGCGAAGGCGAGCTCGTCGTCGCGCTTGCCGACGCCGCTGAAGACGACCCGCGCCGGATCCCCGCCCGCCTTCACCACCCGGTACAGCTCGCCGGCCGAAACGATGTCGAAGCCGGAGCCCAGCCGCGCGAAGAGCGACAGCACGGCCAGGTTGGAGTTCGCCTTGACCGCGTAGCAGACGAGGTGCGGCAACCCCGCCAGCGAACGCTCCAGCACCTTCCAGTGCCGGGTGAGCGTCGCCGTCGAGTAGACGTAGAGCGGCGTCCCGTAGGCCTGGGCGAGCTCCTCGAGCGGGATCCCCTCCGCCTGCAGAACGCCCTTCTTGCGCTGGAAATGGTTCACGGGGTCGAGTTCGGGGTCGGGGTCGGGTTCGGGGTCGGGGTCGCCCCCGCGTCAGGAGCCTCCCGCAGCGGCGGCCGCGGCGGGGCCTTCACCCCGCAGGCGAGGCCGCACAGGATCGTCGCGAGGAGCGCGCCCTTCTTCGTCACGGCGCCTTCCCGAGCTGCTTGTCCCAGCGCGCGAGCTGGCGAGCGACCTGCTTCGGGCCCGGGCCGCCCGGGAGCTCGCGGCGGGCGAGGCTCGCCTTCGGGTCGAAGCGGCGCCTCACGTCGGGCGCGAAGGCCGGGTGGAAGCGAGCCCACTCGGCCGCCGACAGCTCGGCCAGGCCCTGGCCCGTCCGCGTCGCGTGGGCCGCCGCCGCCCCGACCGCCTCGTGAGCCTCGCGGAACGGGACGCCCTTCTCGACCAGGTACTCGGCCGCGTCGGTCGCGAGCGCCTCGCCCGAGCCGAGCGCCTCCCGCATGCGGTCGGCGTGGTAGGTGGCCGTCTCGACCGCCCCCGCCAGCGCCACCAGCGTCGCGATGAGCGTCTCGGGGGCCCCTAGCAGCGGGCGCTTGTCCTCCTGGAGATCGCGGTTGTACGAGAGCGGCAGGTTCTTCGCGAGCGCGAGCAGCGTGACGAGATCGCCGAGCGCCCGCCCGGCCCGGCCGCGCGCCAGCTCGGCGACGTCCGGGTTCTTCTTCTGCGGCATGAGCGAGCTGCCGGTCGAGAAGGCGTCGGAGAGCGTCATGAAGCCGAACTCGCGCGTCGTCCAGAGGACGATCTCCTCGCCCAGCCGCGACAGGTGGACGGCGGCGAGGGCGCAGGCGAAGGCGAGCTCGATGGCGCTGTCGCGATCGGAGACGGCGTCGAGGGAGTTCTGCGTGATCCCGGCGAGCCCGAGGGCGCGGGCCGTATGGTGGCGGTCGATGCGCAGGGTGGTCCCGGCCAGCGCGCCCGAGCCGAGCGGCGAGATGGCCGCGCGCGCCTTCACTTCGCCGAAGCGCTGCCGGTCCCTCCCCAGCATCTCCACGTGCGCGAGCAGGTGGTGCGCCAGCGAGACCGGCTGCGCGCGCTGGAGGTGCGTGTACCCGGGCAGGAGCGTGGCCTGGTGCCGGCGCGCCTGTCCGAGGAGCGCGCGCATGAGCGTGACCAGCGCGGCGTCGCAGCGATCGCAGGCGCCGACGATGAAGAGGCGCTCGTCGAGCGCGACCTGGTCGTTGCGGCTGCGGCCGGCGTGGAGGTAGCCGGCGTCCTTGCCGACGAGCTCGCCCAGCCGCCGCTCGACGTGGGTGTGGACGTCCTCCAGCGCCGGCTCGAAGCGAATGCGGCCGGCCGCGAACTCCTCCCGAACCTGGGCGAGCCCCGCGTCGATGCGCCGGGCGGCGGCGGCGGGGATGATCCCGCAGGACGCCAGCATGGCGACGTGCGCCCGGGAGCCGCGGATGTCCTCGTCGTAGAGGGCGGCGTCGTCCTGGATCGAGACCGAGAGCGCGACCAGCCGCGGATCGGCTTCGCCCGAGAGCGCGGCGCGCGAGACGGGCTTCGCCGGCTTGTTCCGCTTCATGAGGCTCTCCCCGGGCGGGCGGCGGTCAGAACTTCACGGCCACGCCGCTGCGGATGGCGTGGGCGCGCGACAGGCTGCTCTGCGGCGCAGTCGCCGGCGCGCCGGCCGGGCCGTAGCCGAGGCCGTCGAGCGGCTGCAGCAGGCCGTAGTTCAGGAACGCCACGAACCCGTCGTCCGAGTGGTAGGTGAGGCCGAGATCGACCTCGATCCCGAGCGGGCGGCTGGTGGTCGAAGGGGTCGAGCTGGCGTACATCGCCTGCGAGTACACGATGGAAGCGGTCGCCGCGAGGCCCTCGATGAACTCGTAGCGGGCGGTCGGCTTCAGGTAGAAGGCGTCGGTGACGCCCTGCAGGATCTCGCGCCACAGGATGAGGTCGACGCGGTAGGCCGGGTTGAAGCGGAAGTTCCGGATGTCCTGCACCCCATCGCCTGCCGCCCCGAACTGCTGCCCGTCGAAGTTCCCCGTCTGCGGCACGGGGCAGGTGGTGACGCCGGCGGAGCTCGTCGTGCAGCCGCGCGCCGGCCGATTCCCGAAGCCCGGGTCGCGGTCGCCGCTCGCGAAGCCCGCCTCGCCACCGAGGTGGAACTTTCCCCCGGCGAGGCTCCAGTCGGCCTGCGCCGCGCCGCCGAACTGGCGCAGGAGCACCGGGCCGCCCACGGCGCTGGGGTCGACGGCGGCGTTGATCTGGCCCACGATCCCGGCCAGCTCCACCTCGAAGCGGAACCGCTTCGTCTGGTAGCGGCTCCACAGGTCGAGCGTGTGCGCGTACGCGTCGCGCCGGACCGACGCTCCCGGATCCGAGACGGCGGAGGTCGCGTTCGAGAACCGCGGGAACTCGTAGCCCTGCGACTTGTACATGTACCAGGCGCCGAACGAGGTGCTCGCTTCGCCGCGCTCGAGCTTGCGGCGCAGCTCCTCGTCGGTGTCGATCCGCGCCACCTTGATGCCGACCGCCTTGGCGTCGTCGCTCGGATCGCTGTCGAACGGCTGGCCGACGCCGCGCGTGAAGCGCTGGTCGATGGTGGTCACCCCGGTGGAGACGATCTCGTACATGGGCACGAGCACGAGCTGCCCCACCGCTGTCTTGAGCGGGGTGAGGGCGAACTGCAGCCGGTCGACGCTGTCGCCGAGGTCGTCGTCGAGGCCGTTGCCGGCGTGGGAGAGGATCCCGAGCCCCCAGGACGAGGGCATGCGCCCGAAGGAGAGCAGCCCGAGCGGCGTCTGCACCTCGGCCCAGGCCCGCTTCACGGCGAGCGAGGAGGCGGGCGACACCTGCGTCCGGGAGTCGAACGGCTGCAGGACCCCGTCCAACCCCGTGTAGATCCCTTGCGGCGTCGAGCCGAGCACCAGGTTGTCCAAGAGGTCCACCTGGCTGAGGACGCGCACCTGCTCCGAGACGTTCAGCGTCGGCTCGAGGCGGAAGCGCATGTTCGCGCTGGTGAGGGTGCCGCGGTGATCGGGGTCGCGCAGCGGCCGCGGGTACAGGAAGAAGCCGGAGGGATCGGCGGCGCGGCGCAGGTCGAGGTTGTCGAACAGGTCGCCCCGGACGCGCAGGTAGCCGTTCAGCTGGAGGAACTCGAGCTTCGGGCGCTCGCCGGCGGCGGAGGTCTCCATGAACTCGCGCGCGGCCTGCGCGCCCTGGATCTCCGCCCGCATCTCGTCCCGCATCTCCTCCTTGGCCTTCTCGACCTCCCGCCGCACGACGTCGCGGACGGCCGGGTCGAGCTCGGCTCCAGGCGCGCCCGCCGCCCGCGGCGCGCCCAGGCTGGGAGCCGCCGGGGCGGCGCGGGGAGCGATCGGGGCAGGGGCAGAAGGCGCCGGCGTGCCCGTGGCGGCGGGGGGCGGCTTCGGCTCGGCCGATTGCGCGCGGGCCTGCGCCGCCAGGAAGAGCGTGGAGGCGGCGAGCAAGGCGGGGAACAGCCGGGACATAGGAACCCCTGGGCGGGGCGCCGAGCAGGCGCCCGAATGCTGAAATTGCGGCCTTTTAAGCACGCGCTCCGCGCGTGGGTCAAGGAATCTCGGGCGCAGCTCCCTGGCGCAATTCGACGAGGACGCCGCGGCTGCCCTTCGGATGAACGAACGCGACCTTGGCCCCGCCCGCCCCCGCGCGCGGCACCTCGTCGAGGAGCGGTGCGCCGCCCGCGCGCAGGGCGGCCATCGCGCCCTGGATGTCCGGCACCTCGAGGCAGATGTGGTGGAGTCCTTCGCCGCGCTTCGCGATGGTCTTCGCCATGGGGCTGTCCGGCCCGGCGGGCGAGACGAGCTCGATCCGACCCGCGCCGTGCCCGAAGATGGCCACCCGGACCTGTTCGCTCGCGACCTCCTCCACCTCCGCCAGCTCGAGGCCGTAGACGTCCCGGTAGAGCCGGATGGCGGCGTCGAGATCGGAGACCAGGATGGCGACGTGATCGAGACCGGTCATGGGCTGCCTCGGCGCGCGGGGAGGGCCGCCATCACACCCGCTCGACGGGGCGCCGTCAACAGGCCCTCGGCCCCCCATCAGCGGGTGCCCGGCGCGACCTCGGCGCTCACCACCTGGAGGGACCCGAGCAGCCCGACGGTGTCGACCTGCGTCCCGCGTCCGAGCACGATGTGCGTCGCGTCCGCCACCGGCTGATCGAAGGTCGGGTCGACCGCGATCCAATCCTCGCCGCTCTTCACCTCGGCCCAGGCGTGCCAGTACAGCGCCGGGAGGCCATCGTCGTAGCGCGCGAAGACGAGCCCGTGCACCTGGCGAGTGGGGATGCCCGCCGCGCGCGCCAATGCCGTGAAGAGCAGGGCGTGCTCGGTGCAGTCGCCCTTGCCGAGCTCCAGGACCTCGGTCGCGCGGTCGCGCGAGACGCCGTACGCCTTCTCGAGGCGCCCGTAGACGAAGTGCACGAGCTTCTCGGCCGAGCGGTAGACGCCCGGGGTGTCGCCCACGACCTCGCGCGCGAGCTGGCGCAGCACCGGGGCGTCCGCGTCCACCTCGGGCGTGGCGCCGAGGAGCTCGTCCCCGGCCACGAGGCCCGCCGCCCGCGGCGCGTCGCGCGTGGGATCGGCGGCGGCTGGCCGGCGCACGGCCACGGTGAGGACCGCCAGGCCGTCGGCGCCCGCCCCCCAGGTCTGGCGCGGATCGGGAGCCTGGAATTCCTTCGGGAAGCCCCGCAGGCGGAACGTGGCGGTGGCGGGCACGGCGCGCGACAGCGCCGCGGGGAGGGCCACCCGCGTCATGCCGAACAGGTCGACCTTGTCGAGCCGGCGCGCGGTGTCCTCCGGCTCGGCCTTGGCCACGAGCGCGCCGCCCAGCCTGAGCTCGACGATTCGCCCATCGGCCGCGATCGAGATGCGCGAGGACGCTCGGTCGCCGACCTCGCGCTCGTCGACGAGCGACACCTCGGCCGACACCCCGCCCGCCGCCACCCGGGCCACCCCGGCGTGGCGGTCCTCCATCTTCTTCACGCGCAACGACTCGAGATCGAGCTGCTCGCCCGCCACGACGCCGCGACGCGCCGCGGCGAGGCGCGCCGCGTCGGCCTGCTCGGCCGTCTCGCCGAGCGGCGGCAGCTGGCGCGTCTCGCGCTGGCCCTGCGCGGCGAGCACCGCGCTGCAGCCGGTGACCGTGCAGCGTCCCTCGACCGAGCGGTCGCCGCCGTCGCCCGCGCGGCGCGAGGAGAACGCGAGGAGCCGTCCACCGGGGCGAGCCTCGTACACCTTCTCCTCGTCCTGGGTCCGCTGCACGTTGCGCCCGCCGACCGTCACCGACAGGGTCGAGGTGGTGCGCGCGACGAGGACTTTCTGCCCCTCGCGGAAGTCGATCCCCACCCAGACGCTCGAGAAGCCCGCCTTCTTGCCCATGAGGTAGACGCCGAACCACTCCGGCGCGGCGGGGCGCTGGAGGTGGACGACCTCCGGGACCGTGCCGCGACCGGCGGCCCCGGCGTCCGCCGCCGCTGCGAGCGCCACCAGCGCCAGGATCTTCAGGCTTCTGCGCATCGAGTCTCCACAGCTGCTTCCTAGCAGACTTCTCGGACGAGCCGGATCGGGTGGGAGGACGAGGGGGATTGTGGGTGCCCCGGCGCCCCGGAGGTGAGGTGGCGCTCGCTCGCCTTTTTTGCCCGTGCGCGGCAGTCAC
>DASPZP010000253.1:0-15682 GCA_035636195.1 Anaeromyxobacteraceae bacterium
CCGGGCTCAATAGCTCCAACCGCCACGTCGGACCGTCGGGGAAGAGCTGCAGCTCCGCCTTCACGAAGGCGGGCGCTTCGCCGGTGAGGACCCAGACGTGCGAGTCGGGCGGGATCTTGCCGAGCACCGACGCGACCACCCCGGTGACGCCGGGGACGTGCACCTTCACGACATAGTGCATGGCCTTGCGCGCGGTGTCAGCGGTCGAGAAGGGCTCCTCCCTGGCTGGCGTGAACTCCAGCTGGACCAGCCGCGGCTTCGGCGTGATCGCCACCATCGAGACGGTCGTCTTCGGCGTCTTGGGCGAGATGTTCTTGAGCAGCGCCAGGATCATCCCGTTTGCGACGTCGGGCGGCAGTTTAAGCTGTTCCTCGATCTCGTCCTCCTTACCGTCCTCGTCGGAGTGGCGGACCTTGACCCGGCCACCGGCGGCGACAGTCGATTCGATCGGGGTCTTGAACGCCGGTCCCTTCTGCACCACGTGATCGCTCACGAACTGGAACGTCTTTCGCTGCACGTAGACGGTCGTCTCCTCGTGGAGCGATCCGTCCTTGAAGCGGAGGGTGAGCCGCGTCGTCACGCGATTGCCGCCGGGGATCGGGGCCGTGGTCTCGACCAGGTCACCATCGGCGAGCGGGACTCCTTGCAGCGTGCGCAGCGCGATGAAGCCGTGCGCCACGCCTTCCCAGTGCTTCACCGCGACTGGCTCCGCCTGCGATGAGGTCGACGCGAGCAGCGCGATGGCGACGATGATGGCGCCACCGAACGACCGTCCAGGTGCGGTGCGCATCCTGACCTCCGGCTCCAGCATCGAAAAGGTATCCAGCCGAAGCAGCAGCTGCCGCCCCGCTCAGACCCTCGTCCACTCGACAGCGGCTACTCTGGTGGAGGGCGTCTCAGGCTTCGGTGGCTCCGGTTATCGTGATGCCGAGCCAGCCAGCGCTGGCGCGCGTCGCTCGCTGGAGCCGCAGTTCAGCGAGCTCCTCGCGCGGGGCGTCGAAGAAGAGGAGCTCGGCGGTGGCGTCATGCCAGACGCTGCCGACCCGCGAGGAGACCAGCGGCCGCAGGTACCGCAGGGTTGGCAGCTCGCCGGGCCGGGTGAGATCGGCCCAGCCCACCGTCCCATAGGTGGGGCGCGCGGCGAAGCCAATCGGCTCGGCCGACCGGCCCGTCAGCTCGAGCCGCGCCTCGGCAAGGCGGCGGTCCTTCACAGCGAGGGTGGCGCCGAGCCGGGTGCCCGCGCGCAGGGGCGCTGCGGCTGGGTGCTCGAGCGGAAACGCGCGCGTGAGCCAGGTGCTGCCCATCTTCTTGGGCCAGCCTTGCAGGAGGCCCCGGAGCATGGAGATGTCCTGGTCCACGTAGATGAGCGGGCAGAAGTTGGCGGCGGTGCCGTCGGCGCGGGTGAGCTCCAGGAGCACGATGGTCTCGCGGTACTGCGAGAGGATCGGATCGAGGAGCTCCGAGCCGTCGGTGGTGGCCTGCCACTCGGCGAAGTGGACCGCGCCCCGTCCGGTCGCGACGCCCACCTCCCCTGGCGTGAAGGCGGCGGCCCGGTCCGGATCGCACTCGAACTCCACGTTGAGGAGCCAGCCGCAATAGTGCCAGGGCGGCGGCGCCACGAGCGAGGCGAGGCCGCGGGGCGTGAAGGGAGGCGTGTAGCCGGAGAGCATGGGTCGGCTCCTGAGATCGGGACGCCAGTGTGGCCCGTACCCGACGCGCCGTCACGCCCGCGAGCGCCGGGAACTGGCGCAGCGGGCGACGCGCACCGGCCGTCCCGGCGATCCGGTCGCGCCCGGATCTCGGACACGCGCTACTCGTGCGCGCAGCATTTCCCTGTCGCGGATCCGCCGCAGCGACCCGGCCCGTCACGGCTACCCCCTCGGGCTCTTGCCCGCTCGACCGGCGGCTTCACGGCCGGCTCGTCGCTAACTTCCTCTCCACCCACCAGGGAGGTTCCATGCAGCTCATGCCGCCCCGCCTCGCCACGCTGCTCGCGTCGGTCGCGCTGGCGCTCGCCCTGGCGGCCGCCGGCGGAGCGCGGGCGGCGGCGACTCGCAAGTCGCCCGAGAAGGACAGCGCCAGGCCTCGCGCCCGGACCGCGCCACCGGCGGGCCCCTACTGCTCCGGCGAGTACGCCGACGACCTGGCCGCGCTCTCGACCCGGGCGCGGGAGTTCGATCAGCAGCAGCGCCCGTACACCTACTGCGTGCGCTCGGCGGCCGTGTACGAGTGCCCATCGTACGCGCCCGACGGCTCGCTCCGGCGGACGCGGCGCAAGGTGTCGGCCCACGGCACCGCCTTCGGCTACCGCCAGCAGGCGGGCGACACGCTGCTCGTCACCAACGACCACGTCGCCGAGTGGCCGGCGGTGACCTCCGAGGAGCACCCCGTGGAGGACGTCCCGTCCGGCTGCCGGCGTGTCTCCGACAACCTCAGGATCGTGGAGAGCGAGTCCGACGGCTATGAGGGCGACGACGTGGCCCTCTCGCGCGTCGTGTCCGACCCGGCGCTCGACGTGGCGGTGCTGAAGGCGAAGACCACGCTGCCCGTGGTGCCCTGGAAGATCGGGCACAGCGCGGCGCTGCGCGAGCGCAACGTGGTGGACGTGCGCGGCTTCCCGCTCGGCGTGCTGCGCGCCAACAACGTGGGCAAGGTGGTCTCGGCCTACGACCACGACGAGGAGAAGGACTGGGACCACGACGACTTCGTCATCGACGCGCTGCTCTCACCCGGGAACTCGGGATCGCCGGTCTTCGCCATCTCGTGCCGCACCGGCGAGTTCGAGCTCGTGGGCGTCTACCACGCCGGCTACACCAAGGGCGCCGCGCTCAACGTCGTGGTCGGCGTCGACCAGCTCCGCAACCTGCTCACGACGCTCAAGCGCCCGGTGACCTCCGCGCGGGCCGATCCAGCCGCGGGCCTCGACCCCGCCGAGCGCGCCGCGGTCTTCACCGGCGCGGGCAGCGCCGAGGAGCCGTTCTTCCCGTTCGGCAGCCTCGTGGCGAGGGTGCGCGCTCGCGCCGATGGTGCGCTGGTCTTCGAGCTCATGGGCAAGGACTTCCCCGTCCTCAGCGGTCCGGTGCTGGTGCTGGAGGACCTGCCCAGCGGCGACGAGACCTTCGGCCGGCTGGGGCGCCTCTGGGCTGGCAACGGGCAGGGCCTGCGCGAGGTGTCACACGCCGCGCTCGACTCCGAGGGGCAGGCGCTCGCGGCGAAGCTCCTCGAGGCGCTCCGGCGGGACGCGCTCCTCGCCGCGCGCCACCGGTCCGCGGCCAGGCACGGCGTGAGCTCGCGCCAGCGGTTCCAGGAGGTGGCGAGGCTCGAGCGCAGCCTGCGCCGCTCCTCGAGCTCACGCCAGGACCTCGCGCTGGCCGCGGCCGAGCTGGCGGAGCGGCTCTGCCCCGGGACGTTGGAGGCCCCCAGCACGCTCGCGGAGGCGCTCGCGCTCCCGCCCGCCGCGGCGAGGCGCGACGCCACCGCCGCGGCGCGGCCCTGAGGAGGGCCCGCGCGGCTCCGCCGCGAGGTCATCCGCCAGCGGCCACGCGGTTAAGTTCTCATGATGTCCTCGCTCACGCCGCACGATCTCCGCGAGCTCGCCCGCGCCCGACAAACGCTCGAGCACCCCGGCCTTGCGATTCGCATCGCGGGCCAGGTCGGCCAGCCGATCGACGCGCTCCTGAAGAAGCTCCCGCCCGGCCCCCAGCAGGCGATCGCCGCCGGCACGCGCAAGGCGCTCGACACCTCGCTCGAGGTGGCGCTGCAGACGCTCGACCAGCGCCCGGGGCGGCAGCCCTCGAACTGGCTGCACCGGGGCATCGTGATGGCGAGCGGCGCCGTGGGGGGCCTGGCCGGGCTCGCCGGGCTCCTCGTCGAGCTGCCCTTCTCGCTCACCGTGATGCTCCGGTCCATCGCCGATCATGCTCGCGCCCAGGGCGAGGACCTGCGCCAGGTCACCGGGCGCCTCGAGTGCCTCACGGTCTTCGCCTATGGCTCCCGCAGCGATCGCGACGATGCCGCCGACTCGGCCTACTTCGCCACCCGGGCGGCGCTCACGCGCGCGGTGAGCCAGGCGGCGGAGTTCGTGGCCGAGCGTGGCATCGCCGAGGCCATGGGCGAGAAGGGCGCGCCTGCGCTCGTGCAGCTCCTCTCCCGCATCGCGCAGCGCCTGGGCGTGAGCATCACCGACAAGGCCATCGCGCAGCTCGTGCCGCTGCTCGGCGCGGCGGGCGGCGCGGCCATCAACACGCTCTTCATCCACCACTACCAGGAGACCGCCTGGGCGCACTTCTCGGTGCGGCGCCTCGAGCGGGTGTACGGGGCGGAGGTGGTCCGGAGCGCTTATGACGCGCTCGGCTGACCCGTCGGGACGCCATTTGTATTGATTAAGATCAATCATACGCCTCAAAGCCCGACGCCGATTGACCTTTCTCAGGGGGGTATTGCTGCGCCCGCGGTGAAGTGCTTCCGTGGTGGACATAATGTCGCACCACCCCGTCGCGAACTTCTTCCACCAGCTCAAAGCCGCGTTCGCGTGCGAGACGCTTCCGGTGGAGGAGCCGCCGCCTGCGCGCAGGAGGCGGAGCTTGCTCGCGGTGGTGTTCGCGCCGGAGCGCTTGCCGCTGGATCCCGAGCAGCCGCGGCGCGGCTCGAGCTGGCTCTCCTGGCTCTTCCAGCTCGAGCGCGTCGAGCGCGATCCGAACCGACCCAGGGTCGACTGAGGTCCACCGATGGAACACGCCCGCCACGTCTTCCGCGTCGCACTCGTCCTCGGGGCGGTGGTCGCGGCCGTGATGGTCACCCGCGGCTTCCTGGTCCCGAAGTCGTACGGGATGTATGGCCCGTACCGCTACGACAACGTCGTCGAGCAGATGAACGTCCGCCTCCCGCTCCACCGCGGGGCGGCCGCCTGCGGCGAGTGCCACGACGACCAGGCCAAGAAGCGGGCGGCGGGCGGTCACAAGAACGTGAGCTGCGAGATCTGCCACGGCCCGCTCGGACTTCACGTGAAGGAGGACGGCTCGGTCGAGGCCCCGCCCGTCGACCGCTCTTACCTCCTGTGCGCCCGGTGCCACCGCAAGATCGACGGCCGCCCGGCCCGCTTTCCGCAGGTCGTCCTCGAACAACACGTGAGCGGCCCGCTCGAAGGCCACGCTTGCCTCGGCTGCCACGACCCCCACTCCCCGAAGCCGTAGCGGAGGCGACCAGGACATGGCCCCCACCTCGACCACCTCCCTCCCCGTGCTGCAGCCGGAGCCGGCGACCCCGACGCCGCCGGAGTACGGCCGGCGTCAGTTCCTCGCCGACGTGATGAGGCTCTCCGGCGGAGCGCTCGTGTTCATCGCCGGCGGGACGGTCGCCGACGCCCTCGCGGCGGTCGCCGAGAAGCCGCGGGGCGAGGCGTACAGCTGGGACGAGCACCTCTACGCGTACCTCATCGACACGAGCAAGTGCATCGGCTGCGGCTCGTGCGTCCGCGCCTGCGCGGCCGAGAACAAGGTGCCGGACGGCTTCTACCGCACCTGGATCGAGCGCTACGTCATCGGCATGGAGCAGACCCACGTCGACTCGCCGAACGGCGGGAAGGACGGCTTCGGTCCGGTCCAGGTGGGCTTCACGGCGACGAAGTCCTTCTTCGTGCCGAAGATGTGCAACCACTGCCGGGCGACCCCCTGCGTCCAGGTCTGCCCGGTCGGCGCCTCGTACCGCACCAAGGACGGCGTCGTGATGGTCGACGCCGAGCGGTGCATCGGCTGCGCGTACTGCGTGCAGGCGTGTCCGTTCGGGAGCCGCTTCATCTCGCCGGTCACGCACACCGCCGAGAAGTGCACCTGGTGCTACCACCGCGTCACGAAGGGCCTGAAGCCCGCCTGCGTCGAGGTCTGCCCGACCGGCACGCGCCAGTTCGGGGACCTCAAGCGCGAGGACGACCCGGTCCGCCTCGCCATCGCGCGGGACCGGGTGGAGGTGCTGCAGGGGCACCTCCTGACCGAGCCGCAGTGCTACTACCTGCACCTCGACAAGGAGGTCCGATGACGCCCGAGATCAGCGGCTTCTCCTTCCCGAACGACGTTCACGTCTGGTGGAGCCTGATGATCGTGATGTATCCGTACATCACGGGCTTCGTGGCGGGCGCCTTCATCGTCACGTCGCTGTACCACCTCTTCGGCCGCACCGAGTTCAAGCCGGTGGCGCGGCTCGCGATGGCGACCTCCTTCGCGTTCCTGCTCGTCGCCTCGCTGCCGCTCCAGCTCCACCTCGGGCACCCGGAGCGGGGCATCAACGTCATGATCACCCCGCACTTCACCTCGGCCATGGCGGGGTTCGGCATCCTCTACAGCGGCTACCTCGCCATCCTGGTGCTCGAGGTCTGGTTCGTCTGGCGCCACGAGATCATCCTGCGGGCGAGGCGGACCCGGGGGGTCAAGCGGGCCTTCTACGCGACGCTCGCGCTCGGCACCTACGACACGGGCCCGCGCGCGCTCGAGGTCGATCACCGCGCCATCACGCTCCTGGCGGGCATCGGCCTGCCCGGCGCGTGCATGCTCCACGGCTACGTGGGGTTCATCTTCGGCGCCATCAAGGCGAACCCCTGGTGGTCGACGCCGCTGATGCCGGTCATCTTCCTCATGTCGGCGGCCGTCTCGGGCATCGCGCTCCTGATGGTGCTGTACCAGGTCGTGTCCAAGCTGCGGGCCCGCGCGCCCGATCAGCCCTGCGTCTCGGCGCTGGCGCGCTGGCTCTGGTTCTTCCTCATCCTCACCATCACCCTCGAGCTCCTCGAGATCATCGTCATGGCCTACGAGCGATCGGAGTCGTGGCTCATCATCTCCGAGCTGCTCACGACCCGGCTCCAGTTCTCGTACGTGACCATGCAGATGATCGTGGGCGGCCTCATCCCGCTCATCCTGCTGGCGGTGGTCGTGCTCATGAACCGCTACCTGCACGAGCGGGTGCGGAACACGCTCTCGACGGTGGCGGCCTTCCTCTGCCTCCTCCAGGTGTTCTCGATGCGGTGGAACATCGTGGTGGGCGGGCAGCTCATGTCGAAGTCGCTGCGCGGGCTCCGCTCCCACTACGACCCCGAGGTGTTCGGCCGCGAGGGCATCCTCATGGCCATCACCCTCTTCGCGGCGCCCTTCGTCATCCTGTGGGTGTTCGATCGCGTGCTCGGCATCGAGGAGCCCGAGGCTGCCGCCGCGGCGGCTCCGCCGGCGCGCGGGGAGGCGACCGAGGAGGGCAGCATCCACGCGGCGTAGGCGCCGCCAGCGGGCGGCGCTCTTGTCCATGCGCCGCAGGGAAGGCAGCAGTGTCCGACCGGCTCTCCGAGCTCGAGGAACGCATCGCCGAGCTGGCCGAGGCGCACCGGCAGCTGGAGCGCCGCTGCGCTGCCCTGGAGCGCCGGCCGGCTGCGGCCGCCACCGCTCGGCCTGGCGCTCCGCCGGCGGCCATCCCCTCCGCCACACCGGACCTCTCCCGGGAGCTCGCGGCGGCCACGAAGAACCTGGCGCTGGTCGGGCGAACGCTGCTCGTCCTGGCCGGCGCGTTCCTGCTGCGCGCCATCACCGAGGCAGGCTCCATCCCGACCTGGGCCGGGGCGGGGTTGGGGCTCGTGTACGCCTGCGGCTGGCTGGCGATGGCCCACCGCGTGGGGAGGTCGCAACCGTCGAGCGCCACTTTCCACGGGGCCACCGGCCTGCTCATCGGGTTCCCGCTGCTGTTCGAGGCCGCGGCGCGGCTGCGCCTGCTCGCGCCGACGGCAGCCGTCGCGACGCTCGCCCTGTTCACCGCGGCCGCGCTCGCCGTCGCCGCGCGGCGCCGCCTGCACGCGCTCGCCTGGCTGGTGGAGCTCGGCGGCGTCGTCACCGCGGTCGCGCTCATGCCGGCCACCGGCCGCCTGGTGCCACCGGCGCTGTATCTCGCCCTCCTCGGCGTGGCGACGCTGTGGCTCGGCTACGTCCTGGACTGGACCTCCCTGCGCTGGCCGGTCGCGCTCGTGACGGACCTGGTGCTGGCCGTGCTGACGCTGCGCGCCGTCGCCCCCTCCGCCGCGGAGGGTCCCGGCGCGGCGCTGCTCGTGCAAGTGCTCGTGATGGCCGTCTACCTCGGCAGCGTCGCGCTGCGCACGCTCTACCTGAAACGCGCCGTGGTCGACTTCGAGGTCGTGCAGACGGCCCTGCTGCTCGCAGCCGGCGTGGGCGGCGCGGCGTACGTCACCGTCCGGAGCGGGATGGCGGAGGGCGTGGTCGGGCTCGTCAACCTCGCGTTCGGGGCGGCCCTCTACGCGGTGGCGTTCGCCTTCGTCGAGCGCCGGCAGCGGGGCAAGGCGAACTTCTACTTCTACGCGGCGGTCGGCATCGTGTTCGTCCTGGCCGGCACCGGCCTCGTCCTCTCCGGCCAGGCACTGGCGATGGGGTGGGCTGCCCTCGCCGTCCTCTCGTCCGCGCTGGCGGGTGGCTTCCGGCGGCTCACGCTGGCCGTCCACGGCTGCGTCTATGCCGTCGCGGCCTGCGTGCAGAGCGGGGCCCTGCCCCACGCCGCCACGACGCTCGTCGCCTCTCCCTCGGCACGCTGGCCCGACGCGCCTCCGTCGGCGGCGGTGGTGGTGGCCGCGATGGCGGCCTCGGCCTGGCTGATGGGCCGCGCGTCTTCCGCTCCGCTGCTCGCGCGGCATCGGGTGCCGCGCTCGCTGCTCATCGCGGCGCTGACCGTCGGCGCCGCCGGGCTGGTCGTCGGCTGGCTGGTGCCGCTCCTGGCGGGAGCGCCGGGGCCGCAGGCGAACGCCGCGCTCGCGGCGACGGTCCGGACCGCCGTGCAGGTGGGCGGCGTGCTCCTGCTGGCGTGGGCGGGCAGGTTCGAGGCCTGGCGCGAGGCGGGGTGGCTGGCTTACCCGCTGCTCGTGGTGGTCGGGCTCCAGCTCGCGATCGAGACCCTCGCGCGGAGCCGCCCCTCGTCGCTGTTCCTCGCCCTGGCCCTGTACGGGATGACGCTCATCCTGATCCCGCGGCTGCGCCGGCACGGCGCGGCGGCGCGGCACGCTCCGGTGCCCCAAGCGGCGGCGCGCGAGCGCCAGTAAGCTGTTGGCGGCCCGTAAGGGCCTGACAGAGGTGGAATCAACGATGCGGGTGGTGGGAGCGATGACCGAGGACGGGCTGGCTGCGGCGCTCGACCGTGAGCGCGCGCTCCAGTTCGTGGCGACCATCCTGGAGGCGCTCCCGAACCCGGTGTTCGTGAAGGACGAGCAGCACAAGTGGGTCCTCCTGAACGACAAGCTCTGCCGCTTGATGGGCTTCGATCGGGCGCAACTCCTCGGGAAGTCCGACTATGACTTCTTCCCGAAGGAAGAGGCGGACGTGTTCTGGGCGAAGGACGACCTCGTCTTCGCGAGCGGAGAGGTGGTCGAGAACGAGGAGCGGTTCACCGACGGCGCCGGGCGGCTGCACTTCATCCTCACGCGCAAGTCGCTCCAAGTGTCCCCGGAGGGCCGCCGCTTCCTCGTCGGCGTCATCACCGACATCACCGAGCGCAAGCAGATGGAGGAAGAGCTCCGGGAGTCCCGCCTGCACCTCGAGCAGCGTGTCGAGGCGAGGACGACCGAGCTCCGGGGTTTGAACGAGCGGCTGCACGAGCAGGACCTGGCCAAGAACGAGTTCCTCGCCGTGCTGTCACACGAGCTCCGCAACCCGCTCGCGCCCATCCGAAACTCGCTGTGGCTGCTCGACCACGCGCCGCACGGGGGAGAGAAGGCTGGGCGGGCCCGGGACACCATCAACCGACAGGTCATGCACCTCACGCGCCTCGTCGACGACCTGCTCGACGTGACCCGCGTCTCGCGCGGCAAGATCAAGCTCCAGAAGGCGCGCATCGATCTGGTCGGCCTCGTCCTGCGGACGCTCGAGGATCATCGGACGCTCTTCTCGGGGCGTTCCGTGTCGCTGCGCAGCCACCTGCCGCAGGTGCCGCTCTGGATCCACGCCGATCCGACGCGCATCTCGCAGATCGTCGGCAACCTCCTCGCGAACGCCGCGAAGTTCTCGCGGGCCGCGGGGAACGTGGATGTCGTCGTGGAGCGCGGCCCGGGCGTGGCGCTCGTCCGCGTCCGGGACGACGGGGTCGGCATCGATCCCTCCTTCCTGGCGCGGATGTTCGAGCCGTTCATCCAGGCCGACACCACCCTCGACCGGACCCGCGGGGGGCTCGGGTTGGGCCTCGCGCTCGTGAAGGGGCTCGTCGAGCTCCACGGGGGATCGGTCCAGGCAAAGAGCGAGGGCACCGATCGCGGCGCCGAGCTCGTCATCCGCCTCCCGCTGGTGCAGGAGGCGTCCGCGATCGAGGAGGCGGCGCGGCCAGCCGCCGCGCCGATGCCGCACCGCAGGGTGCTCATCATCGAGGACAACCTCGACGCTGCAGAGTCGCTTCGCGAGGTGCTGCTCGTCTGGGATCACGAGGTGGAGGTTGCGTACGACGGGGTCGAGGGCCTCGCGAAGGTACGGACGTTCCGGCCTGATCTCGTGCTGTGCGACCTCGGGCTGCCCGGGATGGACGGTTATGCGGTCGCCCGGGCCATCCGGGCGGACGAGGCGCTCGCGCCCACCTTCCTCGTCGCGGTCACCGGCTACGCGTCGCCGGAAGAACAGCGCAAGGCGGGCGACGCGGGCTTCAACCGCCATCTCGCGAAGCCCGTGCCGATCGACCTGATCGAGGAGGTCCTGGCGACCGCGCCGAGGATCGCCCGGCCCTCCTGAATCCTTTCAGACCCGCTGGCGCACCGTCACGTTCCCGCACGCATCCTCGATGAACGCGGTGTCGGCCATCCCGAGGAACAATCCCGTCCCCACCACGCCGGGGATGGCACGGATGCGCCGCTCGAGCGCGGACGGATCCGTGATCGGCTCCACGGCGCAATCGAGGATGACGTTCCCGTTGTCGGTGACGAAGTTGGCTCCTGCCTTCCTGCGGGGTCGCGCGGGGAAACCCAGCTCGGCGAGCCGCCGCGCACACCACGCCGCTCCGAACGGGACCACCTCGACCGGGAGCAGGCCCCGCTCCCCGAGGCGGGCGACGAGCTTTTCGGATCCCGCCAGGATGACGAAGCGTCGCGAGGCCGCGGCCACGATCCGCTCACGCACCAGGGCTCCGCCGTAGCCTTTCACGAGGTCGAGCGCTGGGTCGATCTCGTCGGCGCCGTCCACGTCGAGGTCGAGCTCGCCGACATCTTCCAGCGAGGCCAGCGGGAGGCCGAGATCGCGCGCCGCCGACTCGGTCGCGACCGAGGTGGCGACGCAGCGGACTTCGAGGCCCCGCCGCACGCGGTCCGCCAGCGCGACCAGGAACGCCCTCGCCGCGTGCCCCGTGCCGAGCCCCACCGCCATGCCGGCTTGCACGAGCTCGGCCGCGCGATGTGCCATCGCCTCTCCGGGGATCGTGCGCGCCCCGCTCTCCGGCCTGCCCGCCGAGCGGTCCCCAGCTCCTGCGCGCGTCCGGTGCTGATGCTTATCCATTTCGTCACCCACGCGTTCGCAGGAGGGAGAGGATCATGGCCGAGGCACAACCGTTCGTCATGGACATGGAGGAGCTGCGCAGGCGGGCACGGGAGCACATGGACGAAGGCCCCGTCACCGGAAACTACGAGGGTGACGTCGCGACCACCCTCAAGCTCCTCAACGACGCGCTGGCGACCGAGCTGGTCTGCGTGCTGCGGTACAAGTTCCACGCCATCGCCGCGCAAGGGATCCATAGCGAGTCGGTGAAGGGGGAGTTCGCTACCCATGCCCGCGAGGAGGAGGAGCACGCCGACCAGATCGGCGAGCGCATCAACCAGCTGGGCGGGAAGCCGGACTTCAACCCCGACGGCCTGCTCGCGCGCGCCGCCACCCAGTACGCGGAGGGGCACGACCTTCGCAGCATGATCGAGGAGGACCTCGTCGCTGAGCGGATCGCGGTCGAGACCTACCGGGCCATGATCCGGTACTTCGCCAACCACGACCCGACCACCCGCCACATGCTGGAGACGATCCTGGCCAAGGAGGAGGAGCACGCCAACGACATGCACGACCTCCTCGTCCAGCAGCGGCGCCCCTGATCGCCGCCGGCTCCCGGTGGTCAGGCCGCGACGGCCGCGATCCGGTCCAGGTCGAGGAGCATCACGGGCTGCGCGGCGCCCTTCCAGCGGGCCATCCTGCTGACCAGATCCGCCTGCAGCTCGCCGGATGCCAGCGGGTCGTCGGCGTCCGCGATGCGCTCCAGATCCGCGACGGCCTCGGCTCGGTCGACGATGAGCACGCTCCGCCGCCCGCCCAGGACCGCCGCGACCCCGATCTCGCGGTGCTGGTCCTGGACCGCCCGCCGGATCTGCTCGAAGAGCTGCAGCAGGTCCGAGAGCAGGCCGCGCCGCGCGCGCTCGATCAAGTCGAGCGCCCGCTCGTGTTGCCCTGCGGCCTCGAGGGCCCCGACCTGGCCCGCCAGCGCGTGGATGGCGGAGTGGGGCTGCTCGATCTTCGCGAGCTCGCCCCTGAGCACGGCGTCCTCGCTCTTGAACGCGTAGTACCACTGTCCGAACTTGCACTTCCTCGGATCGGTCGCGAGCGTGAACTTCCGCCGCTCGCGCACCGAAGCGTCGAGCTCGGAGAGCCAGTTGCGATGGTCCTGCTCCCGATCTCGCAGGAGCGTGAGCAGCGCCTCCAGGTCGCTGGAGGCGGAGACCAGCCCCAGACAGATGCGGAGGTCGAGCGCGGGCAGGGCCGAGCCGCGCACGTTGGCGACCCCTCGCCAGTGTGGGGGCAGCCCGGGCGAGTGGTGGATCGCCGGCAGGACGAAGATCTCCTCCACCACGCTGGCCGGGACTCCCACCAGGTGGGGCCCTGCGCCGAAGACGGCGTAGCGCGACGAGGGCGGCGCAGGTTTCATGACACTCACGGGTGATCGCTCCGATGTTCAGGGTTCGCGCCCGGCCACATGCTGAATGCTCTCCCTGTGCCATCCACTCTTGGTGCGCCGCCAGATGCAAAGCCCTCTCGTTGTCCGGAATTGACCCCGCGTCAATTCCGCGCGCCTGCCGGGTGTCCGTGACCCCCGGGTCAGGTGCCCTCTCCTACCGCCGGCTCCGGCTCGACCCTCAGGGGCCGCGCCGACGCCGTCCATGTCCGTTTCTGCGCGAAACCGGTCCGAGACCGCCGTGGCGGGCCAGGCCTCCCCGGCTACGGATCCCGTGCTCATCGAGGAGGCGGACCACATGAAAGCGAAGCTGGCAGGGATGCTGCTCACCGTCGCAGTCGTGGGGCTCGGCCTGGGGTACGCCGGCGGCAGCCATGGGGCCGAGGAGCGCGGACTCACGGCGCTGTCGTCGAGGCCTGGCAAGCCGGTCATCGCCCGGACCTGGCACGGCAAGACCCCACGGGAGAAGGCCGACGAGTACGAGAAGTACCTCGCCGGGGCCATCACCAAGTTCCCGAGCATCCAGGGAAACCTGGGCTATCAGCTCATGCGGATCGACGGCGGTCCGGACGGCGAGCAGTACACCGAGTTCCAGGTCGTCTCGTACTGGGAGTCGCTGGAGGCCATCCACGCGTATGCGGGAGCTGACATCCGGCGCACCCGGGATCTCCCGCGGGACCGTGAATTCCTCGTCGGCATGGAACCCTATGTCCGGAATTACGAGCTGCGGGTCAACGCGCTACGGCCCTGACGTCTACTTCCTGGTCCTGCCCGGGACCATGCTCCTCGACTTCGCCGGGACCTCGGAGACGCTCCGCGTCGCGGCCGAGTTCGGGGCGCCGTTCCGGATCCACTACGTCGGCCCAGCCGATCTGCCCCGCACCTCCATCGGGCTCTCGCTCGCCGGGGTGGAGCCGCTGCCCAACGGGCTCCCGCGGGGGGCGATCGTCGTCATCCCGGGGGTCGAGAAGTCGGCGCGGGACTACCGACGCGCCGAGGCGCGGCAGGCGGCAGCCTGGCTGGCGCGCACCGTGGGGCCGGAGCAGCTGCTCTGCACCGTCTGCTCGGGCGTCTTCCTGGCCGCCGAGAGCGGACTGCTGGAGGATCACGCCTGCACCACCCACCACACGCTCACGCGCCGGCTCGCCCGCGAGCACCCGCGCCTCACGGTCGTGGAGAACCGGATCTTCGTACGCGACCGGAACGTCCTCACCAGCGCCGGCGTCACGGCCGGAGTCGATCTGGCGATGCACCTGGTGTCGGAGCTGGCGGGTCCGCTGGTGGCCGTCGAGGTGGCGCGCCTGCTGGTGCTCTATTTCCGGCGGGCCGGGAGCGACCCGCAGCTCTCGCCCTGGCTCCTGCATCGCAACCACATCGATCCGCGGGTGCACGGGGCGCAGGACCTGGTGGTCCGGGATCCCGCGCGCGACTGGACGATCCCCGAGCTGGCGCGCCAGGTCCACACCAGCCCACGCCACCTGGGCCGGCTCTTCCAGGCCTACGCCGGCATCTCGCCGCACTCGTACCTCCGGAAGATCCGCGCTGCCAGCGCCAAGGAGCTCCTCCGCGATCCGGGCGTCAGCGTGGAGCGGGTGGCGGAGCTGGTGGGCTTCTCGTCGGCGGACCAGCTGCGCCGGGCCTTCCGGCGCTTCGAGCACGTCCGCCCGGTCGACGTGCGGCTGGCCTCGATGCTCACGACGCGGCGGCAGGAGCTGGCGGCGCCATGAGGTGTCTCGCGAGGGCGACGTCGTGCGTGCGCAGGTGCCACTTCCACCACGACGGATAGCGCGACTCGAGCCAGAGCCGCAGCGCCATCGACGAGGGGTCGCGGGTTCCCTCTGCGACGAGGGCGACGAGATCGTCCATGAACTCGCGGTGCGCCTGGCCATGAGGCTCGCGCCCCGGATAACCGGCTTCTGCCATGAGCTCCTCTTCGAAGGCGAAGTGCTCGCGCGTACTCTTCAGCAGCTCGGCCAGGACGGTCGGAGCAGGTCGCCCTTCGACGCCACGCGCGCTGTCGACGGCCTCGGCGTGGAGGTGGAAGAGCTCGCGATGCTGCTCGTCGAGCGCCGGATTTCCCGTGTCCAGCGCCGCGTTCCAGGGGGTCGGTCCCATGAGGTCCTCCTCTACATGCGGAGCGCGGGCGCGACAGTGCGAGCGGGTGCGCGGCTCCGCTCGCCCGCATCGCCTGCATGATGCATGGCCCGCACCAGCGGGGCACTCTCCGGGCACGAGAGGGGTGACTTGCCGAGAATGCTCAGCGTCTGCGGACTGTTCAGCGTCAGCCCGGGCTCGCGTCCACGACCAGCTCCGTTCAGTGTGGCGCGGCGGGCGCACCGACCCCCGCTTCGGCCACGAGCTCCGCGTGCAGTGAGCAACCGCAGCGAATCACATCCGCCGCGAGCTGAGCGTCGCCGTGGGTGGGCAGCCCCGCCTCCTGCCACTCGGTCCAGCCCGTGTTCAGCTCCTTCACGAAGAAGCCATGCTCTGCCAACTGCAGAGCGACGCGCGCGCCGAGGTGTCAGTAGTCGCTCCAGCAGTAGGTCACGAGCTCCTGATCGCGCGGCAGCTGGGGGATGAGCGATGCGAGCTCCTCGCTCGGGACGCACCACGCGCCCTGGATGTGCGCCTTGCGGAACGCCGCGCGCGGGCGGACGTCGAGGAGGAGAAACGGCTTCCCGCGGCCGTCCTTCACCTGGTTGATGACGTCGTTCTTCTGCTTCTCAGCGCGGAGCTTGGCCGCGAAATACTC
>DASPZP010000254.1:0-22960 GCA_035636195.1 Anaeromyxobacteraceae bacterium
CCTCGGCGGCCACCGCGCTCGGCCTACCACCGCCCGAGGCGGGGACGTTCCTCTTTTTCGATGCAGCGCCCTTCCT
This sequence comes from Anaeromyxobacteraceae bacterium, assembly GCA_035636195.1. Lineage (GTDB taxonomy): Bacteria > Myxococcota > Myxococcia > Myxococcales > Anaeromyxobacteraceae > Anaeromyxobacter_A. Next base: position 77 of record DASPZP010000254.1, read on the forward strand.
CGGGCCGGGCGAGCAGCTCGATGACTTCCTCCTCCGCTGCCTGGAAGCTGGTGTGCTCCTCACCCCGGGGGCATCCGCAGGCCGCGACTACACGACCTGGGCGCGGCTCTGCTTCACCGCAGTTCCTCCCGAGGATCTCGCCCGCGCCCTGGAGCGGCTGACGAGCGTCCTGCACCCGCGTCGCTGAGGCGCTTCGTCGCGAGACAGCCTGGGCAGCTCACCGCGCCCAACGTCTTCGCCCAGCTCACGCTCTCGCCCCAATCGCCGCACACGGGCCGCACCGTCCCTCCCCGCGCGTCCGGCTCCACGAGGTGCACGATGTACAGCGCCCTCGACCTCTCGATGCCCGCTGCCATGCTCCGGTGACATGGAAGCGCCATGCCGTCTGGTCATGGGGGGAGGCACCTGCGACATCATGCGACATGTCGACGAACCCTCCGTGATTGCAAGAGAGTTCACCGCCAGCCCCAGCACCTCCCCTGCGTTCCGCCACTCGCCACGTCCACCGCGGCAGGATCTGCGCCGAAATGGATCTGGCTGCGCAGGGACTGCACGCATCGTACGAGTCGTACGCTGCGTATGGCGCGGGTTCGGGCACCCCGAGGGGCCGTGTCACCTCGGCAGGCGTTCGTGCATCTCATGGCCTGGAGAAGATCATGGGCCTGGATCTAGACGCGCGGGCAGGGCGGGGAGGAGCGCCACAGCTCAGCGACGGCGAGCTCGTCGCCCGCGTACGATCGGGTGAGGACGCGCTCTTCGAGGTCCTGATGCGCCGTAACAACGTCCGCGTCTACCGCGCCATCCGCAGCATCCTGCGCGACGAGGGCGAGGTCGAGGACGCGATGCAGCAGGCCTACCTCGACGCGTACCTGAAGCTCGATCAGTTCTCCGGAGAAGCCGCGTTCTCCACCTGGCTCACCCGGATCGCCATCAACGAGGCCCTCGGCCGGCTCCGAAGCAGCGCTCGCCTGGTGGTGGTGGGCGACGGGGACGAGGCCGCAGAGGGCTCCACGGAGGATTTCATGCGCGCCCCGCCCGAGTCGCCGGAGGAGCGCGCCGCGGTCCGCGAGACGGCAGCGTTGCTCGAGACCGCGGTCGATCACCTGCCGCTGTCGTACCGGACCGTGTTCGTGCTGCGCGAGATCGAGGGGCTCTCGACGGCGGAGACGGGGCAGGCGCTCGGCCTCACCGAGGAGACGGTCAAGGTGCGTCTGCACCGGGGGCGCCTGGCGCTCAAGGACACCCTGCTCCAGGTGGCGGGTGAAGCCGCGACGAGCGCCTTCCCCTTCTTCGCGCCGCGCTGCGATCGCGTGGTGTCGAAGGTCATGTCGGCGCTGCCCCAGCAGCGATCTCGGTGAGCCGGCGTTACACGACTGCTCGTGAGCCAGCTGTCGACCACGCGCCGCCTCCTCGCCGCCCTGGCCCTGCTGGCCGCGCTCGCTCCGCTCCGCGCCCGCGCGGCGGCCGCGGCCTACAGCGTCCGGCTGCCGCGCGACGGCCTCGTCGTCGACGTCCCTTACTCCATGGGCACGCACCACGAGCACGTCACCGCGGTCGACGGCACGATGCGGCTCGACCCGGAGGCGCTCCGGTTGGAGCGCGGGCGGCTCGTGATCCCGCTGGCCGCGTTCCGCAGCGACGACCCCAAGCGCGGCTGCCACCTGCGCGAGGCGCTCGGGCTCGACTACACCCGTGCGCGCTACCCTCGCGATCACGTCTGCGACGACCACAACCGCCTGCCCGCGTCCGGCCCGGATGCCATCGCGTTCCCCGACATCGTCCTCGAGCTCTCGAAGGGCGGACCCGTCGCGGGCTCGACCAGAGAGGTCGAGGTCGAGGGGGTGCTCACCGTGCACGGCTCGTCGCGGCCGGTCCGGCTCGAGCTCGGCGTCTCCCGGGATGCCTCGTCTCCAGGCTCGATGCGGGTGCGCGGGCGGCTTCCCCTCCACCTGGCCGACTTCGGGGTCCAGGTGAAGCCGGCCAAAGTGCTCTTCGTCTCCATCACGGTCCGCGACGAGATCACGGTCGTGGTCGACGCGCTCCTCGAGCCGCTGCGGCCGGGTTCCTAGACGGCGGGGGACAAGCCCCCGCCCTACACCCTGAGTAGGGCGGGGGTTCATCCCCCGCCGCAGAACCGGCGCGCCCCTCCGCCGGCCCGCGCCCAGCAGATCACGCCAGGTTACCCAACGACACGGCGAGCTCCCTCTTGAGCACCTTCCCCATGGCGTTCCGCGGCAGGCTCGCGACGAGCCGCACCAGCCGCGGCCGCTTGTGAGGCGCGAGGAGGCGTGCCACGTGCTCCGCCAGCTCCTCCGGGCGCGGCGAGGCGCCCTCCACGCACACCACGAAGGCGACGATCCGCTCGCCCAGGTCCTCGTCGGGCGCGCCGATCACCGCCGCTTCGCGCACGGCCGGGTGCTCGAGCAGCGCCGTCTCCACCTCGCCCGCTCCCACCTTGTAGCCGGCGGTCTTGATGAGGTCGGTGGCGCGGCGGCCGACGATGCGCAGCTCGCCGTCGAGGGTGAGCGACGCGATGTCGCCGGTGTAGAAGAAGCCGGCCTCGTCCATGGCGGCGCGGGTCGCGTCCTCGCGGTTCAGGTAGCCCCGGAAGACGTTCGGCCCGCGCACCGCCACCTCCCCCAGCACCTCCGGCCCGGGGGTGAGCTGGCGGCGCTCGTCGTCCACGAGGCGCAGCTCGAGCCCGGGGAGCGGCGGGCCGACCGTGCCCGGCGTGCGCGGCCCGTCGTGGCGGGCGGCGCAGTTGATGAGCGTCTCGGTGAGCCCGTAGCGCTCGACCACCCGCTGCCCGAAGAGCCGCCAGACCCGGTCGTTCTCCCGCACTGGCAAGGCCGCCGAGCCGGACACGAGGAGCCGCGCCCTCGCCAGCCGCCGCGCGTCGGCCGGGACTGCCTCGGCGTGCTCGGCGAGCCGGTGGTACATGGTCGGCACCGCGAAGAGCATGGTGCCGCCCGCCTCCATGGCGGCGCAGACCGCCTCCGGCGCGAAGCGCGGCAAGAGGTCGACCCGGGCCCCGACCCGCAGCGTCCCGAAGACACCCAGCACGAGGCCGTGGACGTGGAAGAGCGGCAGCGCGTGCACGAGGGCGTCGTCCTCCGTCCACCCCCACGCGGCGGCGAGCCCGTCGAGGTCGAAGGCCGCGTTGCGGTGGGTGAGGACGGCGCCCTTGGGGGGCCCGGTCGTGCCGGACGTGTAGAGGACGAGCAGCGGATCGTCCAGCGCCGGCCCGGCACCGAGGTCGCACGAGGCGGGGCCGTCGAGGACGACGGCCCGCGCGCCGGGCGTGCGCGCGAGGAACGGCGCCGGCTCGGCTGCCAGCACGGCGCGCGGCGCGGCATCGCGTAGCACGTGCGCCAGCTCGGCGGCCCCGATGGCGGGATTGAGCGGGACGGACGCGAGCCCGGCGAGCGCGTTCCCCACCAGCGCGGCGACCGTCGCCGGATGCGGGGTGGCCCACAGCGCCACCCGATCGCCCACGGCGAGACCGTCAGCGAGCATCCGCGCGGCGTGGGCGCGCGCGGCGCGATCGAGCTCGGCGTACGAGAGCACGGCCGCGCCGGCGCGGAGCGCGGTCCGCCGTGAGGCGCCCAACCGGGGCAGGAGCGGGTGCATGGCGAAATCTTCTCGCGGCCGGCGGCGGCGCGCACGACGCGGCGAGACGAGCCCCTGACCGGTACACGGTGGGTGTCTCATGGCGCGGCGGCCGCCGCACTCCTAAGGAGCGGGGAACGCGGGCGTGACCGACCGCGCATCCGGAGGCGCGCATGACCTCGCCCTGTCGCTCGCTGTGCCTCGCCCTGTCACTCGCGGCGGGGCTCCTCGCGCCACGCGCGGACGCCGCCGACAAGGGGAAGGTCCTCGTCGGCGCCACCCTCCCCCTCACCGGCGCCGAGGCGCGGGTGGGGGGCTTCTTCAAGGAGGGCTACGACCTCGCCTTCGAGGAGCTGAACGCGAAGGGGGGCCTCGCGCTGGGCGGGAAGAAGGTGCCGGCGCAGCTGATCCTGCAGGACGACACGAGCACCCAGGCGACTGCGGTGAGCCTCGCCGACCGGCTCGTCAACAGCGACAAGGTCGACTTCCTCCTCGGGACCTACGCGAGCCACCTGGTCGAGGCGCAGAGCACGGTGGCCGAGCAGAACCGTGTCCCGTACCTGAACGGCGGCGGCGGCGCGACCAAGATCTACAAGCGCAAGTACAAGTACCTCTTCGGCCTCATCTCGCCGGTCGAGCTGCTCGGCACGACGCTCATGCAGTGGGTCGACGAGCAGCAGAAGGCGGGCAAGCTCCCGAAGCCCGCCAAGATCGCGCTCGTCTGGGAGAACACCGCCCACGGCAAGGACTTCCGCAGGGGCGTCTCCGACTTCGCGCAGAAGAGCGGCGGCGGGTACCAGATCGCCGTCGACGATTCGTTCGAGCTGAACGGCAAGGACTTCGGCGCGCTGCTGGGGAAGGTGAAGGCGGCCGGCGTCGACCTCTTCCTCGTCGACGCCCACCTGCCCGATTACATCACCATGCACCGTCAGTACGTCTCGAGCGGCATGTGCAACAAGGTGGTCAGCTACGGCGCGCGCGGCGCCGAGAAGGACGCGGTGCAGGCGCTGGGCGCGGACCACGTGAGCGGCATCCTCTCCGGCGTGTGGTGGAGCGCGCAGCTCGCCTCGAAGAACGCGCAGTCGAAGCGCTTCGTCGACGCCTTCCGGGCGCGCTACGGCGGGCGCTCGCCGGAATGGTTCCAGGCGCTCGCTTACGAGAGCGCGCGCGTCCTCTTCACGGCCATCGAGAAGGCCGGCAGCGCCGACCGCGAGGCGGTGCGCAAGGCGCTGCTCGAGACGAAGCTGGACTCGCTCCTGCCGGGCGGGATGATCGAGTTCAAGCCCGAGTTCGGCCAGCAGGTCCAGAACCCATTCGTCATCCAGCAGAACCAATCCGACGGCAGCGCGCCCATCATCTTTCCGCACGACGTGGCGGGCGCGGAAGGGGTGGCGGTGAACCCGCGCTGCGCCAAGTGACGGCGTGGCCCGCTTCGTCGACCTGACCATCTCGGCGGTCCTGCTGGCCGGGCTGTACGCCACCATGGCCTACGGCCTGGGCCTCATCTACGGCGTGCTGCGCGTCGTGAACCTGGCCCACGGCGGCGTCATCATGGCGGGCGCGTACATGGGCTGGGTCCTGCACGGACGCGCCGGCCTCGACCCCTACCTCTTCATCCCGCTGGTGGTGGCGGTGACGTTCGGGATGGGCGTCGTGATGTACCGCCTGCTGGTGCGCCACCTGCCGCGCGGCGCGGCGGGTGGGCCGGCCTCCCTCTTGCTCCTCTTCGGCGTCTGGCTCGTGCTGCGCAACATCGCCTACCTTCTCTTCAGCGGGAACGACCAGACCCTCCGCACCAGCTACTCGACGCGCGCGCTCCCCCTGCTGGGCTCGTTCGTATCGTTGAACCGACTGGCGGTGCTCGCCATCGCGGTGGTCACCCCGGTGCTGCTCCACCTGCTGCTGAAGCGCACCTATCTCGGCCGCGCCATCCGCGCCGTGGCGCAGAACGCGGACAGCTGCACGCTGGTCGGTATCGACGTGGAGCGCATCTACACCCTCACCTTCGGCCTCGGCTCGGCCCTGGCGGGCCTGGCCGGCGTGCTCTCCGCCACCCTCTTCTCGTTCAACCCGGCCTTCGGCTCGGGCGAGCTGCTCAAGTCCTTCGTGGTGGTGGTGATGGGTGGCCTGGGCAGCGTCTTCGGGGTGGGCATGGCGGCGCTCATCCTGGCGGTGGTGGAGGTGTTCGCCATCCTGGTGCTGCCCTCCTACCTCACGGCGGCCGTCGGCTTCGTGATGCTGGTGCTCGTGCTCGTCATCCGCCCGGGCGGCCTGCTGGGGCAGCGGGTGCTCGGATGACGCCGGGACCGCCGGCGCTCGTCCCGGCGCGGACGGCCCTCCTCTTCGCCGGCGCCGTGGCGATCCTGGCGGCGCTGCCGCTCGTCCTCGGCTTCTCGCCCTACACCCACAACCTCGTCACCCTCACCTTCCTCATGGTGTCGGGCGCGCTGGCCTGGAACTGGATGGGCGGCTACCTGGGCCAGGTCAGCTTCGGCCACGGCGCCATGTTCGGGCTGGGAGGGTTCGTGGCAGCGCGGCTCATGCTGCTCGAGCCGGCCCCGCCCGCGCCGCTGGCGTGGGTCGCGGGCGGGCTCGCGGCGGGGACCTTGGCGCTCGGCGCCCACCCCACCCTGCGCCTGCGCGGCCCTTACTTCTCCATCGCCACCATCGGTCTCGGCGAGGCGGCGCGGCTCGTCTTCACCTACTGGGAGGACTTCACCGGTGGGGCCTCCGGTCTCTCCCTCCCCATCGACGCCGACACCAAGTACCGGCTGTACTGGTGGGGCCTCGCCTTGATGGCGCTGGTGATCGCCGCCTCCTTCGTCATCCGGCGCTCGACGCTCGGGCTCCAGCTCCTCGCCATCAAGGCCGACGTGGAGGCGGCGGCCGACGTCGGCGTCAACGCCACCTTCTACCAGGACGTCGTCTTCGCGCTCTCGGGCGCGGTGGTCGGGGTGACGGGAGGCCTCTACGCGTCGTACTTCAGCTTCATCGAGCCGAACGACATGTTCGGCTTCGATCGCTCCATCTCGTTCGTCCTCATGTCGGTCATCGGCGGCGTCGGGACCATCTTCGGGCCGGTCCTGGGGGCCATCGTCTTCGTGCTCCTGCGCCAGTTCCTCCTCGCCTCCTACCCGCAGCTGTACCTCGGCCTGTACGGCCTCCTCCTCATCTTCATCATCCTCTTCGAGCCGCTCGGGCTCTCCGGACTTGGCTTCCGCCTCCTGCGTCGCTTCGGGCTCGGACAGAAGTCGGCCGCCAAGGCCTCCATCGCATGACGACCCTCCTGCTCGAGACACGCGCGCTCTCGAAGAGGTACGGCGGCCTCCGGGCGGTCGACGCCGTCGACGTCCTGCTCCACGAGGGCGAGATCCTGGGCGTCATCGGGCCGAACGGCGCCGGCAAGACGACCCTCTTCAGCCTCATCGCGGGCTCGGCGCGGCCCACCTCGGGGGAGGTGCGCCTGCGCGGCCAGGTGGTGAGCGGGCTCGCGGCGCACCGCCTCGTGCGCGGCGGGGTCGTACGGACTCACCAGATCGTGCGGCCCTTCGCCAACCTGACCGTGGAAGAGAACGTGGCGGTGGGCGCCCTGCACGCCGGCCGCCGCGGCGACGAGGCGCCCCGGCGACGGGCCGCGGAGGTGCTCGACTTCGTCGGCCTCGCCGATCGCGCCGGGCAGCTCCCGGGCGCGCTCACGCTGGCAGGGCGGAAGCGCCTCGAGCTGGCGCGCGCGCTCGCGACGTTGCCGAGCGTGCTGCTCCTCGACGAGGTCATCGCCGGCGTGAACCCGGCCGAGGCGATGCTGCTCGCGGCCCTCATCCGCCGCATCCGCGACGAGCGCGGGGTGTCGATCATCATGATCGAGCACGTCATGGCGGCGGTGATGTCGCTCTCCGATCGGGTGGTGGTGCTCGACCACGGAAGGAAGCTCGCCGAGGGGCTCCCGGCCGAGGTGGTGCAAGACCCGCAGGTCATCGAGGCGTACCTGGGGAAGCGCCACGGCGTGGAGACGCGGCCGTGAGCGAGCCGCTCCTCGCGGTCGAGGCCATCGACGTCTTCTACGGCGACGTCCAGGTGCTGTACGGCCTCGGCTTCGAGGTCCGCGAGGGCGAGGTGGTGACCTTGCTCGGCTCGAATGGCGCGGGCAAGACCACCACCCTGCGCGCCGTCGCCGGCTTGCGGCCGCCGCGCGCGGGCGACATCCGTTTCCGCGGCCAGTCCCTGCTCCGCACTCCCGCCGCAGCGCGCGCGGAGCTCGGCATCTCGCTCGTGCCGGAGGGGCGCGAGCTCTGGCCGCAGCTCACCGTGCGCGAGAACCTGGAGCTCGGCGCGTACCACGCCCGCGCCCGGGCCAGCGCGGCGAGGAACCTCGAGCACGCCTTCACGCTCTTCCCGCGCCTGCGCGAGCGCTCCGCGCAGCTCGCCGGCAGCCTCTCCGGCGGCGAGCAGCAGATGTGCGCCATCGGGCGCGCGCTCATGAGCGAGCCGTCGCTGCTGATGCTGGACGAGCCGAGCCTGGGGCTCTCCCCCTTGCTCGTCGAACAGGTGATGCGGACCGTCGCCGAGCTGCACACATCGGGGATGACGATCCTCCTCGTCGAGCAGAACCTGGGTCAGGCGCTCGAGGTGGCGCAGCGGGGGGCCGTCATCGAGACCGGGCGCGTTCGTCTGCAGGGGACGAGCGCTGAGCTGGCCGCGAACCCGGAGATCCGCGCCGCCTATCTCGGCCTGTGAGGCGCTTATTCTTGAGCGGCGTCAAGTATTTCACGCCCCGAGGAGGCCGTAGAGTGAAGTGACCCGATGGGAGCAAATTGTAGGTCCGTCGTCTCGCAAGCGCACTCTGTCTCCACGAGGTCTCAAATCATGTCGCCCACCGCTCCCTCCGCTGTCACCACCCCGCCGGCCACCGAGAGCGCAGCGACGCCCGCGCCGAGCGCCGTCGCCGGAGCGCGGCAGCGCGTCGCGAACCTGCTGACCTCCAGCAGCGCCGGCCTCCGGTCGTTCGACCGTACGCTCGAGGCCCTCGCCCAGCGCGACTGGTCGGTGTCGCGCTTCGCCAAGAACGTGGAGCGAGCGGCGCACGATGCGAGCTCCGTCCTGCAGCGCCGCGCGCGCGCGCGCCTCCGCCAGCTGGATCACCTCCCGGTCGACGCCCTCGCCGCCACCGTCGAGCGCTCGCGCTCCGCCGTGAAGACGCTGACCAGCTCGCTCGAGAAGGTCGCCACCCGCGTCGGCGGCTCGAAGCCGAGCTAGTTCCGGCGGAGCCCGACCGCGGAATCCGCCCCTCTCCCCGACCCTCTCCCCGCTGCGCGGGGCGAGGGGGAAGCTCCGCGACCCCGACCGCGACCCCGACCGTGCGCCTGCACCGGAGTAGGGCGGGGGTTCATCCCCCGCCGCAGGACCGGACCCGCAGCGTTAGGAGACCATCGGCACTGCGATGGCGAGCGCTCCGGAGACGCGATGAAGAAGGTCTGCTGCATCGTGCTCGGCGGGGTCGCGCTCGCCTGCGGTGGCGGCGTGACGCCGGCCGGCTCCGCGCCGTGCGCACTGGGCGCCGATCCATGCGCCTTCCTCGCCGCGCACGACGCCGTGCGGGACGGAGCGACCCCCGCCCCGAGCCCGCCCTTGCCGAGCATGAGCTGGTCGAGCTCCGCCGTGGCTTCCGCGAGTGCCTGGGCTCGCAAGTGCATCTGGGACCACGACCCCGCGCTGGGGACGCTCGGCCTCGGCCAGAACCTCTACGCCAGCACCGGGCCAGCAACTCCGGGCACGGCGGTCGCCAGCTGGGCCTCCGAAGCCGTCGACTACGACCTCGCCTCCAACACCTGCAGGGCCTCCAAGGTGTGCGGCCACTACACCCAGCTCGTGTGGCGCAGCTCCATCGGCCTCGGCTGCGCCATCGAGCGCTGCACCACCGGCTCACCCTTTCCAGGGGCGGACGCGACGTGGTGGAACGTCGTCTGCGACTATGCGCCGCCGGGGAACTTCGTCGGAGAGCGGCCTTATTGATGGCGCGCAGACCCGCCGACGACCCCACCTCCCCCGCGCGCCAGGCTGCGCCGGCCGCGCTCGAACTGTGCGGCGCCCTCGTGCGCCACCCCGGCGGCGCGGACGTCGGGCCGGTCACCTTCGAGGTGCCGCGCGGCAGCTCGGTCGCCCTCATCGGGCCGAGCGGCGCCGGGAAGTCCACCCTCCTCCGGTGCCTGCTCGGCCTGCTCGTGCCGGACACGGGTGAAGCGCGGCTCGGCGGCGAGCGGCTCGGCCCCGCCGCTCACGTCCTCCGGCGCCGCATCGGATACGTCGTGCAGGGCGGTGGGCTCTTCCCTCACCTGACCGCGCGCGAGAACGTGGCGCTCGTCGCGCGGTATCTCGGCTGGCCGCCGGCGCGCATCGACCGGCGGATCGGCGAGCTCGCCACCCTGGCACGCCTGGACGAGGGCGCGCTCGGGCGCTATCCGGGTCAGCTCTCCGGAGGACAGGCGCAGCGCGTCGGGCTCATGCGCGCGCTCGCGCTCGACCCGGAGGTGCTGCTGCTCGACGAGCCGCTCGGCGCGCTCGATCCGCTCACGCGCGCCGACCTCCAGGCCGACCTGCGCGGCGCGTTTCAGGCGCTCGGGAAGACGGTGGTGCTCGTCACCCACGACCTCGCCGAGGCCGCCTTCTTCGCGGGGCGGCTCCTGCTCATGCGCGACGGGAAGGTGGTGCAGGACGGCTCGCTGGAGGAGCTCCTGCGCGCGCCGGCGGAGCCCTTCGTGACGCACTTCCTGCACGCGCACCGCAGCCTCGCGCTGCCGGAGCACGCTTGAGCGCGGCCATGCTGGCGCTGGCGCTGGCGGTCGCCGCGGCTCCGCCGGTCCGCGTCGGCTCGAAGACGTTCACCGAGTCGGTGCTGCTCGGCGACCTCGCGACCGACCTGCTGCACGAGGCCGGGGGCGCCGCCGAGCACCGCCGCGCCCTCGGCGGCACGCGCATCCTCTGGTCGGCGCTCCTGCGCGGCGACCTCGACCTCTACCCGGAGTACACGGGCACCCTCACCCGCGAGATCCTCGGGCTCGACCGCCAGCTGGCGCCGGCGGAGCTGGCGGACCTGCTCGCGCAGCGCGGCGTGGGCCTGACGCGCTCGCTCGGCTTCGACGACAGCTACCGCCTCGGCGTGCGGGAGGAGGACGCCGCGCGGCTCTCCTTGCGCTCCATGTCCGACCTGGCCCGCCACCCCGAGCTGCGCTTCGGCCTCACGAACGAGTTCATGGACCGGGCCGACGGCTGGCCGGCGGTGCGCGCACGCTACGGGCTGACGCCCCCCGAGGTGCGCGGGCTCGACCACGACGTCGCCTATCGGGCCCTCGCGGGCCGCGAGATCGACGTGACCGACGTCTACACGACCGACCCCGAGATCGAGCAGCGTCGGCTCGTCCTGCTGGAGGACGACCGGGGCGCCTTTCCGGAGTATCAGGCCGTCTTCGTCCACCGGCTCGACCTCGCCGCCCGCGCGCCTGCGGCGCTCGCGGCGATCCGCCGCCTGGAGGGGCGCATCTCGGCCGAGACGATGCGGCGCCTCAACGGCGACGTGCAGCTCCGTCACCGGCGCTCGGAGGAGGTCGCGGCCGCCCTCTTGCGCGACCTCGTGGGGAGCGCCCCCGCCGTGCGGTCGGATGGCCTGGTGGAGCGGGTCCTGCGCCGGACCGGCGAGCACCTCGCGCTGGTGGGCCTGGCGCTGGCCGCCGCGATCGCCGTCGCGGTCCCGCTCGGCATCGGCGCCCGGCGGCGCGCCTTCGGCCGGGTCGTGCTCGGCGCGACGGGCCTCGTGCAGACCATCCCATCGCTGGCGCTCCTCGTCTTCATGATCCCGCTCCTCGGGATCGGGGCGCGCCCGGCCGTCGCCGCCCTGTTCCTCTATGGCCTGCTCCCCATCGTCCGCGGCACGCACTCCGGCCTCGTCGGGATCACGCCCGAGCTGCGCGAGTCGGCGAGGGCGCTGGGCCTGCCGCCGGCGGCGCGCCTGCGCCTCGTCGAGCTGCCGCTCGCCATGCCCTCCATCGTGGCCGGCGTGAAGACCTCGGCCGTCATCATGGTGGGGACCGCCACGCTCGGAGCGCTCATCGGCGCCGGCGGCTACGGACAGCCCATCCTCACCGGGCTGCGGCTCGACTCGGTGCCGCTCATCCTGGAGGGCGCCGTCCCGGCCGCGGCGCTGGCGCTCCTGGTCGAGGCGGCCTTCGGGCTCCTGGAGCGCTTCGTCGTGTCGCGCGGGCTGCGGCTCCCCGGGTGACGACCGATCAGCTCTGCGCCGCCCGGGCGGCCAGCCGCGCCGCCACCTTGGCGGTCCGGCCATCGGGATCGAGCGTCGGGGAGCACTCGGCGATCTCGACCAGCGCCACCCGCCCGGTGGCGAGGACGTCGTCCACCACCGTCTCCACCACCTCGAGCGGGACGCCGCGCGCCGCCGGCGCGGATACGCCGGGCGCGACGGCCGCCGGCAGGCCGTCGAGGTCGATGGAGAGGTGGACGAGCTCGACGCTCGCCGCGAACGCGGCGACCTCGGCCCGCACCTCGGCCAGACGCTGCAGTCCCGCGTCCCGGTCGCTGCGCCACGACGCGCCGAGCCGCGCCGCGGTGTCGAAGAGCGCGGCGGTGTTGGAGGCCTCGTCGACGCCGAGGCAGTGGTAGCGGAAGGGCCAACCGCGGGCGGCGCAGACCTCGGCGATCTGGCGGAACGGCGTGCCCGAGGTGCCGCGCGGCCCGGTGCGCAGGTCGAAATGGGCGTCCACGTTGAGGACGCCGATGACCGGCGCCTTCGCGCTGCGAGCAGCGTGCGCGGCGAGCCCGAGGAAGCTGCCGTGGGCGACCTCGTGGCCACCCCCGAGCACGATGGGGCGCTGGCCCTCGCCGAGGAGCGCCGCGACCGCTGCGCCGAGCTCGGCCTGCGCCGCCTCGAGGGCGTCGCCCTCGCACACGACGTCTCCGGCATCCCAAAGCGGCCGGGACGCGTGCCAGGCCAGGCTCGCCAGCGCGCGCCGGATGGCGGCCGGTCCCTCGGCGGCGCCCGGGCGCCCCTGGTTCCGGATCACGCCGGCATCACAGGCGAACCCGAGGAGCGCGCTCCCCGGCGCGGCGCCCGCCGACCACGGCCGGACGCGCTGATGAAACCGGACCGCCCGCGGCCCCTCCTCGGCGTCGACGCGCCCCTGCCATAGGCTGGCATCAGGCGGCCGGTTCACGAGCGACCTCCCCGGCGACGAAGCGGTGCGTGAGCGGCGAGAGGCCGATGCGGGTGGTGAGCTCGGCGGGGTGATCGGCCGCCCAGAGCGCGAGGTCGGCGCGGAGCCCCGGGCGGAGCTCTCCGCGGTCGGTGAGGCCGAGGGCGCGGGCCGCGTGCCGGGTGGTGCCTTCGAGCGCCTCGGCGGGCGTGAGCCGGAAGAGCGTGCAGGCCATGGCCATGGCCGCGAGGATCGAGGTGAGGGGCGAGGTGCCCGGGTTCGCGTCGGTGGCGACCGCCATGGGCACGCCGGCGGCGCGGAGCGCGGCCACCGGCGGGAGGCGCGTCCCGGAGAGGAAGAAGCAGGCGCCCGGGAGCAGCACCGCCACGGTGCCGGCCGCGGCGAGCGCCGCCACCCCGGCCGGCGAGGCCCACTCGAGGTGATCGGCGGAGAGGGCGCCGAAGCGCGCCGCCAGCGCGGCGCCGCCCTGGTCCGAGAGCTGGTCGGCGTGGAGCTTCACCGGCAGCCCCAGCCGGCGGGCGGCCGCGAAGAGGCGCGCCACCTGCTCGGGCGTGAAGGCGATGGGCTCGCAGTAGGCGTCGGCGGCGTCGGCCAGCCGCTCGCGCGTCGCCGCCGGGAGGAGCTCGTCGATCGCGAAGTCGAGGTAGGCGTCCGGCCGGCCCGCGAACTCGGGCGGCACCGCGTGCGCGGCGAGGAGCGAGGTCTTCACCGTGACGTGCGCCTCGCGGCCGAGCCTTCGCGCGACGCGCAGCATGCGCAGCTCGGTCGCGAGCTCCAGCCCGTAGCCGCTCTTCACCTCGACGGTGGTGACCCCGTCGGCGAGCAGCGCGCGCAGGCGCGGCCGGCTCGCGGCGAGTAGCGCCTCCTCGTCCGCGGCCCGCGTCGCCGACACCGTCCGCTGGATGCCACCGCCGGTGCGGGCGATCTCCTGGTAGCTCGCGCCCGAGAGGCGCAGCTCGGCCTCGGCGGCGCGGTGGCCGGCGTGGACGAGGTGGGTGTGGCAGTCGACGAGCCCGGGCGTGAGGAGCGCGCCGCCAGCGTCGAGCTCGGTCCGCGCCGCGCGTTCGCCGGGGAGTTCGGCGTCGGGCCCGACCCAGGCCACCCGCCCTGCCTCGACGGCCAGCGCGCCGTCGGCGATCCGCTCGTGCGGGCTGCCGGGAGAGAGCGTCAGGACCTGCGCGTGGCGGATGAGCATGTCCCACATGACAGGCGCCCTCCCCGCTCACCGGAGCATCGGCAGGTCGAGCCCGACCTCGCGGGCCGTCGTCCGCGCCAGGTCGTAGCCAGCGTCGGCGTGGCGCATCACGCCGGTGGCAGGATCGTTGAAGAGCACGCGGCGCAGGCGGCGGCCGGCGGCCTCCGTACCGTCGGCCACGATCACGAGCCCGGCGTGCTGCGAGTAGCCCATCCCGACGCCGCCGCCGTGGTGGAGCGAGACCCAGGTGGCGCCGCCGGCGGTGGAGAGGAGCGCGTTGAGGAGCGGCCAGTCCGAGACGGCGTCGCTGCCGTCGGCCATCGCCTCGGTCTCGCGGTTGGGGCTCGCCACGGAGCCGGTGTCGAGGTGGTCGCGCCCGATGACGACGGGGGCCGACAGCTCGCCGCTGCGCACCATCTCGTTGAAGGCGAGCCCGAGCCGGAAGCGGTCTTTCACGCCCACCCAGCAGATCCGCGCCGGCAGCCCCTGGAACGCGATCCGCCGGCTCGCCAGGTCCAGCCAGTGGTGCAGGTGCGGGTCGTCGGGGATGAGCTCCTTCACCTTCGCGTCGGTGCGCGCGATGTCGGCGGGATCGCCGGAGAGCGCCACCCATCGGAACGGCCCGTACCCCCGGCAGAAGAGCGGCCGCACATAGGCCGGGACGAAGCCGGGGAAGGAGAAGGCGTCGGCGACGCCGGCGTCCTTCGCCATCTGACGCAGGTTGTTGCCGTAGTCGAAGACCGCCGCGCCGCGCGCGCGGAAGGCCAGCATGGCCCGCACCTGCGCCGCCATCGCCTGCTTGGCGGGGCCGACGATCGAGCCCGGATCGCGCGCCTGGCGCTCCCGCCACTGCGCGATCGTCCACCCCTGGGGCAGGTAACCGTGGATGGGATCGTGGGCGCTCGTCTGATCCGTGACGACGTCGGGGGTGATGCCACGCCGGGACAGCTCGGAGAACACGTCGGCGGCGTTGCCGAGGAGCCCGACCGAGATCGGCTGCCCGGCGCGCCTCGCCTCCTCGAGCATGGCGAGCGCCTCGTCGAGGGTGCGCGCCTCCCGGTCGAGGTAGCGGGTGCGGAGCCGCATGGCGATGCGGGTCGGGTCGCACTCCACCGCGATCATCGAGAAGCCGGCCATGGTGGCCGCCAGCGGCTGCGCGCCGCCCATGCCGCCCAGACCGCCGGTGAGGATCCAGCGCCCGGTCGGCGCGCCGCCGAAGTGCTGGTTCGCCACCGCGAAGAACGTCTCGTAGGTGCCCTGCACGATGCCCTGGCTGCCGATGTAGATCCAGGAGCCGGCCGTCATCTGGCCGTACATGAAGAGACCCTTCCGATCGAGCTCGTGGAAGTGCTCCCAGGTGGCCCAGCGCGGGACGAGGTTCGAGTTGGCGATGAGCACGCGCGGGGCGTCGGGGTGAGTCTCGAAGACGCCCACCGGCTTGCCGCTCTGCACGAGCAGCGTCTCGTCCTCGGCGAGCCGGCGTAGCGAGGCGAGGATGGCGTCGAACGACGCCCAGTCGCGCGCGGCACGGCCGATGCCTCCGTACACGACCAGCGCCTGTGGGTGCTCCGCCACCTCGGGGTCGAGGTTGTTCTGGAGCATCCGGTAGGCGGCCTCGGTGAGCCAGCTCCGGCAGGAGCGCTCGGGGCCGCGCGGGGCGCGGATGACGCGGGAGGGATCGAGTCGTGGATCCGCCGGCGGCATCAGCGCGCCTCGGAGGCGAAGGCGAGCGGCGCGTGGGCCGCGAAGGCGCCCTGCTGAACCAGCTCCTTGATGGCCGCGATGTCGGGGGCGAAGTAGCGGTCGATGTCGTAATGAGGTACGCGCGACCGAACGAGCGCCATGACCTTCCGCAGCGCCGGGCTGGTGGGGCGCTCGCGCAGATCGACGCCCTGGGCCGCGGCCAGGAGCTCGATGGCGAGGATGCCCGCGGTGTTGTCGGCCAGGTCGCCGAGCTTTCGCGCCGCGAAGGTGGCCATCGAGACGTGGTCCTCCTGGTTGGCCGAGGTGGGGAGCGAGTCCACCGAGGCTGGGTGGGCCAGCGTCTTGTTCTCCGAGGCCAGCGACGCCGCGGTGACGTGCGCGATCATGAACCCCGAGTTGACCCCGCCGTCCTCGACCAGGAAGGGCGGGAGCCCGGAGAGCGTGGCGTCAATGAGGAGCGCGATGCGCCGCTCCGCCAGCGCCCCGATCTCGGCCACCGCCAGCGCGGCGTTGTCGGCGGCGAACGCCACAGGCTCGGCGTGGAAGTTGCCGCCGGAGATCACCTCGAGCGTGTCCGGGAAGAGGAGCGGGTTGTCGGAGACGGCGTTGGCCTCGCGCTCCAGCACCGCGGCGGAGTGGCGGAGCTGATCCAGGCAGGCTCCCATCACCTGCGGCTGGCAGCGCAGGCTGTACGGGTCCTGCACCTTGCCGCAGTCGCGGTGGCTCACGTTGATCTCGGAGCCCTCCAGGAGCGCCCGGTAGGCGGTGGCGGCCTCCACCTGCCCCGGCTGGCCGCGGAGTCGGTGGATCCGGTCGTCGAATGGCTTCACCGAGCCGGCGGCGGCGTCCACCGAGAGCGCGCCGGAGACGAGCGCCGTGCGGAAGAGGTCCTCGATCTCGAAGAGGTGCAGGAGCGCGAGCGCGGTCGAGACCTGGGTGCCGTTGAGGAGCGCCAGCCCCTCCTTGGCCGCGAGGGTGATGGGCGCGAGGCCGGCGCGCTTCAGTCCCTCGGTGGCCGGGAGCCGCTCCGCGCCGAACGTCACCTCGCCGATGCCGAGCAGCACCACCGCCAGGTGAGCGAGCGGGGCGAGGTCACCCGACGCTCCGACCGAGCCCTTCTCCGGGATGACCGGCAGGACGTCGGCGCCGTGGAGCGCGAGGAGCGCGTCGATGACCTGCGCGCGCACGCCGGAGTGGCCGCGGGCCAGGCTCGCCACCTTGAGCGCCAGGATGAGCCGGACCACCGGCGCCGAGAGCGGCCTTCCCACCCCGACTGCGTGCGAGAGCACGAGGTTCTTCTGCAACACCTCGAGCTGGTCGCTGGGAATGTGCGTGGTCGCGAGCCGGCCGAAGCCGGTGTTGACCCCGTAGGCGGGCTCGCCACGCCTCACGATGGCGGCGATCGCCGCGGCGCCCGCGGCGATAGGTCCGGCAGACGCTGGATCGAGCGTGAGCGGCTCGCGCGTGCGGGCGATCTGGCGGAGCTGCGCCAGTGAGAGGTGGCCGGGGACGACCAGCATGGGCGAAATGTGCCCCACCCCGCCCGTGCAGATAACGCCCCGTCACGGTCTCGCGCCGGTCGTACGCACCTGCGTCATCGTGCCCCGTCCCGTCTGGGTCCGCCGGGCGGCTGCGGCTCGGCAGCGGTTAAGAGGACGTTGGCCGCGAAGGCGGCGACCTCACCTCCGGAGTGCGTCCCGGATCTCGCGGAGCAGCACCACCTCCTCGCGCGGCGGAGGCGGAGGCGGCGGCACCTCCCGCCTGAGCCGGTTCACCTGCTTCACCATGAGGAACACGATGAGCGCCAGGATGGCGAAGTTGAGCGCGATGGTGACGAAGTTGCCGTAGGCGAGGACCGGCACGGCCGCCTTCTTCATGGCGTCGAGCGTGTGGGCCGTCCCCGGCGGCACCTCCTTCAGCGGCAGGAAGTAGTTCGAGAAGTCGAACCCGCCGAAGATGCGCCCCACCACGGGCATGATGAGGTCGTTGACCATCGAGTCGACGATCTTGCCGAAGGCGGCGCCGATGATCACGCCCACGGCGAGGTCCACCACGTTCCCCTTCAGCGCGAAGGCCTTGAATTCCGATGCGAAGCTCATGCGGGCTCCCGTGGCGAGACTAAGAAACTAGACTGACACACTGCTGGTCACGCCAGCCGTCCCGCCTGGGTCCCGCCAAGCCGAGGAGAGAGAGATGGACTTCGCGAAAGAGGTCGCAGAGCTTCGCCGATGGTTCGAGAGTCCGCGGTTCGCGGGCATCAAGCGCATCCACTCGGCGCGCGAGGTGGTCGAGCAGCGCGGCACCATCCGGCCGGAGTACGCGGTCGCCCGCGGCGCCGCCGAGGGGTTCTACGCGCGCCTGCGCCAGCTCTTCGCGGAGAAACGATGCATCACCACCTTCGGCCCCTACTCGCCCGGCCAGGCGGTGGCGATGAAGCGGATGGGGATCGACGGCATCTACCTCGGCGGGTGGGCCACCTCCGCCAAGGGCTCCGCGCTCGAGGACCCGGGCCCGGACCTCGCCAGCTACCCGCTCTCCCAGGTGCCCGACGAGGCCGCGCCGATCGTCCGGGCGCTGCTCACCGCAGACAAGAACCAGTTCCACACCCGCGCGCGCATGACGGAGGAGCAACGCAGGTCCACGCCGGAGGTGGACTTCCGGCCCTTCATCATCGCCGACGCCGACACGGGCCACGGCGGCGATGCGCACGTCCGCAACCTCATCCGGCGCTTCGTCGAGGTGGGCGTGCCGGGCTACCACATCGAGGACCAGAAGCCCGGCGTGAAGAAGTGCGGCCACCAGGGCGGCAAGGTGCTGGTGTCCGAGGACGAGCAGCTGAAGCGCCTCTCTGCGGCGCGCTTCCAGCTGGACATCATGGGGGTCCCGGGCCTGATCGTCGCCCGAACCGACGCCGAATCGGCCACGTTGCTCGACGGGCGCGGCGACGACCGCGACCAGCCGTTCATCCTGGGGGCCACCCACCTCTCCCTGCCCACCTTCAAGGCGGCCTTCCTGGCCATCCTGCGGCGGTTCCAGCGGGCCGGCGTCGAGGAGCTCTCCGGGCACGAGCTCTACGCGCTGTGCGACGAGGAGTACGCCGCCGCCGACGCGTGGCTCGAGAAGGCCGGCTTCGCCAAGGCCATCGTGGCCGCGGCGGCGACCGTCGGGCGAGGCGCCGGCAGCGTGGACGCCGCCCTCGACCAGGTCTTCGACGGCTTCGTCGACGCCTGGCAGCACGAGGCAGGCATCTCCACCTACGCGGAGGCGGTCGGCAATGCGATCACCTTCCGCTCCTACGAGGGCGACCCGCCCGCGATGAGCAAGGAGCAGTGGCTGGCCTTCGCGGTGCGCGCCCCGCTCTACAAGGCGAGGGAGAAGGCGCGGTCGATCGGCCTCGACGTCGTCTGGGACTGCGAGCACGCCAAGACGCCGGACGGCTACTACCAGGTGCGCGGCGGCCTCGACTACGCCATCGCCAAGTCGCTGGCGGCGGCGCCCTTCTCCGACGTGCTCTGGATGGAGACCAAGACGGCGGACCTGCGCGACGCGAGGGGTTTCGCCGAGGCCATCCACGCGGTGTTCCCCGACAAGATGCTGGCGTACAACCTCTCGCCCTCGTTCAGCTGGGACACCACCGGGATGGACGACGAGCAGATGCGGCGCTTCCCCGAGGAGCTCGGGAAGCTGGGCTTCGTCTTCAACTTCATCACCTACGGCGGCCACCAGATCGACGGCCTGGCCTCGGAGGAGTTCGCCACCGCCCTCCGCCAGGATGGCATGCTCGCGCTGGCGCGGATCCAGCGGAAGTTCCGCCTGCTGGAGTCGGGCTACCGGACGCCGCAGACGCTGGTGGGCGGCCCCCGCGCCGACGCTGCGCTGATGTCGATCTCCGGCCGCACCTCGACCACCAAGGCCATGGGCCAGGGGTCGACGCAGCACCAGCACCTCGTGCAGACCGAGGTGCCGCCCAAGCTGCTGGAGGACTGGCTCGATGCCTGGCGAGATCACCATCGGATCCCGGCCAAGCTGCGGGTCTCGCTCAAGCCGCACAGCGCCGGCTCCGACCTGCTCGAGCTTTCGCTGCTGACCGGCGACGGGGAGAAGAAGCTCAACGTGATCTTCGCGAGCATCCGCGATCGGCGCGGGCGCAGCATCCTCTCGGTGCGCGATCAGAACACGTTCGATCTGGGCCTGCGCAAGAAGCGGCTCATGACGCTGGTGCAGCTCTTCCTGTTCCACCGCTACAAGGTGGATTCGGTGCACTACGTGTCCCCCACCGAGGACAACCAGCACCAGGCGGAGGGGATGAAGGCGCTGGGCCTCTTTGGCTCGGTCGCCCAGGAGGTCGGCGCGATCATCGTCGCCGACGTCGACAAGGCCCGGGTGAACGAGCTGCTCGCCGCGGACAGGAAGGCGCTCGAGGCGCTGATCAGCCGGAAGTAGCGGCCGCGGGAGCGCCTTGACGGCCGGGGCGCGCGGCGGCAAGAAGACGGCGCCGTTCACCGGGAGGACTGCCCTTGCCCATCGTAAAGGTCTGGCTCCCGCTGGTCCTCCTCGCCGGCCCCGCGCCCGCCCCCGCCCCCTCCCAGGAGGTCCCCGTGACGAGCTGCCTCACCAGGCCCTGGTCTGGCCCCTACGGCGGCGTGCCGCCCTTCGATCAGGCCCGGGTGGAGCAGCTCGGGCCGGCGCTGGCGGAGGGGATGGCCGAGCAGCTCGCGGCCGTCGAGCGCATCGCGGGCGAGAAGTCCCCGCCGACCTTCGACAACACGCTCGCCGCGCTGGAGCGCTCGGGCCGCGCGCTCGATCGCGTCATGACCGTCTACGGCGTCCATGCGTCGACGGCGAGCACGCCCGCCTTCCAGGTCGTGGAGCGCGAGTGGGCGCCCAGGTTGGCCGCGCACGGCGACAGGATCACGCAGGACGAGAAGCTCTTCGCGCGCATCGAGGCCGTCTACGCGGACCGGGAGCGGCTCTGCCCGACCCCCGAGCAGAAGCGGCTCGCCTGGTACTACCACACGACCTTCACCCTGGCCGGCGCCAAGCTCGACGCGGCGTCGAAGCAGCGCGTCGCCGCCATCAACGAGCGGCTCGCCGCGCTGTCCACCAGCTTCACCCAGAACCTGCTCGGCGACGAGGGCGAGTACCTGCTCGTGCTGGAGAAGGAGGCCGACCTGGCCGGCCTACCCGCCTCGGTGCGGGCGGCGGCCGCGGCGGCGGCCGAGTCGCGCGGCCGCCCCGGCAAGTGGGCCGTCCTCAACACCCGCTCCAGCGTCGAGCCGTTCCTCGCCTCCTCCTCCCGGCGCGACCTGCGCGAGCTGGTCTGGCGGACCTTCGTCAGCCGCGGCGACCATGGCGACGCGCGCGACAACAACAAGATCGTCACCGAGATCCTCACGCTGCGCGCCGAACGCGCCCGCCTCCTCGGCTATCCGACCCACGCTCACTGGCGGCTCGAGGACTCGATGGCGAAGACGCCCGAGCGCGCCATGGCGCTCATGGAGGCGGTCTGGTCAGCGGCGGTCGCGCGCGTCCGCGAGGAGGTGCGCGACATGCAAGCCATCGCCGCCGCCGAGGGCGCGAAGCTCACCATCGAGCCGTGGGATTACCGCTACTACGCCGAGAAGGTCCGCAAGGCGAAGTACGACCTCGACGAGAACGAGGTGAAGCCCTATCTGCAGCTGGAGAAGCTGCGCGAGGCGATGTTCTGGGTCGCGGGCGAGCTGCTCGACCTGCGCTTCACCCCCGCCGCGGACGTGCCGGTCTACCACCCCGACGTGCGGGTCTGGAAGGTGCAGGACGGCCAGGGGAAGCTCGTCGGGCTCTGGTACTTCGACCCGTACGCGCGGCAGGGCAAGCGATCCGGGGCATGGATGAGCGCCTACCGCAACCAGGAGAGGTTCGACGGCGAGGTCGCCACCATCGTCTCGAACAACGCCAACTTCGTGAAGGGGAAGCCCGGTGAGCCGGTGCTCGTGAGCTGGACCGACGCCGAGACGCTCTTCCACGAGTTCGGCCACGCGCTGCACGGGCTCAGCTCCAACGTAGCCTACCCGTCGCTCTCCGGCACGAACGTGGCGCGGGACCACGTCGAGTTCCCGTCGCAGATCCTGGAGCGCTGGCTGGAGACGCCGGAGGTGCTGAACCGCTACGCCCTCCACGTCGAGACCGGCAAGCCCATCCCCCCGACGGTCGTGAAGAAGATCCAGCGTGCCTCGAAGTTCAACCAGGGCTTCCTCACGGTCGAGTACCTCTCGGCGGCGCTCGTCGACATGAAGCTGCACCTCGCCGCCGGTCGCGTCATCGACCCGGCCGCGTTCGAGCAGGAGACCCTGGCCGCCCTCGGCATGCCGCACGAGATCGTGATGCGCCACCGCACGCCGCAGTTCGCGCACGTCTTCGGCGGCGACGGCTACTCGGCCGGGTACTACAGCTATCTCTGGGCCGACACGCTCAGCGCCGACGCCTTCGAGGCCTTCACCGAGGCGGGCGGTCCCTACGACAAGCGCGTGGCGGCCCGGCTGCGCGAGCACGTCTTCTCGAAGGGCAACTCGCTCGATCCGGCCGATGGCTACCGCGCCTTCCGCGGCCGCGATCCCGGCATCGGCGCGCTCATGCGCAAGCGCGGTTTTCCCGAGCCTTCCCGGGCCGCGCCGAAGGGTTCGTAGGACGCCGGGCGATCCTCCCGCTCAGTCGACGGGGAGGCGCTTTCCGTCGAACGCCTTCTGCGGGATGGCAGCGAGGTCGACGTCGTCCAGGCAGCGCACGTTCAGCGCCACCATCGGCTCACCGCTCGGCATCGCGCCGCGCACGAACGAGCGTATCCCGCACCGCTTGCAGAAGAGGTGATGGAGCTTCTTCTTGCCCCACTGGTAGTCGGTCAGCGCGTCCGCTCCGGTGGTGAGCTCGAACTGCCCCGCCGGGATGAACGCGAGGGCCGTGCCCGTCTTCGAGCAGATGGAGCAGTTGCAGGTCATGGCGGCGTCGAGCTTCACCGTCGCGCGGAACCGCACCGCGCCGCAGTGACAGCCGCCGGTGTACACCTTCGCCTCGGCCATGGCCTATCGGTCAGGTGGCCTTGGGATCCTTGGGACCGGCGTGCTCCGGCTTCTTCCCGGACGCGGCGGCCGCGGACTTGGCTGCCTTGGCGTCGGCCTTGGA
>DASPZP010000255.1:0-10004 GCA_035636195.1 Anaeromyxobacteraceae bacterium
GTCGTCGTGCTCGATGTTGCGGCGGAGCGGCGTCTTGTCCGCGTTCTCGCCCAGCATGGAGCGCATGCCCCGGATGCCCGCCGCGGCGAGCGTCTTGAGGGGGCCGGCGCTGATGGCGTTCACGCGGATGCCGTCCTGGCCCAGGTCCTGGGCCAGGTAGCGCACGCTGCACTCGAGCGCCGCCTTGGCGACCCCCATCACGTTGTAGTTCGTGACCACCTTCTCGGCGCCGTAGTAGCTGATGGTGATGATGCTCGAGCCTGGCTTCATGATCGGCTTGAAGGCGCGAGCGAGGGCGATGAGCGAGTAGGCGGACACCTCCATCGCCGTCCGCCACGCGTCGCGGCTCGTCACGTCGGTGAAGCGGCCGCCCATCGCCTCGCGCGGCGCGAAGGCGATGGAGTGCACGAGCACGTCGAGCCGGTCCCACACCTTCGAGACGTCTCCCGCGAAGCGCTCGATCTGCTCGTCGCTCTGCACGTCGCAGTCGAGCACCGCCTTCGCCACCGGCTGGACGAGCGGGATGACGCGCTTGCCCATCGTCTCGCCCGGGTAGGTGAACACGAGCTCGGCGCCGTGATGGCGGAACGTCTGCGCGATCGCCCAGGCGATGCTGCGGTCGTTGGCGACCCCGGTGATGAGGGCGTGCTTGCCCGCCATGAACTGCCCCGCGGCGGGGTCGTTCGCCTGCACCTGCCCGCGCGTCGCCTCGACCATCTTCTCGTCGAACGGCATCCTCTATCTCACTCCCTGCGCCTGGAGCCGGTCGAGCGCCTGCCCGAGCTCGCTCCGCGCGTGTTCGTCGTTCGCCTGCGTGGCCGCCTCGGTCCCGCGCCGGTAGGCTCCCTTGGCCTCCTCAGCGCGCCCGAGCGCCTCCAGGATCTGGCCCAGCATCAAGTAGGTCGGGACGTAGCCCGGAGATTGGAGCTCCAGCTCCTGGAGCTGGCGCGCCGCCTCTTCGATCTGCCCGAGCGATCGGAGGGCCAGGGCGAGCGAGTAGCGCGCGAACGGCTCCTGCGGCCGCTGCTCGACCATCTTCCTGAAGGCTGCGACGCGCTGCTCGGGGGTCACGGGGGGCCTTACATATCCTAGTTGCCGTCGAGCCTCCAGGCGTTCGCTCGCGTTTTCGGAGTTAAGCTACGCCCCGGATGAAGCACCACGCGTACGGCTCCCGCCCCCTCTCCGACTGCACCGGTGCGCTCATCGCGGGCGGTCAGGGTAGCCGCCTGGGCGGGGTGGCGAAGGGGCTCATCCGCCTCGACGGCGAGCCGCTCGTCGCGCGCACGCTGCGGCTCTTCGGCGAGGTCTTCGCCCGCTCGCTCGTGGTCGCGAACGACGCCGAACCCTACGCGGCGTTCGGCGCACCGGTGGTCCCGGACCGGATCGCGGGGCGCGGCGCGCCGGGCGGCCTCCACGCCGCGCTCGACGCCGCGCTCTCGCCATGGGTCTTCACCGCAGGCTGCGACATGCCCTACCTCTCCGCCCCGGCCGTGCGCTGGCTCTGGGAGCAGCGCGGCGCCGCCCCCGCGGTGGCGGTGGTGTGGAGGGGAAAGCTCCAGCCGCTGCACGCGTTCTGGTCGCGCGGCTGCCTGCCCACGGTGGAGCGCATGCTCGCGGGCGGGCAGCCGTCGATGTGGCAGCTCGCGACGGCGGTGGGGGCCCGCCTCGTTGGAGAGGAGGCCTGGCGCGAGATCGATCCCGAGGGGCGAGCCTTCGTGAACGTGAACACGCGCGAGGAGGCGGTGCGGCTCGGGCTGGAGCTGCCGCCGCCCGTCAGGTCCACCTGAACCACCGGAGCGCGAGCGCGAAGGTCACCGACGCCACGCCGGCGAGCAGCGCGGCCTGGGGCGCGACCGCCGCGATGCCGGCGCCCTCGTTCATCACGGCCCGCATGGCGTCGTTCAGAGCCGTGAGCGGCAGCGCCCGCACGAACGGTTGCATGAGGTCGGGAAAGTTCGCGGCCGAGAAGAAGACGCCCGACAGGATGAACATCGGCATCATGACGAGGTTGATGAGGCCGCTCGCGGTCTGGCTGTTCTGCGCCCGCGCCGCGACGAGGAGCCCGAGACCCGAGAAGGCGAGCGCGCCGAGGAGCGCCAGCGCGACGAGGAGGACGAGCGAGCCGCGAACGGCGACGTGGAACACCAGCGCCGCGAAGCCGAGCAGGACCGGCAGCTCGAGGAAGAGGAACAGCATCCGCAGGAGCACGAACGAGACGAGGAACTGGCCGCGCCGCATGGGCGTCGCGACGAGCCGCCGCAGGAGCTTCTTCTGGCGCGTCTCGACGATGACCCACGCGATACCCCACATGCCGGACGACATGATGTTCATGCCGATGAGCCCGGGGACGAGGAAGTCGATGTAGCGCGAGCCCGGCTCGACCACCCGCACGTCCTCGAAGGCGAGCGGATCCTTCCGCCCCGCCGCCCGCTGGAGCGCGTCGTCGGCGAACGCACGGGCGAGGCGGCTCTCCGGGCGGGTGGGATCGTGCAGGTACCGGGTCGGCGAGCCCGGCACCACCACCATCGCCACGCTCCCGGAGCGGAGCGCGGCCGGCGCGTCCGCGGCGGACACGAGCCTCGCCTGGAGCCGCGGGTCGGCCCGCAGGGCCGCGAGCGCCGCGCTCGCCCCCTCCCCGGCCTGCACCGCCACCCGTGCCGGCTCGGGGGGCCGGTTCCGGAAGGCGACGCCCAGCGCGATGGTGATGAGGATGGGGAAGCCGAACGTCCAGAAGACCGCCGACGGCTCGCGGAAGAAGAGACGCACCCGCGTCAGGGTGAGCTGCCACAGGCTACTCATCGCGCAGGTGCCGGCCGGTGAGCGCCACGAACACATCCTCCAGCGTGGCCGAGTGCGTGCTGAGCCGCTCGAGCGGCGCGCCCTTCAGCTCCAGATAATCGAGGAGCGCCGGGACGGTCAGGTGGACGCGGTCGACGACCAGGGCGAAGCCGCCCCGCGCCGCCCGCACGCCCCGCGTGCCGGGGAGCTGTCCGAGCGCCGTCGGGTCGAGCGTGGCGCCGTTCGCGGCGAACTCCACCACCTCGTGGCCTTCCACCCTCGCGATGAGCTCGCGCGGCGTGCCGAGCGCGATGACCTGTCCATGATCGACGATGGCCACCCGGTCGCACAGCCGCTCCGCCTCGTCCATGTAGTGCGTGGTGAGGAGCACCGTCTTGCCGGCGCCGCGGAGCCCCTCCACCACCTCCCACAGCTGCCGCCGGGACTGCGGATCGAGGCCGGTGGTCGGCTCGTCGAGGAAGAGCAGCTCCGGGTCGCCCACCAGCGCGCACGCCACCGCGAGACGCTGTTTTTGCCCTCCGGAGAGCTTGTCGTACCAGGCCCCGCGCTTCTCGCCGAGCGCCACGAGGTCGATGACCTCGTCGACCGGGAGGCCCCCGGCGTAGAAGGAGCGAAACAGCGTCACGATCTCCGCCACCGTGAGGCGCTCCGGCAGCCGCGTCTCCTGGAGGGTGATGCCGAGCCGCTCCCGGAGCGCGCCGGCGTCGGTCGTCCAGCGCCGGCCGAGCACCTCCACCTCCCCCGCCGTGGGCTCGGTGAGGCCTTCCAGGATCTCGAGGGTCGTGGTCTTTCCCGCCCCGTTGGGACCAAGGAGCCCGAAGCACTCCCCTCGACGGACCTCGAGGTCGAGCCCATTCACCGCCACCACGTCGCCGTAGCGCTTCACGAGTGCCCGGCAGCGGATGGCGAGGTCGGGAGTCACGTTCGTCAAGGGTTGCCAGTTCTTAACTCGTTGCATCAGGGACGCCCGCGCACGTCACACCCACTCCGGGGCACCTGCCGACATCCAGCGCGGATGTCGCATACCCTTTTGGCCGCTGGCTACCCCCATCAGGGTATCCTTGGACCTCCGGAACTCATTTTCTTGTGGACTTGTGCACGTTACCCACCGGGTTGTTCACATCGGGTGTGCCAGACCCGTGACGGACGGTGATGAGCGCACGCACATGCGGCGATCGACCCGCGCTCCGCTGCCGTCACGCGATCGCCTCCGAGCTGGCACTCGAGCGAGCGGGCGTGCGCCTGGCGCTCTTGCCTCGCGGCCGGGTTGATGGTGGGGTCGCCGGGTGAGCCTCGCCTCGTCCCACGCCGTGCTCGCGCTCGCCCTCCTCGCCGCAGTCCCGCGCTCTGCAGGCGCCGCGCCCGAGGCGACCGCGCCGCTCGGCGGCGGCACTCCGGGCCCGGTCCGGCAGCTCTTCCTCGATCCGGCGGCGGCTGACGCGCGGGGGGTGGACCGCGCCTCCTTCTCGGCGCGGCTCGAGAGCGTCAACAGCTGGTCGGTGCCCAGCGTGTTCTCGAGAGATGGGCGCGCGGTGGCGGTGCAGCTCGATGGCGAGGCGGACGCGCTCGCGCTCGCGGTGGAGCTCCCCTGGACCCTCTGGCGCCCGGGCGGCTGGCGAGAGCGCGTCTTCACGATCGTGAGCTGGCGCGGCACGGCGTTCTGGGGAGGGTTCGAGGACGGGGGCATCGAGGCGTGGCACCACCTCGCCGGCGCTTACAACTTCACGCGCGAGCGGTACGGTCGCGACGCGATCCACCTGCGCCTCGCCGAGCTGGGCGGCGCGCGCGCGTTCGACCTCGAGAGCGGCCGGCTGGCGTGGGGCGACCTGGCGATCGGCACGCAGGTGCGGCTCGCCGAGGGCGGCGCCTCGCTCGTGCCCGGCGGGACGGCCGGGACGACGCGCTGGGCGGTGGCGGCGCGGCTCGAGCTCAAGCTCCCCACCGGGAGCCTCGCCCGCCTGGGTGGCTCGGGTCATCCGGACGCGGGGGTCGTCCTCCTCGCCACCCGCGAGCTCACGCCGTGGGCGGTCGTGCACGGGATGCTCCTCGGCACGGTCACCGCGCCGCTCGCCTCACCGGTGGCGCTGCAGCCCCAGCTCTTCCATGGCGGAGTCGACGTCTCCCTGGCGCTCCTCGCCTGGGGCTTCACCTTCCTCATCGAGGACCGCTGGCTCACCCCGCTCATGGAGGGTGGCTGGAACACGCAGGACGGCGGGGACGACGACGTCTTCCTCTCCTCCGCCTACGACGCCCTCTTCCGCAGCCACAACCAGATCTCGTTCGGCCTGCGGCGTGGCCCGTTCACGCTGGCGTTCTCGGAGGACTTCACGCTCGGCTCCAACCCGCGCGCCCACCGGTCCTGGTTCTTCAGCTCGAACGCCCCGGATACCGTCCTGGCCTTCACCTTCAGCGCGCCGCTCTAAACGGGCGAGCGCGAGTCGCGAACCGTCGTTGAGTGGCTCGCGTCGCGGTGGCGGGCAGGCGGGCGAGCGTGTCTCGCCTACGGTGCTGGCGCTCCCTATCGTCTCCGGCAGGGAGGCGGCATGCGCGGAAGGGCCAGGCGGTGGTTGGCGGGCGTCGCGGGAATCTCCCTGGCGACCGCAGCGGCGGCGCGCGGGGTCGGATCGGGCAAGAGCTCCACCACGCTGCCCGCGACGAAGAACGGCGGCGCGGCCATGGAGCGCGACGCGATGGCGCCTCGCCCGCCGGACTTCGACCCTCGCCCCGGATACCTGGGTGGCATGGGCGCCGCCCCGGAGCGCGGCGGGCCGCTCGGCCCTCGCGGCGACCTCGCGCAGAAGCCACCCCAGCAGCCGACGCTGCAGCCAGCGGGCGATGCCATCCGGAGCTGGAGCTCGAGCGACGTGCGGGCCGCGCGCATGCAGCAGGCGCCTGATCTCGTGTGGGCGGGTGCCGCGGCACCAGAGCAGAGGAGACCGAACCGATGAGGCGTGGATCGATGGCAGCAGCGGTGGCGCTCGCGGGCGCGCTCGTCTCCGGGCGGGGAATGGCGCAGAGCACGGGCGCAGGCTCCCCGTCGGCGGGGCCGGGGAGCGGGACTGCCGGAACACCTGGTTCGACCGGGACCGGGACCGTCAGCACCCCGGGATCCACGGGGACCGCCGGCACTCCGGGCTCGGCCGGGACCGGCACGGGGGTCGGGGTCGGCGGAACGGGTGGCGTCGGCGTGGGCGGCACCGGCGGGATGGGCGTGGGCGGGACCGGTGGCGTCGGCACGGGCGGCGGGACACAGACCGGGATCGGCGGTAGCGACGCCGGCCCCACCGGTTCGAGCGCCGGCACGGTGGGCACCGGCACGGGCACGGTCGGAACAGGCACCACGGGAACGGGCAGCATCGCGCCCACGCCTGCCACGCCGCCCCAGTCCGCCACACCACCCCAGGCGCCGGGCAGCGGACGGTAGCGCGCGCTCGTTGCGTCGACAGCCCATCGGGGGTTCGCGTAAGATGCCGCTCCCCCCGAGGACCTCATGCCGACCATCGAGAAGCACATCGTCCGCGAAGTCGTCGCTCTCGACGCGTCCACCAGCTGCCAGGACGCCGCGCACCTCATGGAGGCGCGCCGCATCGGCTCCGTCGGCGTTCGCCGCGATGGCAAGCTCGTCGGCCTCGTCACCGAGCGCGATCTCGTCTACGAGGTGATGGCCCGCGGCGGCGACACCGCGAAGAGCCTCGGCGAGGTGATGCGCAACGACCGCCCCTCGGTCACGGCCAGCGCCACCGAGCGCGACTGCGCCTACCTCATGCAGAAGCACCAGACGCGCCACCTGCTCGTGAAGAAGGACGCCGAGGTGGTGGGCGTCATCTCCATGCTGGACGTCCTCTCGCTCATGCTGGAGGACAACCGCTTCCTCATCGAGCAGCTCCACACCTACATCCGCGGCGGACGCGGGGGCTAGAGCGCGCTCGTCGACGGTGCGGACGGGCGGGTGGTCGCGCCGCTTGCCGCTCCGATGATCTCTCGCAGGCTAAGCTTCCGAACGTCGTTGGCCGACGTCCGGCGTATTCAAGTTCTGCTCGAGTAGGCGCGCGCGCGTGCCGCGACGGTCGGAGCCGGCCTGCGTGCTGCGCGGCTCATTCGCGATGATGCAGCCCCCGCGATGGCGCCTCGCCCCCGGACCACACGAGGGGCCCGTGGCCGCCCGCACGCGCCGGAGGTCTTTGATTCCGATCAGGCAGCCAGTGCGCCACCCGGCCGGGGCCGCTCTCGATGCACCCGCCCTTCAAGGAGTCACAGCCATGTCCTCAAAGTCTCTCGTGATGGTCCTCGCAGCGCTCGTTCTCGCCGGGACGGCGTGCAGCAAGGGCAGCGGCAAGGTGTCCGTCAGCGCCCAGTCGGCGACGGCGGCCGACACGACGACCCCGACGACCCCCGGAACGCTCGACCTCGGTAACGGCATCGTCGTGAGCCGCGTCCGCGTCGCGGTGCAGCGGATCGCCCTCGAAGGGTCGGAGGCCGCGACGCCGGACGCCGGTTCGGGCGGGGCGGACGATCCCGTGGCCGATCGCAGCAGCGGCGACGGTGGCGGTGACGGCAGCCTGGGCGAGGACGACGCCGAGGCCGACGAGGTGAAGGTCGGGCCTTTCCTCGTCGACCTCACCGGCGACAAGCTCGCCTCCGGCATCAGCCAGGTGTTCGACTCGGACGTCCCCGCCGGCACCTACCGCGAGATCAAGGTGGTCATCGCTCCCGTCGCCGTGGCGGACGCGGGCTCGAGCGCCGGACTCGCCGAGCTGAACGGAGAGTCGATCATCGTGGACGGCACCGTGGACGGCACCGCCTTCAGCTTCCAGTCCACCATCCACGTGAAGCAGAAGCAGGAGTCGACCATCGTCGTGGCGTCGGACGGCTCCACGAGCAACGTGACCCTCACCGTCGATCCGAAGACGTGGTTCGTCGGCTCGGACGGCGGCCGCCTCGACCCGGGCGCTGCCGCCTCGAAGTCCCAGATCGAGGACAACATCCGGCGCTCGGTGAAGGCGTTCTGCGATGACGACCGCAACGGCGAGGACGACGGCCCCGGCCACACCTGAGGGCCCGCCCTAGTTCGCGATGAGGTGAGGCGTCGCCAGCGCGGGGAGCGTCACCTCGAACGTGGTGCCGGCTTGCTCCTCGGAGCGCATGACCACCTCGCCCCGGTGGGCGCGGACGATCTCGCGCACGATGTAGAGGCCGAGGCCGACGCCGCCCCACGCGTTCCCGTGCGCGTCGCCCCGCTTGAACGGCTCGAACATGTGCTCTCTCAGGGAGGCCGGGATGGGCGGCCCCTCGTTGTGCACGCAGAGGACGCGTTGATCGCCTCGTCCCAGCCAGCTCAGCAGCACCGGCGTGTCGGGGGTCCCGTAGCGGATGGCGTTGGTGAGGAGGTTCAGGACCACCTGCTGGATGCGATCGGGATCCCAGACGCCGCTCCCGTCGCCCTCCTGCCGGTGCTCGATGACGCGGCCGGGGTAGGCGGCCTGCATCTCCTGCACCGCCTCCTGACAGATCGTCCCGAGATGAGAGGGGCGGAAGATCACCGGCAGGCCGTGGCCCAGCCGCGCCCGCGAGTAGTCGAGCAGATCGCTGATCAGGCGCGACATGCGCGCGGCGCCGCCGGCCACCCGCTCCAGCGCGCGCCGGTGCTTGTCCGGGAGCTCGCGGTCGCGCAGCACCAGCGCCGCAGAGGCGGTCATCGCGGTCAGCGGCGTGCGGAGGTCGTGCCCGACGATTCCGAGCAGATGAGCCTGCACCTCCTGCGAGCGACGCCGCTCGGTGACGTCGCGCAGGTAGGCGGTGAGCCCGCCGGAGTGCGGGAAGGCCCGCACCTCGAACCAGTGCTCGTCGGGTGACCGCACCTCGAAGGTGACCGGATGGCTCTCGGCCGAAGCCCGCTCCAGCTCGCTCCGCGGCGCCTCGTCTCCGAGCCAGGGGCAACGCTCCCACAGGAGGGCCGCCGTGAGCGCCCCCCGCTCCGCCCCGAGCAAGAGCTCGAGGGTGTGGTTCGCGTAGACGAAGCTCCAGGCGCGGTCCACGGCGAAGAAGGCGTCGGTGATGGTCTCCAGGATCGCCGCGTTGCGCGCGTACGCGTCGCGGGCGCGGTTCTCGTCCTCGATCTGCTTGCGCCGGAGCTGGGCGTGGAGCCGCGCGCGCAACACCTCCAGCCCGCGCGCGGTGGAGACGTAGTCGTCGGCGCCAGCCGTCACCGCCTCCACCATCAGCGCGTGCTC
Source organism: Anaeromyxobacteraceae bacterium (assembly GCA_035636195.1). Taxonomy (GTDB): domain Bacteria; phylum Myxococcota; class Myxococcia; order Myxococcales; family Anaeromyxobacteraceae; genus Anaeromyxobacter_A. The sequence goes on from DASPZP010000255.1 coordinate 9,030, forward strand.
GTCGGGTTCCCCGAAGAGCACGATGGGGAGCTCGCGCCAGCGAGGGTGGGCCTTCACCTCGCGGCAGGCCGAGAGCGCGCGCGGCAGCGAGGCGGTGACGTCGACCACCAGGCCGTCCACCGTGTCGACCGCCAAGAGCTCGAGCGCCTCCGCGACCGAGGTGGCGACCACCACGTCGTGCCCGTCCTGACGGAGCTGCTCGGTCACGGGCTCCGGCGGCGCCGCGCCGGCGCCGAAGGCGAGAATGCGCTTCGGCGCGAGCAGCGCGGCGGCGGTGGCTCCCGCCGGGAACGCGCTCGAGCGCCGGAACAGTGCCTGGAGCCGCGCCAGCACGAGCTCCTGCCCGCCCGCGTCCTTGCGCAGGTACGCGTCGGCGCCCGCCTCGAGGGCCCCCAGCTCGCCCATCGGCCCGGAGGCGGTGAGGAGGATGCACGGGGTGGCGCGGAGCGCCGGGTCCGCCCGGAGCCTCCGCACGAAGCTCGCGCCGTCCATGCCTGGCATGACGGCGTCCACCACCACCGCGCTCGGCTGGCACATGGCGGCGATGCGCAGGCCCTCCTCGCCCGACGTGGCGGTGAGCACCTCGTGCCCCGCCTGCTCCAGCGTCTCGCGCAGGTCCTCGCGCACGGTCTCGCTGTCGTCGATGAGCAGCACGGGGCCGCGGCGGCCCGCGTCGCCGCCGCTTGCCGCGGCCGGGCCCTCGGCGCGGCGGACGAGCTCTCGCGCGCGCGCCACCAGCTGCGCGGCGTCGTACGGCTTGCCGACGTACTCGTCGGCCCCAGTCTGCAGGCCCCTGATGCGGTGCTGCACCTCCGCCTCGGTGGAGAGGAGCATCACCGGGGTAGCGCCGTGCTGGGGCGAGCACTTCAGCTCGGCGAGGAGCTCGAGGCCGTCCCCGTCCGGCAAGAGCACGTCGAGCACCACCAGCGCGAAGCGCGCGGCCGAGAGCGCGTGGCGGGCGGCGGCCAGATCGGC
>DASPZP010000256.1:0-15432 GCA_035636195.1 Anaeromyxobacteraceae bacterium
CGTCGTCCGGGAAGTCGTGGCAGTTCGGGTGGTCGGAGTGATTGAAGAAGCGGGCGTCGTCGCCGCACAGCACGTGCGTGCCGCGGACCAGGTCGAGGTAGGTGTACCTGCGGATCTGCTCGCGGGCCGGCTCCGAGAGGGCGGCCAGATCGGCGTCGGTCAGCTCCAGGTCGATGGCGGGGTGAAGCCGCCACACGACCGTCCCCGATGGGATGGGCTGCCCAGCGTAGAGGCCGATGCCGTGGATGCGGCTCGGCGCGAGATACGTCTTCACGAGCAACATGGATCCTCGCTCAGCCTGAGGGGCAGCAGCACGGCGGGCGAATTTAGCCGAACGCGCGGGCGCCGCAAGCCGCTTGCGCGGGCTACTCGTCGCGCGATCGGGCCCGTAGCGCCGCCAGACGCCGGGCGAGCTCTTCCTCGAGCCCGCTCCCGGAAAGCGTCACCACCCGCTCGTCGCGGAGCGCGTCGGGGAGGTACTGCTCGGCCACGTAATGGCCGTCGAAGTTGTGCGGGTACCGGTACCCGCCCCCGTAGCCGAGCCCCTCCATGAGCTTCGTGGGCGCGTTGCGGAGCTTGAGCGGTACGGGGAGCGCGCCCTTCTCCTTGACGAGCTTGCGGGCGGCGCCGTAGGCGGTGAGGGCCGCGTTCGACTTGGGCGCCAGCGCGAGGTAGATGGCGGCCTGGGTCATCGGCAGCACGCCCTCCGGCAGCCCGACGAGCTCCACCGCCTGCAGCGCGTCCACCGCCACCCCGAGCGCGCGCGGGTCGGCGTTCCCGACGTCCTCGCTCGCGAAGATGACCATCCGCCGCAGCACGAAGCGTGGATCCTCGCCGGCCTCCAGCATCCGCACCATGTAGTAGACGGCCGCGTCGGGATCGCTGCCCCGCAGCGCCTTGATGAACGCGGAGACGACGTTGTAGTGCTCCTCGCCGGACTTGTCGTAGAGCAGCGCCTTGTGCTGCAGCGCCTCCTCCGCGTCGGCGGGGAGGATCTCCCGCCGCCCCGCCAGCCGCGCCGCCGCGGCCGACACCTCGAGGGCGTTCAAGGCCCGGCGCGCGTCGCCGAAGGCGAAGCGAGCGAACAGCTCGCGCGCTCCCGCCGAGACGGTGAGGTCGCCGCCCAGGCCCTCGGGGGCGACCGCGGCCCGATCGACCAGGGCGGCGATCTCCTCCTCGGTGAGCGGGCGCAGGGTCACCACCCGGCAGCGGGAGAGGAGGGCGGAGTTGATCTCGAAGGACGGGTTCTCGGTGGTGGCGCCGATGAGCGTCACGACCCCCGCCTCCACATGCGGCAGGAAGGCGTCCTGCTGCGCCTTGGAGAAGCGGTGGATCTCGTCGACGAAGAGGATGGTGGCCTGCCGATGCATGCGGCGCCGCTCGCGGGCCGCCTGGACGATCTCGCGGATCTCCTTCACGCCGCCCATGACGGCGCTGAAGGACACGAACGTCGCGCCCGTGCGCTCGGCGACGATGCGAGCGAGCGTCGTCTTGCCGGTGCCGGGCGGCCCCCACAGGATGAGCGAGGGCACCTGATCGGCCTCGATGGCCCGGCGCAGGCCGCGGCCCGGCCCGAGGACGTGCTCCTGCCCGACGAAGTCCTCCAGCCGGCGCGGCCGGAGCCGCTCCGCCAGAGGCTTGCCCCCCGCGTCCTTCTCCATCGCGTGGTCGAACAGGTCCATGACGGCCGTCCCTATCATATGATGGCGCGAATGCCCCCGAAGCCCTGTCCCGTCCCGCGCCAGGTCGGCATCGTCCACAAGCGGTCCTCCACCGAGGCCGCCGCCCGCGCTGCCGCCACCGCGCGCGACCTCGCCACGCGCGGCCTCGTGGTCCTCGAGGACGAGGACGAGGTCGCCCGGCTGGCCGACCTCGTGCTCGTGCTCGGCGGCGACGGGACGCTCATCCACGCGGCGCGCATGCTCCGCGGGCGGCCGGCCCCCATCCTGGGCGTCAACATGGGGAGCCTGGGCTTCCTCACCGAGGTGCCGCTCACGGAGCTCGACGCAGCCATCGACCACGTGCTGTCGGGGAAGGGCGAGCTGTCGGAGCGCATGAAGCTGCGGGTCCACGTGCACCGGCGCGGCGCGAGCGGGTCGGAGCAGAAGCTCGTCGACAGCGAGGTGCTGAACGACGTCGTCATCGCGAAGGGCACCCTCTCTCGGATGGCCGAGTTCGAGGTCACCTGCTCCGGCAACTACGTGACGAGCTACAAGGCGGACGGCATCATCGTCGCGACGCCCACCGGCTCTACGGCCTACTCTCTGGCCGCGAACGGCCCCATCCTCTATCCGTCGATGCGGGGGGTCATCCTCACGCCGATCTGTCCGCACACGCTGGCGCAGCGGCCCATCGTCCTGCCGGACGACCAGACCCTCAACATCCGGCTCGTCTCCGAGAGCGAGGTGTTCGTCACGCTCGACGGCCAGACCGGGATGCAGCTCGAGCCCGGCGATCGGGTGCAGATCAAGCAGTCGCAGAACTGGGTGCTCCTCGTGCGGAACCCACGCATCGATTACTTCGGCATCCTGCGCGCCAAGCTGAAGTGGGGCGAGCGGTAGCGGTTCGCCCGTGGGTTTCGGGCGGCGGGGGATAAACCCCCGCCCTACGGTCGTGTAGGGCCGGGGCTTGTCCCCCGCCGGCACCCAACGATGAACCTGAACGCGTGGGTGGCTGAAAATTTGATCAGTGTCGGAGGGCGGCCGCATACTCGCCGCATGCTCACGACGCTGCGCATCTCCGGGCTCGCCATCGTCGACCAGGCGGAGGTCGTCTTCGGGCCCGGCCTGAACGTCCTCACCGGCGAGACCGGCGCCGGCAAGTCGATCCTGGTGCAGGCGCTGCACCTCGCCCTGGGCGGCCGCATGCCGGCCGACGCGCTGCGCGAGGGCGCCGAAGAGGCCGTGGTGGAGGCGCTCTTCGAGCTGTCGCCGCGCCATCCGGTGCTGGAGCGGCTCCTGGCGGCAGGGTTGCCGGTGCCCGCCGAGGGGGGCGAGGTGCTGGTGCGGCGGAGCGCCGCTCGAGGTGGGCGCGGCCGCGCCTTCGTCAACGGCGCGCTGTGCACGGTGGGCATGCTGGAGGCGTGCGCGCGCGGGCTCGTCGACCTCACCGGCCAGCACGAGCACGTGGCGCTCCTCGACGAGGCCGCCCATGTGGCGCTGCTCGACGCCTTCGCCGCCGTGGACGGCGAGGGTGGGCTCCTCGCGCGGTACCGGGCCGCGTACGCGGCGCTGGCCTCCGCGCTGCGACGTCGGGACGAGCTCGCCCGAGCCCGCGCGGAGCGCGCGCGCCGCGCAGACTGGCTCGGCTTCCAGCTCGGCGAGCTGGACGCGTTGCGGCCCGCGGCGGGGGAGGACCAGGCGCTCGAGCGCGAGCGGCAGCTGCTCGCCGGGGCCGAGCGGCTGCGGGGAGCCGCGTGTGGGGCCGAGGCCGTCGTGTACGGGGAGGAAGGCAGCGCCGCCGAGCAGGTGGGGCGGGCCGTGCGGCTCCTCGGGGAGGCCGCGGCGCTCGACCCGAGGCTCGAACCCGCGCTGGCGCTCCTGCGCTCGGCGCTGGCCGAGATCGAGGAGGCGGCGCGCACCCTCGGGCGCTACGGCGAGTCGGTCGGGGGCGACCCCGAGCGGCTGGGGCAGGTGCTGGAGCGGCTCGAAGCGCTGCGCGGACTCGCTCGCAAGCACGGCGGGACGCTCGAGGCGGCGCTGGCGCGGGCCGAGGAGATGCGCGCCGAGCTCCGGCAGGTGTCGGGAGACGACGCGGAGCTCTCGCGCCTCGAGGGCGCGGTCGCCGAAGCGCGCCGGGAGGCGCGGGGCCTCGCCGCGGAGCTCGGCCTGTGCCGGACCGATGCGGCGAGGGCGTTCGCGCGCGAGGTCCAGCGCGAGCTGGCGGCGCTCGCCATGGCGCGCTGCCGCATCGAGGTGGCGTTCTTGCGGCCCGAGGGGAGAGTGGACGACCCGGAGCCGGCGCTCGGGCCGGACGGCGCGGAGCGGGCCCGCATCCTCATCGCGGCGAACCCGGGAGAGCCGCCCCGCCCGCTCGCGCGCTCCGCCTCGGGGGGCGAGCTCTCGCGGGTGCTGCTCGCGCTGAAGCGGGCGCTCGCCCGCACCGATCCCGTCGACACGTACGTCTTCGACGAGGCCGACGCCGGCGTCGGTGGTGCGGTCGCGGACGCGGTAGGGCGGCTCCTCTCGGAGGTGTCGCGGGAGCGGCAGGTGATCTGCGTGACCCACCTGCCGCAGGTGGCGGCCTTCGCCGACCGGCACCTGCGGGTGGAGAAGCGCCTCACCGGGGGGCGGACCGCGACCGTGGTGGTCCCGCTCGCAGCGGCCTCCGAGCGCCAGGGAGAGGTGGCGCGTATGCTCGCCGGCGCGACCCTCACGCCCTCCGCTCTCGCGCACGCGGGGGCGCTCCTCGCCGCGGCAAGGACGGCGTCGACCCGCCCCGGCCCCGCCTGTGGCCGCCGCGCGCGGCCGGAGCGCAGCGCGGCGCGGCGTGTGGGCAAGGTGAGTCTCGACGGGAGGTGAACGGCCGACGAGCTCGGGCGCGTTGACCGGCCAGACCCCCAGTTGGTACGATCAGCCCGCGCTTCCCGCGCACGCCATGATCATCGCCGCCCGCGGCCAGACCGACGTCGGTCGAAAGCGTGACCATAACGAGGACTCGCTCCTCGTCGATGAGGAGCTCAGGCTCTTCATCGTGGCCGACGGCATGGGCGGGCACGCCGGGGGCGGTACGGCCTCGCGGCTCGCGGTCGAGACCATCCAGGCGCGCATGCGGGTGGCGCTCCAGGCCGACCCCGAGCTCTTCCGGCGAGCGGAGGCGCTCGAGGAGAGCCCGCTCAGGGAGGTGCTGCGCGAGGCGGTCGAAGGCGCCTGCGAGAGCATCTACCAGGCGGCGCAGGGCGATCCATCGCTGGCGGGCATGGGCACCACCGTGACGGCGCTCCTGGTCTCGGGCCGGAACACCTTCATCGCGCACGTGGGCGACAGCCGGTGCTACCTCGTCCGCCGGAGCCGCATCTACCAGGTGTCCGAGGATCACTCCCTCGTCAACGAGCAGCTCAAGGCGGGCGCCATCACGCCGGACGAGGCGCGCCACAGCCGCTTCAAGAACATCATCACACGCTCGGTCGGCTTCGAGGCCGACGTGGCGGTCGACATGATGGGCCTCGAGGTGGAGGCCGGCGACCGGCTCGTCATCTGCTGCGACGGATTATCCAACCTGGTCGACGACCAGGAGATCCTGGACGTGGTGGGGGCCGCGCCCCTCGACGCTGCGCCGCAGCGCCTCATCGCGCTCGCCAACGAGCGGGGCGGCGACGACAACATCACCGTCATCGTCATTCACGTTTCGTGATGGTGGGTGTGGGTGCGCGGAGACCTGCGCCGGCCTACCCCACCAGGTTGACTCTCATGAAGGGCGAGTGCTACCCGTGATGGGCGATGCACCGCGGTCGAGGGACAACCGCGCTTCCCGGCCATGGCGACCGCGCTTAGCTTTGCGCGAATGCGCGACCCGGCCCAACACGGTGAGGGGATGCCGACGGCTCCGAAGGCTCGCCAGTACACCCTGATCGTGGTCAGCGACCACTCGCAGGCGGTCCGCAAGTTCCGCCTGCCGCGCACGTGGCTCCGGAACGGGGCGCTGACCGTCGGCGGCGCCGCCCTGCTGGGGCTCATCACCATCGGCCATTACTTCAGCTTGCTCGGGACGGGCTCCGAGAACCGAATCCTGAAGGAAGAGAACGCCCAGCTGCGCTCGCAGATCCTGCTCGTGCAGGAGAAGGTGGCCCACATCTCGGCCACGCTCGACCGGGTGGAGCGCTTCGACGCGAAGCTGCGCAGCGCCGTGACCCAGCTCCAGGATCCGGAGCGAAACCTCGCCATCGGCCCTGTCGGCAAGCCGAGCGAGTCGCCGCTGAACGGCGCGGGCCCGGCGGCGCAGGAGAACGTGGCCGGGCTGCCGGGGAGGCTGGCGTCGCTCGAGACCGAGGCGTCCCGCCAGGAGTCGTCCCTGCGAGAGCTGCAGGAATACTTCGACGACCAGAAGTCGCTCCTCGCCTCCACCCCCTCGCTCTGGCCCACGCGCGGCTGGGTGACCTCCGACTTCGGCGTGCGGCTCGATCCCTATACGGCCGAGCGCATCATGCACCGCGGCCTCGACATCGCCACGCCCTCCGGACAGGCGGTCTACACGCCCTCCGACGGCACGGTCGTCTTCTCGGGGACGGAGGCCGGCTACGGCAAGGTGCTCGTCATCGACCACGGCTACGGCGTCAAGACGCGCTATGGCCACCTCTCCGAGATCTTCGCCAAGCTCGGCGAGCGGGTGAAGCGCGGCGCCCGCGTGGCCGCAGTCGGGAACACCGGCCGCTCGACCGGCCCCCACCTCCACTACGAGGTGCGTGTGAACGGGATCCCGGCGAACCCGCGCAAGTTCATCCTCGAGTGATCGCGATCCCTCGCTGGTTTGCTTTGGGCTGGCCCTGCGTTACCTAAGGGGATAGCTTCGGCCCGCCGGTCGCCCGGGGTCTGGGCTGCCAGCCAAGATCGGGCCTTGTCACGGGCGCTTACGCCGAGTCGTCGGGCGCGGCGCCCGCGTCGTTACGGGGCGGAACGCTCATTAAGGAAGCCGGATGCTGAACTACGTCCTCAAGAAGATCGTCGGCACGAAGAACGAGCGCGAGCTGCGCCGGATCCACCCACTCGTCGGCCGGGTGGCCGAGCTCGAGCCGAAGATGAAGGCGCTCCCCGACGGCGAGTTCCCCCGCCTGACCGCGAGGTGGAAGGAGGAGGTCCAGCAGAAGCATCGGCCACTCGAAGACCTCATGCCCGAGGTGTTCGCGGCCGTCCGCGAGGCGAGCGTGCGTGCCCTGGGCATGCGCCACTTCGACGTGCAGCTCATCGGCGGCGCGATGCTACACCAGGGCAAGATCGCGGAGATGAAGACCGGCGAGGGCAAGACCCTCGTCGCGACGCTGCCGTGTGCGCTCAACGCCCTGGCCGGCCGCGGCGTGCACGTCGTCACCGTCAACGACTACCTGGCCCGCCGCGACGCGGAGTGGATGGGCCGGCTCTACCGCTTCCTCGGGCTCAGCACCGGCGTCATCGTGCACGGCCTCACCGACCAGCAGCGCCAGCACGAGTATGGCTGCGACATCACTTACGGCCAGAACAACGAGTTCGGCTTCGACTACCTGCGCGACAACATGAAGTTCCGGCTGCAGGACTACGTCCAGCGGGAGCTCCACTACGCCATCGTGGACGAGGTCGACTCCATCCTCGTCGACGAGGCGCGCACCCCGCTCATCATCAGCGGCCCCTCCGACGAGGTGACCGACAAGTACTACGTGGTGAACCAGGTCATCCCCTCGATGATCCGGGACCAGGACTTCACGGTCGACGAGAAGACGCGCACGGTGGTGATGACCGACTCGGGCATCGCCAAGATGGAGAAGAAGCTCAACGTCGGGAACTTGTACGACCCGGATCAGATCGAGACCCTGCACCACGTCGAGCAGGCGCTGCGCTCCCACCACCTCTACCGCAACGAGGTGGACTACGTGGTGAAGGAAGGCGAGGTGGTCATCGTCGACGAGTTCACCGGCCGCATCATGCCCGGCCGGCGCTGGTCGGACGGCCTGCACCAGGCCATCGAGGCGAAGGAGGGGGTCAAGATCGAGAACGAGAACCAGACCCTCGCCACCATCTCGTTCCAGAACTACTTCCGCATGTACTCGAAGCTCTCCGGCATGACGGGGACGGCCGACACCGAAGCGGCCGAGTTCGCCGACATCTACAAGCTCGACGTGGTGGTCATCCCGACCAACCGGAAGAACATCCGCAAGGACTCGGAGGACCTCGTCTACAAGACCGAGCGCGAGAAGTTCAACGCGCTCTGCACCGAGATCGAGGAGCGGAGCAAGAAGGGCCAGCCGATCCTGGTCGGCACCGTCTCGGTGGCGAAGAGCGAGGTCGTGTCGTCGCTGCTCAAGAAGCGCGGGGTCGCGCACAACGTCCTCAACGCGAAGCATCACCAGCGCGAGGCCGAGATCGTCGCGCAGGCGGGCCGCAAGGGCGCCGTCACCATCTCGACCAACATGGCCGGCCGAGGCACCGACATCCTCCTCGGCGGCAACCCCGAGATGATGGCGAAGCACGAGCTCGGGCCCGCCCCCGACGCCCCCATGGACGGCGAGGAGCAGGCCGCCTTCGAGGCCCGCCTGGCCGAGTGGTCGCGCGGCCTCTCCGGGCGGACGGCGGAGCTCAAGGCGCAGACCGCGAAGGAGCACGACGAGGTGACCGCCGTGGGCGGCCTGCACATCCTCGGCACCGAGCGCCACGAGTCGCGCCGCATCGACAACCAGCTGCGCGGCCGCGGCGGGCGGCAGGGCGACCCCGGCTCGTCGATCTTCTATCTGTCGCTGGAAGACGATCTGATGCGCATCTTCGGGTCCGACCGCATCTCCCGCATGATGGAGACGCTGGGGATGAAGGAGGGCGAGCAGATCGAGCACCGCTGGCTCTCGAAGGCCATCGAGAACGCCCAGAAGAAGGTCGAGGCGCACAACTTCGACATCCGCAAGAGCCTGCTCGAGTACGACGACGTCATGAACCAGCAGCGCAAGTCGGTGTACCGGCTGCGCCGCATGGTGCTCGGCTTCGGCGCCGGCGTGCCGGTGGTCGAGTTCGACGAGGATCCCAAGACCCGCAAGAAGACCCGCCGCGAGACGGTGTGGGCCTGGCAGGACGAGCGCGAGCACGTGCTCGACCTCATCGAGGATCTCGTCGTCGACATGGTGGCGAACACCTGTCCCGAGGGCGCCTCCCCCGCCAAGTGGGATCTCGAGTCGCTCACCGCGCTCGTGAAGGATCAGTTCGGCCTGGAGGTGAAGTTCTCGGGTCCGCCCAGCGGCCGGGGCGGCGACGCGCGCGCCGCCATCGAGGAGCAGGTCTACAACGTGGTGGAGAAGGCATACCGGGCGAAGGAGGAGCAGCTCGGGATGGACGCCGACGGCGTTCCGGTCCTGCGCCGCTGGGAGCAGTACATCTACCTCCAGTCCATCGACCAGCTGTGGAAGGACCACCTGCTCGCGATGGACCACCTGCGCCAGGGGATCGGCCTGCGCGGCTACGGCCAGAAGGATCCGAAGCAGGAGTACAAGAAGGAAGGCTACGAGATGTTCGTCCAGATGACCTGGCGCGTGAAGAGCGCGGTCGTCGGGAACATCCTCCGCCTGCAGCTCGTCCGCCAGGAGACGGCCGAGGAGATCGAGGCGAAGCGGCTCGCCCTGGCGCGTCGCCAGCGCGTGACGGAGAGTCACGGCGCCGAGGCGGACGGCGACGGGCGGAAGCCGGGGAAGCAGGAGACGGTGGTGCGCGCCCATCCCAAGGTCGGCCGGAACGATCCGTGCCCGTGCGGCTCGGGCAAGAAGTACAAGAAGTGCCACGGCGTGAACGAGGCGACGGCGTGAAGCCGTTCGCCCTGAGCGTAGCGGCGCAACGCGCCGCGTAGTCGAAGGGCGGACGCACGCTCGTGCTTCGACTGCGCCGCTTCGCGGCTACGCTCAGCACGAGCGGTGTTCTTCGATGAACACCCCGCACCCCTTCTCCCTCGACCTCACCGTCCGGAGCCACGGCTTCTACGACCTGGCGCCGTGGACCTACGACCCCGAGCGCCAGCTCCTCGCGCGACCGCTGCGGCTCGCCACCGGCCGGGTGGTCGACATCGAGGTCGCGCCGCGCGCGGGGGACGGCGCCGGCCTCGCGCTGCGGGTGACGGCCGCGGGGCGCCTCTCCGCCGCCGAGGGCCGGGAAGCGCGGGTGCAGGTCCGCACCTGCCTCGCGCTCGACGAGGACCTCGCGTCCTTCCACGCGAAGCTGCGCGCCCTCCCGGCGCTGGCGTGGGCCGCGGAGCGCGGCGCCGGGCGGCTCCTCCGGTCGCCGACCGTGTTCGAGGACGCCGTGAAGACGCTCTGCACCACGAACTGCAGCTGGGCGCTCACCCGCGCCATGACGCGCAACCTGGTGGAGCTCCTCGGCGAGCCGTCTCCGCGCGGGGGGCGAACCTTCCCCACCTCGGAGGCGATGGCCGCCCAGCCGGAGAGCTTCTTCCGGGAGCGGGTCCGGGCGGGTTACCGCGCCGGCGCCCTGCGTACCCTCGCCCACGACGTCGCCACGGGGGCGCTCGACGTGGAGAGCTGGCGCGCCAGCTCACTCGCGACGGACGCGCTGGCGGACCGGATCCAGGCGCTGTCCGGCTTCGGTCCGTACGCGACCGAGCACCTGCTCCGGCTCCTCGGGCGGTACGACCACCTCGCGCTCGACTCGTGGACGCGGGCGAAGCTGGCGCGCCTGCGGGGCAAGCGGCGCCTGCCGTCCGATGCTGCGTTTCGCCGCTGGTACGCGCCCTACGGCGACCACGCCGGCCTCGCGATGTGGCTCGAGGTGACCGCCGACTGGCACGGCGCAGCCCCGACCTGGCCTTGAGCCTGGTTGACGCGGCCCAGCGGCGCCCTCATGCTCCCCAGGTCGTCCGTCGACCCGAGAATCAACGGAGCGCCATGGCTACCCCCGCACAACACCTCGATCTTCCCGCCCTGCCGCCAGGCGGAGGGTTCTTGCTCTCGCCGGTCGGCGCCGAGCCCATTCGCACCCCGGACGACTTCACCGACGAGCAGCGCGCCTTCTTCCGGACGGCCGAGAAGTTCGCGAACGAGCGGGTGCTCGCCAGCTCGGAGCGCATCGACCGGAAGGATCACGCATTCCTGCGGCAGCTGCTGCGGGAAGCCGGGGAGCTCGGGCTCCTGGGCCTCGACGTGCCGGAGGCGTACGGGGGCCTGGCCCAGGACGAGACCTCGTCCATGCTGGTCACGGAGGCGATGGCGAAGCAGGGCTCCTGGTCGGTCACCTTCGGTGCGCAGGCGGGCATCGGCACGCTCCCCATCGTGTACTTCGGGACCGAGGCGCAAAAGCAGAAGTACCTGCCGAAGCTCGTCTCGGGCGAGTGGGTGACGGCGTACGCGCTCTCCGAGGCCTCCTCGGCCTCCGACGCGCTCGGCGCCCGCACCAAGGCGGTCCGCTCGCCGGACGGCAAGCACTGGATCCTGAACGGTTCGAAGCAGTGGATCACCAACGCCGGCTTCGCCGACCTCTTCATCGTCTTCGCCAAGATCGACGGCGACAAGTTCAGCGCCTTCATCGTGGAGAAGGGCACGCCCGGCTTCACCGTGGGGCCCGAAGAGCACAAGATGGGCATCCGCGGCAGCTCGACGTGCCCGCTCGTCTTCGAGGACGCACAGGTCCCGATCGAGAACCTCCTCGGCGAGCCGGGGAGAGGCCACCGCATCGCCTTCAACATCCTGAACATCGGCCGCCTCAAGCTCGGCGTCGGCTGCGTCAGTGGCTGCCGCGGCGTGCTCCAGCTGGCCGTCGCCTATGGCAAGGAGCGCCAGGCGTTTGGCCAGCCCATCACCGCCTTCGGCCTCATCCGCGAGAAGCTCGCCCGCATGGTCGCGACCGTCTACGTCGGCGAGGCGATGAGCTACCGCACCACCGGGCTCATCGACGCCCGGATGGCGCGCTCGTCCGCGCAGCACGGCACGCCCGAGTTCGACCGCGACCTCATCGCCGCGGTCGAGGAGTACAACGTCGAGGCGTCCATCCTGAAGGTGTGGGGCTCCGAGGCGCTCTCGCGGGTGGCCGACGAGGCGCTGCAGCTCCACGGCGGCTACGGCTTCGTCGAGGAGTACGCGATCGAGCGCGTGTACCGCGACAACCGCGTGAACCGCATCTTCGAGGGCACGAACGAGATCAACCGGATGCTCATCCCCGGCACCATGCTGAAGCGGGCCATGAAGGGCCAGTTCCCGCTCCTCCAGCTGGCGCGCACCGTCGGCCAGGCCGTGGCGCGGGGCGAGCTGCCCGTACCCGGGCTCGGGCCGCTGGCGCGCGAGCGGCGCATCGCGGAGCTCAACAAGTATCTCATGGTCTATGCGCTCCAGGCGGCCATCGAGACCTTCGGTCCGGCGCTCACCGAGCAGCAGGAGGTGCTGGGGGCGCTGGCCGACATCGCCATCGAGGCGTATGCCGTCGACAGCGCGGTGGCCCGCGCGCTCCAGTCGGCGGACGGCGGCGCCCTCGATCCGGTGGCCGAGGCGTGCGTGAAGCTCTACGCGCTCGAGTCGCACGAGCGCGCCTACGCACAGGCGAAGAAGGCGCTCCGCGCGACGGTGGTCGAGTCGGCCGCCTGCCGGGAGCACCTGGCCGCCATCCGGAAGCTCTTCGACGAGGAGCCAGCCGACGTGACGGCGGTGCGCGAGGTCATCGTCACGAGGACGCTCGCCGCGGGCAAGTACCCCCTCTCCTGGGCCTGACCATGAAAGCTGCCTTCGTGCTCATCCGCTGCGAGCTGGGCCGGATCGAGGATGTCGCGAACGCCCTGATGGAGATCGAGGGCGTCTCCGAGGTCCATTCGATCACCGGTCCATGGGACCTGCTCGCGAAGCTGTACGCGCCCGACTACGACGCCTTCGGCGAAGTCATCCCCGGGCGCGTCCAGAAGCTCGCCGGCATCCGTGAGACCGAGACCTTGCTCGCGTTCCGGGCCTTCAAGGCGGCCGGTTAGCTCTCCGGCGTCACGCCCCGAAGTCCCGCCGGTACATCCGCACCACCGCCACGATGAACGTGACGGCGAGTGGGCCGACCAGGAACCCGATGGGCCCGAAGGCGAGCAGGCCTCCGAAGAGCGCGAAGAAGATGATCGCGCCGTGGATGGGGACGCCGCCGCGGATGAAGAGCGGCTTCACCACGTTGTCGATCATGCCCACCACTCCGAACGCCCACACGGCCAGGAAGAGGGCGGCGCCCGGGTGGCCGGTGACGAGCTTCACCACCGCCACCGCCACCACCATCACCGTCGCGCCGAGGAAGGGCACGAGCGACACGATGAAGGTCGTGACGCCGAAGAAGAGGGGGTTCGGGACGCCCGCCAGCACGTAGCCGAGGGAGGCGATGATGGACTGTACGAGGCCGGTGGCGATCGTCGAGACGAGCACCGTCACCGTCACCTGGCGGAAGTCGCGCAGGAGCTCCGCCACCTGCCCCCGCTTGAGCGGGATGGCCTCGTTCAGCCACTCGACCAGCCGCGGCCCGTCGAGGAGCAAGAAGTAGAGCGCCACGAGCGTCAGCAAGCCCTGGAAGAGCACGTTTCCGGTGGCGGAGAGGACGTTCCCCACCATCGCCGCGGCGCGGGCGCCCTCGGTGCTCATGATCTCCTGCAGGCGCTCCAGGCTCTGCGGCATCGCCTCCTCGAGGCGCGCCGCGAAGGGACGGAGCGCCTGCGGGACGTGCTGCAGCGCGCTCTCGAGGAGGTTGTTCTGGAGCGCCTGCCGGAGCCAGCCGATGCCGTTCTCCACCTGCGGCACGAGCACTGCGCCGAGCGCCGAGAGCGGGCCCACCACCGCCACCAGCACCGCCACCGTGACGATCACGGCCGCCAGCCGAGGCCGCTTTCCGAGGAGCGCTGCGAGCCGGCTCGTCAGCGGAGCGAGCGCACCGGCCAGCACGGCCGCCACGAAGAGCGAGGTGGCGAGCGGCAGCAGGATGCCGATGAGCAGCGCCAGCGCCAGCAGGGCCAGGATGACGAGTACGGCGTGGGCGGTACGCGCGGGAACCATTGCCCCTTCATACCCGGTTGACTGCCGGGGAGGGGAGCGGTCGGAGGGGAGCAGCTGCCAGACCGCTCGGACCCGACCCCGACCGCGACCACGACCGCGACAACAGTCCGTCCGCCCTGAGCGTAGCGTCGCCGGAGGCGGCGCGTAGTCGAAGGGCCCCGACCACGACCCCGACCACGGCCCCGACCCCGGCCCCGACCCCGGCCGCCGCGTCAGAAGTTGAGGTGCACGCGTTCCGGCGGGATCCCGGCGCGCGCCAGGGTCGCCTTCACGTCGTCGACCATGGCGGTCATGCCGCACACGAAGGCCACCGAGCTCTCGGGCGGCGAGCCGCCGAACCCGAGGGACCGCGCCACCTCCTGCACCCGGCCGCGCACGCCTGGCCAGGCGTCGTCCTCCTGCGAGGGGCAGAGCACCACCCGCACCCCGCCGCGCTCCCAGCCGAGGTGCTCCTTGCGATACGCGAAGTCTGTCCCGTGGCGCTGGCCGTGGAAGAGCGTCACCCGGTCGAAGGCGTCGCGGCGGGCGAGGACGTGCTGCACCAGGGCGCGGATGGGCGCGATGCCGGAGCCGGCCGCGAAGAGGAGCAGGTGCCGCCCGTGCCCCTCCTCGATGGGGAACCCGCTCCCGAAGGGCGGGGTGACGTCGAGCGCCGCCCCCGGGAGCGCCGCCGCGATCGCGGCATCCGCCACCCGGCCACCGCGCTTCACGAGGAGGTCGATGACGCCCCTGGGATCGGGTGCGCTGGCGAGCGCGAAGTACGCCTCGCCTGAGCCCGTGTGGAGCTTCAGCACCTGCCCGGGGGCGCGGTGCGCACCGGCCGCCTCGGGCGGCAGCTGCAGCCGCACCGCGCGCTGGGTGCTGGTCTCGTCCCAGGCGTCGAGCACGCGAGCGTGGACGAGCGGGGCGGAAGCCAGGGTCACGGCGTCTCTCTAGCACCTTTCCCGGCGGGCGGCAGGGACAGCACCTGGCCGTCGCGCGCGGCCAGGGTGGGAACTCCGGTGCGCTCCGTGATGGCGAGCGCCACCTTGTCTGGACCTTGCCGTACGAGCTGCATCCCGAAGTGGGTGAGCACGGCCAGGCGCGGGCGCACGGCGGAGATGAGGCGCTCGGCGTCGTCCGCGCCGAGGTGAAGGAGGCGCCGGTCGCCGCCCGTGAGCCGGGTGGTGTTGACGAGCAGCACGTCGACCCCGGCGTAGACGTCCGGCAGCGCGTCGAGCCAGAAGGTGTCGACGACGTGACCAATCGTGCACCCCGGCGCGTGCAGCCGGTAGCCATAGGTCTCCACGCCGTGGTCGTGCGCGAGCGGCGACACGAGCGTCACCCCAGGCGCGAGCGGATAGGACCCGCCCTCGTGGAGCCGGTGCACCTCGCGCAAGAACCGCTGCGCGTAGCGGAAGACGACCGCCTCCTCGTCGAGGGCGTCGGCCGGGGCGAAGAGCGCCGCGCGCGGCCGGAAGCCACCCCCGGTCATCGCCTCCACCACCGCGGTCGCGTCGCCGGCGTGGTCCAGGTGGCGATGGGTGATGAGGAGCGCGTCCACCCGGGCCGGATCCACCTTGGGCCGGGAGGCGAGGGCGCGCACGAGCGCTCCCGGGCCCGGGTCGACCCACAGGCGAAAGCCGGAGAGGGTGTAGACGAGGCCGCCCGAGTGGCGGAGCTGGGTGGCGACGACGTGCCGCGCGCCGGCCGTGCCGAGGAACTTGAGCTGGTCGGGTGACGCCGCGGCGGTCACCTGGAGAACTTAAGGCTCGCCGCGG
>DASPZP010000257.1:0-3811 GCA_035636195.1 Anaeromyxobacteraceae bacterium
CGCCCTCGACCTCCTCCTCGCGGCGAACGACAAGAAGAGGGGGCTCGTGAAGAAGCCCCGGGCGACTCCGGCGCGCCCCTCCGCCAGCCGGCGGCACATCCCTGCCGAGGTGAAGCGGGCCGTCTGGACACGCGATGGCGGGTGCTGCCAATGGCCGGTCGCGTCGGGAGGGGTCTGTGGCTCCACGACCCGCCTCCAGTTCGACCATATCGTTCCGCTCGCTCGGGGCGGAACGTCCACCGTGAGCAACGTTCGGGTGCTCTGCGCCTTCCACAACCAGCTCGCTGCGAAGCAGGCGTTCGGTGAACCGTGGATGAACCAGTTCACCTCGAAGTCAGGGACCGCCTCTGGGTGAGGGGTGAGCACTGGGTCGCCCCTGAACCCACCCACGACACCGCATGGCGGGTGGCACTCGAACAAGCCTCGGCGCCACCGGATGCGGTGCCCTTCACGTCACCCCCTGACGGTCACCGACGGCCGGTATCAACACTGAGAGTGGGAACGATGTGGTGAATCCTCAGGGCAGCGCCCCGCTCCGGTCGCCTACCCGTTTCAGCCCGTCTTCACCCGCAGGTGGAAGCTCTTCGGCCGCGTGAGCGCCAGGAGCCCGTGCCGCGAGAGCGACAGCCCGAGACCCGACTCCTTCCAGCCCACCCACGGCAGCGCCGGGTCGAGGTAGTCGCAGCGGTTCATGTAGACGGTGCCGGCCTGGATCCTCCGTCCGAGCGCCACCGCCCGGGCCTCCGACGCGGTCCACACCGACGCCGACAGGCCGTAGCGGCTCGCGTTCATGCGCGCGACCGCCTCCTCGTCGCTCGCCACCCGCTCCACCAGGGCCAGCGGCCCGAAGCTCTCCTCGCGCGCCAGCGGCGCGTCGGCCGGGACGTCCGCCACCAGCGTGGGCAGGAAGAAGCGCCCCTTCCCGCCCACCGTGGCCCGCTCGCCGCCACACAGCACGCGTGCGCCGCGGGCCCGTGCGTCCGTCACCTGCGCCTCCAGCTCGGCGGGCGCCTCGGGCGTCGCGAGCGGGCCGAGCGTCGTACCGTCGGCCGCCGGATCGCCCGGCCGCCACGTGCGCGCCGCGGCCAGCGCCGCCTCCAGGAAGGCGTCGTGGATCCTGGCGTGCGCGTAGATGCGCTTCACGCCACAGCAGCTCTGGCCGGCGTTGTAGAAGGCGCCCTCCACCACGTTCGGCACGGCGAAGGCGAGGTCGGCGTCCTCCGCCAGGTAGGCGGCGTCCTTGCCGCCCAGCTCCAGCACGGCCGGGAGGAGCCGCTGGGCGGCGGCGCGGTGCACCTCGCGCCCGGCGGCGTTCGAGCCGGTGAGCGCGACGAACCCCACCTCCGGCCGCGCCAGCACCTTCGCCACCACCGCGTGCCCGGCCACGAGCGGCGCGACGAGGCCCTCCGGCGCCCCCGCCTCGCGGAAGGCGCGCGCCAGGTGTTCGGCGCAGAGCGGCGTGCGCGAGGCGGGCTTCAGGATCACGGCGTTCCCCGCCAGGACCGCCGGCGCCACGACGTTGATGGCGGTGAGGAGCGGGTAGTTCCACGGCGCCACGTCCACCACCACCCCGAGCGGCTCGCGCGCGATGAAGCGCTCGAAGCCGGCCTTCTCCGGCAGCCGCTCGTCGGCGAGCGCCTCCTCGGCGATGGAGGCCAGGTGCAGCGCCCGCGCGACGCAGGTGCCGACCTCGCCGCGCGCCTCGGCGACCGGCTTCCCCATCTGCCGCGAGATGTCTCTCGCCACCTCCTCGCGCCGCGCCACGAGCGCGTCGCAGAAGCGGCGCACGAGCTCCACCCGCTCGCGCACAGGGACCCCCGCCCACGCCTGCTGCGCCGCGGCGGCTCGCTCGACGACGGCCATCGCCACCGCCTCGGTGGCGAGCGGCAGCTCGCAGGCGAGCTCGCCAGTGAAGGGATCGTCGACGCGCAGCGTGCGGGAGTCGGCCATGGGGTCTCCGGGACCGGGGCGGGGCTCGGTCCCCCGCCGCGAGCGTTTGCGACTACATTGCGCCCCCATGCACTTCTTCGCCACCTGCGCCAAGGGCACCGAGGGCGCGCTGCGGCGCGAGCTGGTGGCCCTGAAGCTCCGCCACGTGAAGGGCGACCGCGGCGGGGTCACCTTCGACGGCGAGCTCGCGGCCGGGATGCGCGCGTGCCTGCACAGCCGGGTCGCGATGCGCGTGCTGCTCGAGCTCTCGCGCTTCCCGGCCGCCGACAACGCGCAGCTCTACGACGGGGTCCGCGCGCTCGACTGGTCCGCGTGGCTCACGGCCCGCACCACGCTCGCCGTCGAGGCGACGGTGCGCGACTCGGCCATCACCCACTCCGGCTTCGCCGCGCTGAAGGTGAAGGACGCGGTGGTGGACGCGCTCCGCGACCGCCTGGGAGCCCGGCCCGACGTGGACCCGAAGGATCCGGACGTGAGCATCGTGCTCCACCTCGCGGGCGACCAGGCGACCCTCTCGCTCGACCTCGCCGGCGAGCCGCTCCACAAGCGCGGCTACCGGGCCGGGATGACGCCGGCGCCGCTCAAGGAGACGCTCGCGGCGGCGATGCTCGCGCTGGGCGGCGTCGAGCGTGAGCGGCCCTTCATCGATCCCATGTGCGGCTCGGGCACGCTCGCCATCGAGCAGGCGCTCGCGGCCCGCGGGCTCGCGCCCGGCCTCTCCCGCCCGTTCGGTTTCCAGCGCTGGCCCGCCTACCGCGGCCAGCTCCAGTCGCTCTGGGATCGGATGAAGGAGGAGGCGCGGCACTCCGCCCTGCCGCGGGCGCCCGCGCCGATCGTCGCCCGCGACCTCTTCACGAAGGCGCTCGACGCCGCGCGCCGGAACGCCGCCGCGGCCGGGGTCCTGGAGGACATTCGCTTCGAGAAGGGCGACGTGCGCGACCTCGCGCCGGAGGTCGGACAGGAAGCCGGCACCATCTGCATGAACCCCCCTTACGGCGAGCGGCTGATGGGCGCGGCCGAGGAGGGCGGCGGCGGGCGGAGAGGATCATCACCCTCCCCCCGCGGGCGGGGAGAAGGGCGGGATCGCAGGCGAGCGGAGCGTCCGGGAGAGGGGCAGGGTTTCGACCGGGAAGACCGCCGCCCCGCCCACATCGCGCACCTGAAGCTCCAGGGCCTCTACCGCGGGATGGCCGAGGCGATGGGGCGGTTCCACGGCTGGCACGCCGTCTTCCTCTCGGGGAGCCCGCTCCTCGAGCAGGCGATGCACGTCCGCCCCGAGATCTCGCACAAGCTGTGGAACGGCCCGATCGAGGTGAAGCTGCTCCGGTACCGGCTGCGGTGATGCGGCAGTTCCTTCGCCACGATCGCGCTCGGCGGCGGTCGACGAAGGCGACGCTTCGTTAGATCGAGGCGATGCCCATCCACGTCCCGAAGCCGACCGAGCCTACCGACCGCTGCCCCAGGTGCGGGGCCCAGGGAGTACCCGAGCAGACGGTCGGAAACATGACGGGCTACGTCTGTCCCAAGTGTGGGGCTCGCTGGATGGCGACGCGCTGAGACTCGCGGACGGGTTCGGGCAAATCACCCACCGCTGGCCGGCGCGAGCTTCACGATGCGCCCGGGGAGGACGGCGATGTACAGGTCGCCTTCCGGGCCGAGCCGGAGCGACACCGGCGCGCCCGAGCCGACGCGCACCACCTCGCGGCGCGAGCCGGGTTGCACCGATAGGCGATCGGCCGAGACGGCCACGCTCCAGACCTGCCCGGTCACGTTGTCGGCGAAGAAGTAGCGCCCCCGCTCCGAGGCGGGCCAGCCAGGGGCGTCCACGATGGCGCCGCCCGTGATGGACTGACAGTCGCCG
>DASPZP010000258.1:0-8502 GCA_035636195.1 Anaeromyxobacteraceae bacterium
GCGTCGCTACGGGACCGTGATGGTGGGCAGCTCGGCCGTGGCGAAGACGCAGGCCGACGGATCGCCCATGTCGGGGTTCAGGCCGGACGCCACCACCGGGTCCGTCACCTGGTAGGTGAGGTCGAAGAGGGTCGTGGCGCCATCCCAGCACTGGCTGCGCGTGTAGGTCAGGCCGCCGTTGGAGTAGCTGGCATCGCCGCGGCCGGCGCCCACCCCGGTCCAGCGCGAGTGGAGCTGGAGCTTCTCGTCGGTGGTGAGGTTGCGGGTCGAGACCTGCAGGTCGCCGCCGGCGGAGGTCGAGGCGAACTGATAGGCCGCGTTGATCTTCTGGGCCGGGTTCTGATCGTCCTGCGTGCCGATGAACTGGACCGACACGTGGCGGCCACTCGTGTTGTCATAGCTGGCGGAGATCTTGCCGGTCTGCCGCGGCGGATCGGTGGTCAGGCGCGCCAGCCCGGCGGCGGCGTCGAAGTCGACGTCGAGCGTACCGTGGCCGACGTGCTTCACGCCCGTCGTGAAGGCCTCGCCCGAGACGAAGGCGATCCAGGTGGCGGCCGGATCGGCCTTCGACTTCCCCTGCATCGTCCAGGTGTAGTCGTTCGTGTCCTTCTTCGTGACGGTGATCTGCCAGTCGTTCACGTCCAACGGGCCGGAGCCGGGGCCCCAGATACAGGTGTCGTCCGCGCAGCTCGTCGGCGGGAGGTTCGTCACCACCGCCTCGACGATGCCGAGGGTCCAGCCGACGCCGAGGTTCACGGACCCGGCCAGCACCCGCGTCGCGTCCGCGTACTCGGCCGTATGGAAGGTGACCAGGGCGCCGGCGGTGAGCGCAGCGCCACCCTCGGGCGTTTCGAGCTGCGCCTGGCTCGCGCCCGGCATGGCGTTGCGCGCCTCTTCGGCGGTGAGCTTCTGGCTGCCGCTGCAGGCGGTCAGCGTCGCGACGAGGAGAACGAGGGCTCGCTTCATGGTGTGGCTCCTGGTGTTCGGGTTCCCTGCGACGCGTTCATCCAGCGTCATGTCCCATGGACACAGCAGGCCGACCCGAATGGAAACGGTGCCAGAAAAAAGACCAACAGCGTAGACGGCCTCGAGAAACACAGTCAGCAGCCGTAGGGGGATGTGCGCGCAACCCGCACTGGCGGGGGAGGAACGGTCGCCATCGGGCGCGATCGGTACACGACGCGGTGCTACGCTGGGTGTAATGGCGGGCGGGAGCCCACTGCGCTTCGAGGACTCTGCGAAGGGGGACACCTCATGAAGATCACACGCATGACGTGGGCGTGCGCCGCGGCGGCAGTACTCCTGACCGCGGTGGCGTGCTCCAAGCCGACGAGCGCGAGCGCGCCGTCGGTGAGGTCGAAGGCGGCGAGCTACGGCACCACCCTCGCGACGAACACGCAAAAGGCGATGTCCGCGCTCGGCTCGATGGCGTCCGTGACGGCGCTGACCAACGGGCTCGCCCCGCTGCAAGCTGCCTTCGGCAGCAGCGTGGGCGCGCTCTCCCCCGTGGCCTCCGGCACACCCGCGTTCCTGTCGAGCCGATCCAGCGTGAGGAGCTACGCCCGCCTGAGCCGGCCAGCGTCCACGCCGAGCGCCCTCACGGAGGACCAGGCGAAGACGACCGAGCAGTTCCTCTCGCAGCGCGTCTTCACCGACGCGAACGTCGAATCCTCCGACGGCTCGTCGGTGACCTTCCGGCTGCAGGGTGACGACGTCTGCCCGTACAACCTCCCCGACGGGACGACGTCCCTCCTGCCGGCGGCCGGTGCGGTGCTCGATGCTGGGTGCGTCCATGACGTCGATCGGCACGAGATCCGGGTGAGAGCGACCGAGCCAGCCTCCGACGCGCTCGACCTCACGCTGCTCGTCGGCCCGGCGCGCGCGGCCCCGCTGACGCTGGAGTTCCGGTCGAACAGCGTCGCCGTGGTGGCGTCGCTCGACGGCGTGAAGGGCGTGCTCGAGTTCGAGCACTCGCTCGACGCGGCGAGCCCGGTGCCACAGGCGATGACGGGCGTCGTCGACCTCAAGATCACCTTCAATCGCGTGCTCTCCGGGAAGGTGGACGTCACCTTCTCGTCGAGCGTCCGGCAAGCGGTCTCGGTCGCCGCGCAGGACTCGACCGGGACGACGACCTTCGCCACCGCCGCGCGGAACCCGGTGGCGTCACTGCAGGTCAACGAGATCGACCGGGCCGTGACCGCGCAGCTGGACCTCGGCCCGACCACGGTGAGCGCGCCCTATTACGTCGCGCTGAGCGGCGTGTACAAGCAGGAGACGACCGACCTCGGCGGGCTCGGCTTCTCCTTCGTCGCCAAGGACGGCCAGGCGGGCGACTTCGCCATCAAGAACATCGGCCTCGGAGACGTGCAGACCAGGGTCACGCTCGACGCCGCCACCGTCTTCTCCGCCGACCTCGCGCCGCGTCACTTCTCGCTCGCGTTCAAGGCCGATCCCGACCTGCCGGACCGCACCGTCTTCACGGTGGACCCGAAGTTCCAGCTCACCGCGTTCTTCGACAGGACGCCCTATGGCAACACGGACCCGAGCTACGATCAGATGACGTACGCGTGGAGCCTCAGCGCGGTCGGCGGACTGCCACAGGTCGAGCCCTACGAGTACCAGACGGTCGTCCAGGGGCCGACCTACACCTACGTTCAGTCAAATACCGCCGTGAAGGTCATGAACGGCACGCTGACCCTGTCGGACGGCGCACGGCCAGCGCTGCTCGTGCCGCAGGGCCAGTGCCTCCTCGACTCCACGGCCACCGGCACGACGTCCGTGGTCGAGCAGTTCGTCTCAGGCGCCTGCCCCTGACGGTGGTCGAGGAGAGGGAGTGGATGAGCGGGATCAGCCCCCGCCCACTCCCTCGGCAGGGGGACTCCGCCCTACGCGCGCCGCTGCCGGAAGAAGTCCACCGTGCGGCGGAGCCCCTCCTCCAGCGCCACCTCCGGGCGCCAGCCCAGCGCGGCCTTCGCGGCGGAGGGATCGATGCAGGAGCGCTTCTGCTCGCCCGGGCGGCCCGGAGCATACGCGGGCGCCGCATCGGCGCCGGCCGCCCTCGCCATGATCGCGTGGAGCCGGTTCACGTCCGTCTCGATGCCCGTCCCCACGTTGAGCGCGCCCGAGAAGCCCTGCTCGGCGGCGAGCAGGTTCGCCCGCGCCACGTCGCCCACGAACACGTAGTCGCGCGTCTGCGTTCCATCTCCGTAGATGGTGCAGGGCTTCCCTTCGAGGAGCCTGCTCGAGAAGATGGCCACCACCCCGGCCTCGCCGTGTGGGTCCTGGCGGGGCCCGTAAACGTTGGCGTAACGGAGCGCCGCGTAGGGGAGTCCGAAGTTCGCGGTGTACACCCCGAGGTACAGCTCGCACGCCGACTTGGCGGCCCCGTAGTGCGAGACGGGCCGGGCCGGATGATCCTCCTTGGTCGGGATGCGATCGGTCTCGCCGTACATGGCGCCGCCGGAGGAGGCGAAGAGCACCTGCTTCACCGAGCCGGCCTTCACCGCCCCCTGCATGAGGTTGAGGAGGCCGCCCAGGTTGACGTCGGCATCGTGGCGCGGGTCGGCCATCGACTTGCGCACGTCGATCTGCGCCGCGTGATGGCAGATGACGTCCGGCTTCTCCTGCACCACCGCCTCCGCGGCAGCGGCGCTCCGCACGTCACATGGGTAGAAGCGCGCCTTCGCCGGGATGTTCTCGCGCCTCCCGGATGACAGGTCGTCGAGCACGGCCACGTCCCAGCCGGAGGCGATGAACAGGTCGGCGATGGTCGAGCCGATGAAACCGGCCCCACCGGTGATGAGGACCTTCTTGTCCATGGACGCTCCGGACCGCGCTAGACGGCCGCGGCGATGAGATCACCGCGCTCGATCCGCTCCTTGAACCAAGCGATCGTCCGGCGCATCCCCTCGTCGAACGACATCCTGGGCTCCCAGCCCAGCACCTCGCGGGCGCGCGAGATGTCGGGGCGCCGGACGCGCGGGTCGTCCTGCGGGAGCGGCTTGAACACGATCGGGCACTCGGACCGCACGGCGTCGCGGACCCACTTGGCGAATTCCAGCATCGACATCTCGTGGGGGGTGCCGACATTCACCGGCTCGCCGTATCCCGAGTGCAGGAGGCGCCACACACACTCGACGTTGTCGTCGATGTAGCAGAAGCTTCGCGTCTGGGCGCCGTCGCCGAAGACGGTCATGGCCTCGCCGCGCAGCGCCTGACGGACGAAGGTGGGCACCACCCGCCCGTCGTCCAGCCGCATCCTGGGCCCGTACGTGTTGAAGATGCGCGCGATCCGCGTGTCGACGCGCTCGTAGCGCCGGTAGGCCATGGTGATGGCTTCCGCGAAACGCTTCGCCTCGTCGTAGACGGCGCGAGGCCCGATGGGGTTCACGTTCCCCCAGTAGGTCTCCTTCTGCGGGTGCTGCAGCGGATCCCCGTAAACCTCGGAGGTCGACGACAACAGGAAGCGGGCGCCGGTGCGCTTCGCCAGCTTGAGCGCGTTCTCGACGCCGTTCGAGCCGACGTGCAGCGTCTCCAAGGGATGTTTGAGGTAGTCGACGGGCGAGGCCGGCGAGGCGAAGTCGATGACCGCGTGGACGGGCCCGACGATCTCGAACGGGTCGCAGATGTCCGCCCGCTGGAAGTCGAAGCGAGCATCGCGCTCGAGGTGCTCGAGATTGCGCAGCGTGCCGGTGATGAGGCTGTCGATCCCGGTGACCCGCCACCCCTCCGCAAGAAACCGGTCGCACAGATGGCTCCCGATGAAGCCTGCGGCGCCGAGGATGACGGCTCGCTGTTCAGCCATGCGCCAGGGTTACTTCCTCTCCCCCACATCATCAAGCGAAAGCTGCCCCGGAAGGTTGCCCTTGTACTTGTCCAGGACGAGGTCGATGCCCTGCCTGATGTACTCGGCGACGGGCACCTTTGTCCGATCGTTCAGGACCTTCAGGCGCTCGTTCTGCTCGGGCGTGATGTAGATCGTCGTCGAGATCTTCTTGCGGGGCATGGCGTCGGGTCATGAAAGTATGTGACGATATGTACAGTGTCAAATACGGCATCTCTGCGCTCTATCGTCGCAGCCCTGTCGGCAGCCTGCGCGCTCGGGAGCTGCTCGGCACAGCGGCCGCACGCGCGACCGGTCGCCCCACCGGCTGCCTCGGAGGATGGTCCCCGGCACGCCCCGCGAGCCGGCGAGTCCGTCTCCGTGCTCGACCTCGACGGGGATGGTCGACCGGACGCATGGCGCTTCTCCAGGCTCACGCCCGAGGGGCGGCCCGAGCTCGTCCGGGCCGAGCTCGACCTCGACGGCGACGGGCGCACGGACCTCTGGGAGGACTATTCCGCGGGGGAACTCGTCCGCCGTGCGTACGACCTGGACGGCGACGGCCGCCCCGACCTCGCCCTCGTCTTCGAGGGCGGCGCGCTGGCGCGGAAAGAGGATGCGCTCGACGCCGAGGGCCGGGCCCACGCATGGGCGTTCTACCGGGATGGGAAGCTGCTCCGTCGCGAGCGCGATACCGACGGCGACGGGCGGGCAGACACGTCCGAGCCGGCGACGCCGCCTGCGCACGGACCTCAGAAGTAGGCCCCAGCCCGAAGCGACGCCGCGACGCCGGCGCCACCGCCCTCCGCCAGGAAGAGCCGGCTCGCACCCAGCACCAGCGTGAGCGACACGTCCGAGCCGAGGAACGCCTCCAGGGCGGCGCCGGCGCCAAGGCGCAGACCGGAGGCCGGCGCGGCGAGTGCGCTCGGCAGGACCTGCACGAAGCTGAGCTCGGCAAGGAGCTGGGGATGGAGAGAGGACCAGCGGGCGAGTCCGTAGCGGAGCCCGGCGCCGGCCTCGAACGAATCGTCCGCGGCGCGGTCCTGGGTCCGCGAGGCGAACGCCCAGGAGGCGCGGGCGGTGACGTCGAGGTCGCCCGCGAGCCACCAGGTGGCGACGAGCGCGACCGGAGAGCGCGCACCGAGCGCCGCCGCGGAATCGCTCGAGAAACCGAGCTCCAGGGCCAGCGAGCGGGGTGAGGACTGGGCGCGGGAGAGCGCGGGGGCGAAGACGAGAAGCGCGGCGAGGGCGAGGGTTCGCATGCGGCATCGGAGTTGCGAAGGTCGGGCCACCATGGAACGTCTCGCCTTCGTTGAGGCCGCCGCGCTCGCCCTCCTCGCCTGTCACCCCTCCCCGCGCGTCCATCCGCGCGCGGCGGAAGAGGTCACGAAGGGTTACCGCCACCTCGGCCGCGAAGACCTGGAGCGGGCCGAGATCGCCTTCGCCCACGCGCTGGAGTTCAACGAAGACATCCCGGAGGCGCAGAACGGGGCGGGGGTGGTCGAGCGGCGGAGGGGCGCGCTCGAGCGGGCGCGGGTGCACTTCGAGCACGCGGTCAAGGTCGCGCCCGACTTCGCCGAGGGCCACGTCAACCTGGGGGAGCTGGAGCTGGCGAGCGGGAACGACGAAGCTGCCGAGCGGGAGTTCCGGGCCGCGCTGAAGGTCGACCCCGACCTCTTGGTCGCCCGGCTCGACCTCGCGCGCGCGCTCCTCCACCGCGGCCGGCGCGACGGAGGCCGGCGCGTGGAGCTGTGGGGCGAGGCGCGGCGCGCCTACCTCCACCTCCTCGAGGCGCGGGAGGACGTGCCAGAGGCCTGGCACGATCTCGCCTGGCTGGACTATGCAGCCGGCAGCTACCCGCGCGCGGAGGAGCAGTACCGGCGGGCGGTGGAGCTCGCCCCCGACTACGCGGAGGCGCTCCACGGGTGGTGCATCGCGCTGGTACGCCTCGGCCGGTGCGCGGAGGGCGCCCGCGCCTGCCGGCGGTGCCTCGACGCAGCGCCCGGGAAGGAGCGCTGCGCCGAGAGCCTGCGAGGCGCCGAGGGCTGCAGCTAGGTTCTAGCTGACCACCCAGGTGTCGTTGCCGGAGAGGAGCTTCTTCATGCTGGCGCCGCCGCGCTTCGCCTTGGCGTCCTCGATCTGCTGCCAGGTGAGCTCGTCCGCCGTCGCCTTCCGCACGTCGCGGAAGATGCCGATGGGCGTCGGGAAGCCGGGCTTCAAGCTGAGGTTCGCCAGCATGAAGGCGAGCGTCGGGTCCTCGCGCTTGGCGTCGTGGACGAGGATGTCCTTCTCGGTCACGCCGTTCTCGCCCACCGTCACCACCTCGAGCTCGGCGGTCTGGGTGTTGAAGCGAATGCCCTTCTTGTTGTCCTTGCCGAAGAGGAGCGGCTTGCCCGTCTCCATGCGCAGGAGCTGCTCGGCCCGGGCCGCCTTGTCGGTGATGGCGGTGAACGCGCCGTCGTTGAAGATCGGGCAGTTCTGGTAGATCTCGACGAAGGCGGAGCCCTTGTGCTCCGCCGCGCCCTTCAGCACCTGGCCCATGTGCACGCCCTCCGTGTCGAGGCCGCGGGCCACGAACGTGGCGCCGGCCCCGAGCGCGAGCGCGGGCGGGTTGAACGGGTAGTCGGGCGAGCCGAGCGGGTGGGACTTGGTCTTCTTCCCCAGCTCGGAGGTCGGGGAGGTCTGGCCCTTGGTCAGCCCGTAGATGCGGTTGTTGAACATCAGGACCTTGAGGTCGAGGTTCCGCCGCATGCAGTGGATGAAGTGGTTGCCGCCGATGGCGAGCGCGTCGCCGTCGCCGGTCACGATCCAGACCTGCAGCTCGGGGCGCGACACCTTCAGCCCGGAGGCGAAGGAGGGCGCGCGGCCGTGCAGCGTGTGCATCCCGTAGTTGTTCATGTAGTACGGGAAGCGCGAGGAGCAGCCGATACCGGAGACGAAGACGATGTTCTCGCGCTTCACCCCCACCGTCGGCATGAGCTTCTGCACCTGGTTGATGATGGAGTAGTCGCCGCAGCCGGGGCACCAGCGCGGGTCGATGCCGGACTCGAAGTCCTTGCGCGTGTAGGCGGGAACTGCGGTGCCGTTCGTGGGGGCCGTCGTGGTCGTGCTCATGTGCGTGGTCGTCCTTTTCCGAGGGCCTAGAGGAGCTCGAGAACCTTCTGCTTCAGCTCGGAGACCCTGATCGCCTTGCCATTGATGCGGTTGAACTGGACCGGATCGACGCCGGGGAAGTGGCCGCGGATGACGAAGGCGAGCTGGCCGTCGTTCACCTCCGGGATGAGGACCTTCTTGAAGCTCTTCAGGACGGCGCCCAGGTTCTTCGGCATGGGGTTCATCCACCGCAGGTGCGCATGGCCGACGCTCTTGCCGGCCGTACGCAGCTCCTCGGCGGCGGTGCGGACCGAGCCGTAGGTGCCACCCCACGACAGGAGCAGCACGTCGCCCTGCTGCGGGCCTTCGACGGCCAGATCCGGCACGTCCTCGACGACGTTGCGGATCTTCTGGGCCCGCGTCTTGACCATCTTCTCGTGGTTCATGCCGTCGTACGACACCATGCCGGTCAGCGAGTCCTTCTCCAGGCCGCCGATGCGGTGCTCGAGCCCGGGCGTGCCGGGGATGGCCCAGGGCCGGATGAGCTTGGCGTCGCGCAGGTACGGCAGGTAGGTGCCGTCGGCCCC
>DASPZP010000259.1:0-9708 GCA_035636195.1 Anaeromyxobacteraceae bacterium
GGGGTCGAGGGTCGCGGTCGAGGGTCGCGGTCGAGGGTCGGGGGTCGCTTTTCTCCCTCTCCCCCGGCGGGGGAGAGGGTTGGGGTGAGGGGGGAAGCGGTCGCGGACGGCACAGGCGGCGTTTGCAGGCTCGCGCCAGACTTCGGCTGGCACTGCGCCGCCGGCCATGAACGACCCGCTGTTTCCTCGGGTTACTTCCTCTTCTTCGCCTTCCTCCATCTCCGCTCTCCCTCATCACAAGCTCCTCTCTTACGGAGTCGCGGTGGACCTCCTGCTCGCCGTGCGCCGCGCCTCGGTCCGCGACGCGAACGCCGCCGAGGTGGCGCGCCTCGCCTCGCGGCTCGTGGCGATGCTCACCCCGCTCGTGCGGTGAGGAGCGCCCGCAGCATGCGCTTCACCCGCACGGCGAGCTGCTGCGCCCGCCGCGCGGGCTCTGGCGCGAGCGCCCCGATGGCGCAGGCGAGGTCGAGCGCGCCGACGACCTCGTGCAGCGACCCGTTAGCGAGCGCGAAGTGCTTGCGCCGCATCGGACCGCTGTCGCTGGGCAGACCCTCGCAGAGGTTCAAGAACACCGATTTCGCCGCCCGCGTGGCTTGGTCGCGGAGCTCAGCATCGGCGACCCGCGCCCCGTGCACGGGCGCCGCGAGCTCTCGCGCAGCGACGTACACGTCCAGGGATTGAAACGGGAACCGAGCCTCGACCTCGACGGCGATGAGTTGTGTATGAGCCATTTCCGCCTCCTCACAATCCCGAAGGGATGGGAGGCGGAAAAGGCGAGAGCGCCGAGGTGAGCCATCGAGGTCGAGGCGACGACCCGAGGTCGAGGTCGAGGTCGAGGTCGAGGTCGAGGTCGAGGTCGAGGTCGAGGTCGACCATTCGGCGACCGCCCCCTCACCCCAGCCCTCTCCCCCGTCGGGGGAGAGGGAGCCAGAGGTCGCGGTCGAAGGTCGCGGTCGCGGTCGCTCGGTTCCCTTGCGCCCCTCCCCCCTCGCCGATACCCACCTGTCGTGTTCTCCTCCCCGGTGTACCCCGCACGGGAGCTGACCCCGGCCGATCACGGCACCTCGCTGGTCCGCCAGGCGTACGCGCTGGTCGGCCACCTCGCTGCGCCCCAACCCGCCATCTACTTCGTCGACCTCCTCGCGAGCGCAGCGGTGGGCTGGGGAGGGCTCTTCCTCGGCGCGCGCGCCTGGCCCTCGCGCTGGGCCTGGCCGCTCCTCGCGCTGGCGGTGGTGGCGCTCTACCGTGCCGCGAGCTTCATCCACGAGATCACGCACCTGCGCCGTGGCGCGGTGCCCGGCTTCACCTTCGCTTGGAACGCGCTCGTCGGCGTGCCGCTGCTCCTGCCGTCGCTCCTCTACGTCGGCGTGCACGGCGTCCATCATGCAAAGCACCACTACGGGACCTCGCGCGACCCGGAGTACCTGCCGCTCGGATACTGGCCGGCCTGGAAGCTCGTGGCGTGGGTCCTCCACGCAGCCCTCTTGCCGGTCGCGCTCGCGCTGCGCTTCCTCGTCCTGGCGCCGCTCTCGCTCCTCCATCCCCGGCTGCGCGCCTGGGTATGGGGCAAGGCCTCGGCGCTCACCATCAACCCGCAGTTCACGCGGAGCCCGCCGCTGCCCTCCGAGCGGACCGGCTTCCTCGTGCTGGAGATCGCCTGCGTCGGCTGGGCGGCGGCGCTGGTGGCGCTGCTCGGCAGCGCTGCGCTCCGGCCGCGTTACGTGGCTGCGGCGGCAGGTTCGGCCGCGGCGGTGGGCATCCTGAACCAGCTCCGAACCGTGGTGGCGCACCGCTTCAGGAACGACGGTCGGACGCTCACGGTGGAGGAGCAGTTCCTCGACTCGGTGAACGTGCCGGGACCGGGCCTCCTCGCGGGCGTGTGGGCGCCCGTCGGGCTGCGCTATCACGCGCTCCACCACCTCCTGCCCGGTTTGCCGTACCACGCCCTCGGCCGCGCCCACCGCGAGCTCATGACCGCGCTCCCGGCGGGAGGGCCCTACCAGCGGGCGAACGAACCGAGCCTGGCGGCGGCGCTCGACGCGCTCCTCGCCGGCGCTGGGCGCCGCGACTAATCGTACATGCCGCTGACGCGATCCTTGAGGCTCTTCGTGAGCGTCTTCAGGACCTCGTCGTTCACGCTGATGAGCGAGCGGCCGATCATCACGATGGCGTCCACGTCCTCGGCGTCGATCTGGCCCACGTAGACTCCGCACTTCTTGGCCAGCGCGTTCGCGAAGACCACCGCGTTGACGAGCGAGTTGCGGTCGGCGTTGTCGTAGTCGAGGTTCTCCTGCAGGCAGCGGAGGATGGCTTCAGGCAGCTGCCACTTCTCCGCCAGCGCGATCCCCACCGCGCGGTGCGTGCGCGCGATGACGTCGACCCATTCGGCGCAGGGTATCCAGGGGCGGTTGTAGAGCTCGGTCGTCTGCCGCTCCGCCTCGAGCAGCACGGAGGCGACCACCGGCTTGCCGATGTCGTGCAGGAGCCCCGCCAGGTAAGCGGCGTCGGAGTCGGCGTGGCCCGAGAGCGCGAGCACGTCGCGGGCGAGCGTCGCCACGGCCACCGAGTGCTCCCAGGTGCGGCGCAGCGCGTTGGCGATCTCGGCGTCGCGCGAGACGAACACCTTCTGGGCGGTCGCCTCGACGAAGAGCGCCTTCACGCCGCGCGGCCCGAGCTTGTTGACCGCGTCGGGGATGGTGGCCTTCCTGGTCCCGTTCGTGCCGCCCTTCGGTCCCCCCGCCACCCGCAGCGCGCGCGCGGCCAGGAAGGGGTCCTGCTCCAGGATCTCCGCGGCGCGCTTCACCGCAGTCTGATCGCCGTCGCGCAGCACCTCCTGCACCTTCTGCACGACGGTGGGTATGGTCGGGACGACGAGCTGGTCCCCCTGGATCCGCTTGAGGAGGATCCCGGTCAGCTCGCTGGAGAGCTTGTCGGACGACACGTGTGCGCCGGGCTACGCTGCGGCGGCCCGGGCCTCCTGGATGGTGCCGAAGTACTTCATGGCGCTCGTCTCCTCGAAGGAGGCGAGCATCTTCTGGATCTCCGTCGGCCCCACCACCGTCATGGTCATGCCGACCTCCTTCGCCTGGCCCGCCACCGAGACGAGCAGCTTCGGCAGGCGGTCGCCCTGCGTCGGCACCTGGCCGAGGTCGAGGATGATCTCCTCGTAGCAGGCGGAGGCCACCTTGTTGAGCACGTTCGGGAAGAGCTGGCCCAGGCGCGCGAAGTAGCGGTCCAGGCGCTCGGGCTTGCCCACGAACGGCGAGACCTTGAGCAGGTTGTCCTCGCTCGTCAGGAACTCCTGGTTGTCGAAGTACTGCACCAGGAAGTCGTCGACGTGGTCCTGCGTGAATGGCTTGTAGAGCACCTCGCCGAAGCCCTGATCCTTCAGCTCCTTCGTCTGGTCCTGGGCGTTCGTACGGAGCGCGAGCGCCACGAAGGCGGCGTGCGGCTGCAGCACCTTGATCTGCTGCGCGAGCACGGCGCTGTTGACGTCCGGGATGTCCGTGTCGACCAGGATGACCCGGTAGACCTTCTCCCGGGCGCTGGCCAGCGCCGACTGGGCGCTCGTGAAGCCGTTCATGGTGAGGTGGTTCGGCAGCATGCCGCGCAGCCGCTTGTGGACGTTCTCCATGTCGTCCACCACCATCACGTCGCAGAACTGCTTCGTCCCGGCGCCGGCAGGCTCGCGCGCGCCGCCGTTGGCCACGCCGGCGGCGGGTGCGCCGCCCGGCATGGAGGAGGCGACCACGTCCTCCGCCCCGCCGCCGCCCTGCAGCACCGTGAGGATCTTGCTGCGCAGCTCCTCGGGCTTGAAGGGCTTCAGGATGTAGTCGGTGATCCCCGACTTCATCGCGCCGGCGATGATGGACCGCTTCGACTCCGAGGTGAGCATGATGACGGGCGTCAGGTTGCTCGCCTCGCGCATCTTGCCCAGCATGGTCGGCCCGTCCATGTTGGGCATCGTCACGTCGAGGATGACGAGATCGAACTGGCACTCGGCGAGCTTGGCGAGGCCCTGGATGCCGTCCTCGGCCTCCACCACCTCGAACCCCAGGTCCTTCACCTGCTTGGAGACGATGGTCCGCACCGCACGGCTATCGTCGACTGTGAGAATGGTCGGCATCGATGACCTCGCTTAAACCACGCCTTCGTAGATCCACAGCACCAGCCCGAGCGCGTCTGCCTTGAGCACGATGACGTGCGGGCTGGCGGAGGGCACGGACGGGGCTTCTTCTCCGGACATGATCTTGGGGAGCCCGAGCGACTGGTTGAGCGACATCACGCTCTTGAGCAGCCCGGCCGTCATGTTGACGAGCTCGCACAGCGCATCGTTCATCATGGGCTGATCGACCTGCTCTCGCGGGCAGGCGAACATGGCCGCGGAGAGCCGCGAGCAGCCGTCTTGATCGGTCGAGAGCCCGACGGTCAGGGGCTGCCGGCCGGCGATGGGGAGCACCGCCGTGCGCCACCGCAGGCGATCGTGCCGTTGCTCCCCGTCGGGCACGAAGGTGAGCCCGAGCATGGTCTGGGTCACGCCCGAGACCAGCGCAGCCATCTTTTCGGGTGGGGGAAGGGGGTTCATGTGCGTGTGGGCTCCCGGTGCGCGGCGTCGAGCGGTGCTGCAAGGCGCAAGCCCATCGTGAAGGCCCTCGGATCGCGTCGCTTCGCGGCTCGAGTCCTCCACCGTGCTGGCGCGGCGCCGTCCCGGGGGCGCGCGGGACCCGGTGCGCGACCCCTGGCCCGGGGCATGAGCGGGGTGGCCCACCCGACCCGCGGGATGCCCGGGACCCTCCGCCTGCGCCGCCGTGATTGCGCGCCACCGTGCGGCACAGGCGGTGCACCAGCGCCGGCACGGAGGGGCTGGATGAACATCCTCATCGTGGACGACAGCAAGGCGATGCGCGGGATCGTGATGCGCGCCGTGAAGGCCGCAGGTCTCGGCGACGCCACCTACCAGGAGGCCGGCAACGGCGCCGAGGCGCTGGCCGCCATCCGTGCCGCTCAGCCCGACCTCGTCCTCACCGACTGGAACATGCCGGAGATGTCGGGCTTCGAGCTCATCCTGGCCCTCCGTGCCGAGGGGCGCCAGCTCAGGGTCGGCCTCGTCACCTCGGAGAGCGACCCCGGCCTGCGGGACCAGGCGCTGGCGGCCGGCGCGCTGTTCGTGCTCTGCAAACCGTTCACACCGGAAGCGGTGAAGGCCGCGCTCCAGCCCGTGCTGGCATGAACGTCCCGGTCCCGGCGGAGTGGCTGCGCGCCCTCGAGGCCGAGCTCGTCGTCCTCGCCAAGGACGCGCTCGGGTTGCCGCCGGTGTGCGTGACCGTGCGCGGCGAGGTGCCACCCGCCGGCATGGAGGGGGCCTACCTCGGCTTCGTCTCCTGCGAGGGCGCCTACCAGATCGGCCTCGCGGCGACGCCGGACGGCTGCCAGGCCTTCGCGCGCGGCCTCCTCTCCAGCGCGCCCTCGGACCCGCAGCTGCCGAAAGCCGACGTGGCCGACGCGGTGTGCGAGATCGTGAACATGCTCGCCGGCGGCGTGCAGCGCCGCCTCCGGCAGCTCTGCGGGCTCCAGGTCGGGCTCGGCCTCCCCACCTTCTTCCACGGCGCCGTCCAGCCCACCGAGCGGCTCGGCGTGGCCGTCGCCGAGGTCCGCGTGGGCGAGCTGTCCGCCGCGCTCCTCGTCCTCCACCCTCGCACCCGCAGCGCCCGGGAGAACTGACCCATGTCCGACACGCCACCCGGGCCCGGTGAGGTGCCAGGCCGCGCCCCGGCGGTCGTCCTGGAAGAGCTGGCGGCGGCGGTGATGAGCGCCGACGCTGCTGACGAGGAGGCCGTGGGCCGGCTCCTCGCGCTCCTCGACGAGCTCGCCGCGACCGGGCACGCGGTATCGGCCGGCGCCGCGGCCAGCGCCGGCGGCATCCGCGCCAACCTGATCGACGTGCGCGGGCTCGCCGCCGCGCTCGACGCGGCGAGCGAGGCCGTGGCGCACATGCAGGAGGAGGTGGCGCGCCGCCCGAGCACGCCCGCAGCCGCCGCGGCGGTTCCAGCGGCCCCGGGCGCGTTCGTGCTGCCGGAGTGGGGCGACGAGAAGACCCTGCGCGAGTTCCTGGCCGCCCAGCGCGGCTCGCTCGACGAGCTGGAGGAGGAGGCCCTCGCCATGGAGAGCGGGGACCCGGAGAAGCGGGCCGCGTTCAAGCGGCGCCTCCACACGATGAAGGGCGAGGCCGGCGTGCTCGGCCTCGATGATCTGGAGAGGGCTTGCCACGGCACCGAGGACTTCCTCGAGCGCCGCGGGGTCTCGGCCGAGGTGACCGACACGCTGCTCAAGGTGCTCGACTGGATGGCCAAGGCCGGCGAAGCGTACGGGCGGATGCGGTTGCCGGAGCCGGGCGCGGAGGAGCTGATCGTAAGCCTGCTCGCGACCGCGAGGGCGACCTCGACTGCGACCTCGACCGCGGAGCCGTCCACCCTGAGCGTAGCGGCGCCGGAGGCGACGCGTAGTCGAAGGGCCCCGAACCCGACCCCGAACCCGACCTCCACCTCGACCGGCAAGGTCGAGCGCGACGCGGAGACGGTCAGCCTCTTCGGCGAGTTCCTCTCCGAGAGCGGAGAGGGGTTGAACCGGGTCGATCAGATCCTCATGAACGTCGAGCGGGATGGCGTCGACGGCGACAGCGTCAACAGCCTCTTCCGCGTCTTCCACACGATCAAGGGCACCGCCGGCTTCCTCGAGCTGACCGAAGTGGTCGCGCTCGGGCACGACACCGAGACGATGCTCAACCGGTGCCGCGAGAACACCCTCGAGCTGGCGGGCGGGGTCATCGACCTGGTCTTCGACGCCACCTCGGCGCTGCGCGAGATGCTCGACGGGGTGCGCCGGGCGGTGGAGGCGGGCACCGGGTTCCCCTCGCGGCCGGGGCTGGATGAGCTCCTGGCGCGGATCCAGATGGTCATCGAGGGCCATCCCGGCGCCGAGCGGGAGCTGCCGGGCGCGGCGCAGGGCGAGAAGCTGGGTGAGGTCCTCACCCACCCACCGCTCTCGGTGCCGCGTGAGGTGGTGGAGCAGGCGCTGCGGGGACAGGCCGCGAGCGGCCGCCGGCTGGGCGAGGAGCTCGTCGCGACCGGCGCGGTCGGCGCGGCCGAGGTGGGGGCCGCGCTGCGCGCGCAGGCGCGGGTGGCCCCGCCCGAGGAGAGCGGCCCGGCCAAGCTCAAGGAGACCATCAAGGTCGACCTCGAGCGCGTCGACAGCCTGGTCGAGATGATCGGCGAGCTGGTGGTGGTCGAGTCGATGGTCGTGAACGCCCCCGAGATCTCGAAGGCCTCGTCGGTGCGGGTGCGCAACTGCCTGGCGCAGCTCGCGAAGGTGACGCGCGACCTGCAGGACGTCGGCATGCGCATGCGGATGGTGCCGGTGGCGGGCGTGTTCCAGAAGATGGCCCGGCTGGTGCGCGACCTCTCGCGCAAGAGCGGCAAGCAGGTGCGCCTCGTCATGGCGGGCGAGGCGACCGAGATGGATCGCAGCATGGTCGAGCACATCGCCGATCCGCTCGTCCACATGATCCGCAATGCGGTCGACCACGGCCTCGAGGGAGCCGAGGACCGGAGCTCGGCCGGCAAGCCGGCGGTGGGCCAGGTCCGCCTCAGCGCCTACCACGAGGGAGGCTCGGTCATCATCGAGCTCAGCGACGACGGCCGGGGACTGAACCGCGATCGCATCGTGAAGAAGGCCATCGAGAAGGGGCTCATCGAGTCGGCCGACGGCATGACCGAGGCGGAGGTGAACGGGCTCATCTTCGCCCCCGGGTTCTCGACGGCCGCCCAGGTGACCGAGATCTCCGGCCGCGGCGTCGGCATGGACGTCGTGAAGCGCAACATCGAGGCGCTGCGCGGGCGGGTGGTCATCACCTCGACGCCCGGCCAGGGCACGAAGTTCAAGCTGGTGCTGCCGCTCACGCTCGCCATCATCGACGGCATGCTCGTCGCCTGCGGCGCGGAGCGGTACATCATCCCGACCCTCTCCATCGTCGAGTCGATCCAGCCCGACCGGAAGATGCTCGTCTCGCTCGCGCAGACGAACGAGATGATCAACCTGCGCGGCGAGATCTTGCCGCTCATCCGGCTCGACAAGCTGTTCCATCTCGCGGGCGCGAAGAGCGATCCGACCGAGGCCCTGGTGGTGGTGGTGGAGGGCTACGGCCGCCGCATCGGACTGCTCGTCGACGAGGTGGTGACCCAGCAGCAGGTGGTCATCAAGAGCCTGGGCGAGGGCCTCGGCAGCACCCGCTTCCTGTCGGGCGCCGCCATCCTGTCCGACGGGCGGGTGGGTCTCATCCTGAACGTGGAGGAGATCGCCACGCTGTTCCACCGCTCGCGGGACTTCTTCCGCGACCACGGCACCTTGCCGCCCGGCGCCCCCGCCGCGGTGGCCAACGAGCAGACCGAGGAGGCCCGAGCATGAGCATCGAACAGACCACCACCAGCGCGGCGCAGGCGCAGGCTGCCACCGATCTCGGCGCGCAGCTGGCCGGGAAGTACATGACGTTCCAGCTCGCGGAGGAGGTGTACGGGCTCGAGATCCTGAAGGTCCGCGAGATCATCGGCCTGATGGACATCACCCGCGTCCCCCGCAGCGCCGACTTCATCCGGGGGGTCATCAACCTGCGCGGCAAGGTCATCCCGGTGGTGGATCTGCGCCTCAAGTTCGGCATGGACGCGTGCCAGGCCACCGAGCAGACCGTCATCATCGTGGTCCAGTGCCAGGTCGGGGCGCGGAACCTCACCATGGGCCTCCTGGTCGATCAGGTGCTGGAGGTGCTCTCCATCGAGGCGGGCGCCATCGAGCCACCGCCGCAGCTCGGCGAGGCCGCCGTCGAGGCTCAGTTCATCCTGGGGGTGGGCAAGGCCGGCGAACGGGTCATCTTCCTGCTCGACATCGGCAAGGTGCTCGGGCGCGAGGACGTGGCCGTTCTCACCACGGTCGCCGCCGCATAGGCGTTCCGGAGCTCTCCTCGCAGTCGGAGGAGCTGGCCGCGCTGGTGGCGAGCTTCCAGCTCGAGCCCTCCGGGTGCGCACCTTCCCACGCCGTCTAAACAGGATCCGAGAAACCCATGGCCCAGCGCACCTTCCTCGTCACCCTCCTCGCCGCCGCTGCCCTGGTGGCCAGCGGCGCTGCCGCGCTGCTGGCCGGTCCCGGCGCGGCCGCTTCGGTGAGCGGCGTGGCCCTCGCCGGCGTCCTCGTCGCGGGCCTCTCCCTCGCTGCCCGCTCGCGCCGCGAGGCGGAGGCGTCCGCCGCCGCGCTCTCTGCCCTGTCGGCCACGTTCACCGAAGGCAAACCGGTCGTGAGCGTGAACCCGGACACGCTTCCGCCCGAGCTGCGGATGGCGGTGGACGCGCTCCGGGGGGCAGTCGAGCACTCGGTCCGGTTCGTCGCCGCCGTGGACGCGCTCGGGATGGCCTTCGCGGAGGGCAGCGTCCCGGAGCCCGTGCGTGAGACGTTCCGAGGTGCGCCCGCGAAGGCCATCGAGCACTGGAACCGGGTCATCGGCAACACCAACCAGCGCAACGACGATCTCAAGTTGCTGCTCGACGCCGGGCACGCCGGCCGGCTCGACGTGCGCGTCGACACGAGCCGGTACACCGGCTACAACGGCCGGCTGCTGGACACGATCGGCACCCTGCTGGATGTGTTCCGGGCACCGGTGCGCGG
>DASPZP010000260.1:0-1621 GCA_035636195.1 Anaeromyxobacteraceae bacterium
TGGACACGGACCGGGTCCGGCGGCAAAGCATCGGCGAGATCGCGCAGGCCCGGGAGGAGGACCCTTTGTACTACGCGCTCCTGTACGAGACCGTCGCGGACCATGCCGAGCGGCGCAAGCCCTTCCGCGCCGAGCACCTCGCCCTCGCGGGGGAGGCGCACCGCGCCGGGCACCTGGTCCTGGCTGGCGCGTTTGCGGCGCCGGTCGACGGCGCGCTGCTGGTGTTCCGCGGCGACTCGGCGGCCGTCGCGGAGGAGTTCGCGCGCCAGGACCCCTACGTGCGGAACGGGCTCGTCACCTCGTGGCGCGTGCGAGAATGGAACGTGGTGATCGGCGGCTGACCTCTCCGCCAGGAGGACCCCATGCTGAAGCACAACGCCTACTTCGAGGGGAAGGTGCAGAGCATCGGCTTCGAGCGGAACGGGCGCCGCGCCACCGCCGGCGTCATCGACGTTGGCACGTTCCACTTCGGCACCGACGCGACCGAGCGGATGACCGTCGTCTCGGGTGAGCTGTGGGTGAAGCTCGCCTCCGACGAGGCCTTCCGGCCCTACCCCATGGGCACGTCCTTCGAGGTGCCCGCCAAGAGCGGCTTCGACGTGAAGGCGGAGGCGCCCGCCGCCTACCTGTGCGAGTTCGGGTAGGGACGCGCCGTGCTCACCGACCACCTGCCTCGCCGCCGGCTCGGGCACCTGCCCACCCCGCTCCACGAGCTGCCGCGCCTCACGCGCGCGCTCGGGGGGCCGCGGCTCCTCGTCAAGCGCGACGACCAGACCGGGCTCGCGACCGGGGGCAACAAGACGCGCAAGCTGGAGTTCAGCGTGGCGGAGGCGCTGCGGCAGGGCGCCGACACGCTCGTCACGATGGGCGGGGTGCAGTCGAACCACGCCCGGCAGACCGCCGCCGCCGCGTCGGTGTGCGGGCTCGGCTGCGTCCTCGTCCTGCGCGGGCACCCGCCGGCCGCGGCGAACGGCAACCTGCTCCTCGACGACCTGCTCGGCGCAGAGGTCGTCTTCTCGGGGGACCGCACCCGCGAGGAGACGGCCGAGCGCGTGGTGGCCGAGGCGCGCGCCACGGGCCGCCGCCCCTACCTCATCCCGGTGGGCGCGTCGGACGAGTTCGGCGCCGTGGGCTACGTCGCGGCGCTCGAGGAGCTCGTCCGCCAGCTGGAGGAGCAGCGGCTCCGCGTCGACCGCATCGTCTTCGCGAGCAGCTCCTTCGGCACGCAGGCCGGGCTGTGCGTCGGCGCCAAGGCGCTCGGCTTCCGGGCGGAGCTCGCCGCCATCGCCATCGACAGCACGCGCCC
Organism: Anaeromyxobacteraceae bacterium; assembly: GCA_035636195.1. Classification (GTDB taxonomy): domain Bacteria; phylum Myxococcota; class Myxococcia; order Myxococcales; family Anaeromyxobacteraceae; genus Anaeromyxobacter_A. Next base: position 1,307 of record DASPZP010000260.1, read on the forward strand.
GGAGCTCCAGGCGGGCGTGGCGGCGCTCGCGACGCGGACCGCGCGGCACATGGGCCTCGAGCTGTCCTTCGCCCCCGACGAGGTGGTGGGCCACGACGCCTACCTCGGCGCGGGCTATGCAGTCCTGGGTGAGCCGGAGCGGGAGGCCATCCGCCTCGTGGCGCGGCAGGAGGGCATCCTCCTCGACCCCGTGTACACCGGGCGCGCCATGGCGGGGCTCATCGACCTCGTCCGCAAGGGCGAGTTCGGGAAGGGCGAGACGGTCCTCTTCTGGCACACCGGCGGCTCGGCGGCGCTGTTCGCGTACGCGGACGA
>DASPZP010000261.1:0-5573 GCA_035636195.1 Anaeromyxobacteraceae bacterium
CGACACTCATGGACGGCGATCTCCAGAAGCTCCAGCTCCCTCTCCCCCGACGGGGGAGAGGGCCGGGGTGAGGGGAGCGTGTCTCGCGACCCACTCGAAGGCGCGCTCCTCGGCTCCGAACACCTCGAGCAGCCAGCGCGCCGGCTCGTCCGGCCGCTCCCCGCGGAGCGGCGCCGCGATCACTCCGGGCGCCGCGCCGGGGGCGAGCCGTCCCACCGTGGGCGCGCCGACCGCCGCTCCGTTCCAGGCGAGCAGCAAGAGCCGCTCCGGGGCCACCTGCGGGAAGCCGCGCAGGAGCGCGGCCAGCTCGGCGAGCGGCGCGAGCGAGTGGGACGACGCGAGCGAGTCGGTGCCGATGGCGAGCGGGATGCCGGCGGCGAGGAGGCGCGGCAGATCGGCGAGCCTCCCGCCGATGTGCAGGTTCGAGCGCGGGCAGAGGACCACCGTCGCGCCCGAGCGCGCGAGGAGCGCCACGTCCTCCTCGTCGAGGTCGACCGCGTGCACGGCGAGCGAGCTCGGGCCGAGGTGCGGCGCCACCACCGCCACCGCCGAGCGCCCGAGCGGCGGCATGGACGGCGTGCCGAAGGCCCGGTTCATGGCCGCGAACGGCCCCGCGCCGGCGGAGCAGAAGACGCGCTCGGCGGGGTCCTCCGCGAGGTGGATCGAGGCCGGGCCGGCGCGGAGGAGCTCCGCCAGCACGCGCGGGTGCGTCGAGTAGACCGCGTGCGGCGAGGGCGCGATGCGCAGCCCCGGCCCGGGCTCCGGCGAGCGCTCGCGCAGCTCGCGCGCGCTGGCGAGCGTGGCCTCGATGCGGCGCTCGGAGAAGCCGAACACCTCGTGGAAGACCGTCCCGACCAGCCCGGCGCGGGTGAGGTGCGGCAGGGCCGCGAGCGTGTTCGAGACCTCGCCCACCGCCGCCACGCCGGCGTCGGCGAGGTCGTACATCACGTCGTGGAGCACGTGTCCGGCCTCGGGCGCCTCGGCGCGCGTGGCGACGAGGAGGTGCACCCAGGCCGGGAGACCCTCGCCGCCCTGGATCCGTCCCTGAAGATGAGACAGCTCGAGGTGCGTATGCGCGTTCACGAGCGCGGGCAGGAGGACGGCATCGAGGTGCTCGGAGCGTCCGTGCCGCGCCTCGACCTCCGCGCGCGGCCCGACCGCGAGGACGGTGTCGCCGTCGAGCGCGATGGCGCCATCGGCGATGACCGCCGCCGCTGGCCTCCCCGTGAACACCCACCTCGCGCTGACCACCCGCACGCCCATGCTCAGGCCACCTCTACCGGCCCGAGCCGGTCGTACCGCATGTTGCGCCGCACCGGCACGAAGCCGGCGCCGCGGATATGCCGCTCCACCTCCTCGGTGTCCATGTTGAAGGTGGTCCCGGCCGCCGAGACCACGTTCTCCTCGATCATGACCTGGCCGAAGTCGTTGCAGCCCATGTGCAGCGCCGCCTGCGCCACGCCTCCGCCCATGGTGACCCACGACGCCTGGAGGTTCGGCACATTGTCGAGGACGAGCCGCGCGAGCGCGTTCTCGCGCAGGTAGGCGTGGGCGCTGTTGTCGCCGGCCTCGAGGCGCGTGTGCTCGGGCTGGAAGGTCCAGCAGATGAAGGCGGTGAAGCCCCCCGTCTCGTCCTGGAGCTCCCGCAGCCTCAGGAGGTGCGTCGTGCGGTGGCGCGCCTCCTCGCCCACCCCGAACATCATGGTCCCGGTCGACTTGAGCCCGAGCCGGTGGGCGGCCCGCATCACCGTCAGCCACTCGTCGGTGGAGCACTTGAGCGGGGCGATGCGCCGCCGGACCTCGTCATCGAGGATCTCGGCCCCGCCGCCCGGGATCGAGCCGAGCCCGGCCGCCACCAGCCGCGAAAGAGTGGCCTCGAGCGAGAGCTCGCTCGTGCGCGCGATGTGCCAGATCTCCTCCGGCGAGAGCGCGTGCAGGTTGATGGTGGGATAGCTCGCCCTCACCCACCGGAACAGGTCCTCGTACCACTCGATGCCGAGGTCGGGGTGGAGCCCACCCTGGAGGAGGACCTCGATGCCACCGAGGGCGATCGTCTCCTCGATCTTCTGGGCGAGCTGCTCGCGGGTGAGCACGTAGGACTCCCCGTGTCCGCGCGGCCGGTAGAAGGCGCAGAAGTGGCACGCGGTCGTGCAGACGTTCGTGTAGTTCACGTTGCGCGAGATGATGTACGTGACGACGCCGTCCGGGTGGAGCGCGCGCCGGCGCAGATCCGCGGCCAGCCCCAGCTCGAGCAGCGGCGCCTGCTCGTCGAGCAGCTCCGCCTCGTCGTGGTCGAGCCGCTCGCCGTCGGCGCCCTTCTGGAGGGCGGTGTCGAGCGAGACCGGGCGGCGGGTGCGCGCCGAGCGGACGCGGTCGTCGGCGAAGTGGAGCGAGGTCGGCGGCGCGAACCCGTATTCGGCCACCTTGGCGAGGAACGCCTCCAGCCCCTGCAGCTCGTACGGCCCGAGCCCGTAGCGGATGCGCTGCGTGAGGTAGCGGCGGTAGCGCTCCGCGTCTCCGCCCTTCTCCTTCGCGAACGCCTGCGCCAGCTCGGTGCGCAGGCCCAGGCCCTGGTGGGCCGCCCGCGCGAGCTCGGCCACGTCCTCGGGCGCCAGCACGCCCGGCCGCGCGGCCCACAGCGCGTACACCATGGGGAGCTTGGTGAGGCTCGTCCACTCCCGGCCGAGGTCGAGCACGTGGTTCGCGTGCACGTCGAAGCCGCGGTCGCCGATGACGAGGGCGCCCTTCGTGCCCCGGGCGCGGGCGAGCCCCTCCACCGCCGGCAGCGGGGTGAAGGTGGGGTGGAGGCCCTTCTCGGCCAGCACGACCTTGGCGAGGAGCTGCGAGGTGCGCGAGGCGGTGTCGAGGAAGACCTCGTCCCACACCATCGGCGACTGCTCGCCGGCGAGGAGCACCGTCGTCACCGGGCCGTCCGAGCCGATGGAGACGCCCGGCACGACCTCGTAGTCCTTCCCGACGAGGGCCCCGACCGGCAAGAGCGCGAGCTCCACCTCGCCCGCCTCGAGCATGGCCGCGCAGCGGGAGGGTTCGGCCAGGACGAGCTCGATGCGCTCGGAGCGCTCGAGCCCGACCGTGAGCGGGCGGGCGTTCAGGAAGGAGACGGCGGCGGCGCGGAGCTTCTTCATGGTGTCCTCGTCAGGCCGCGACCGGCTGCGTGTGCACGCGCAGCACGTGGTAGAGGCTGTCGCGCTCGGCCGGCACGCGGCCGGCGGCGCGGATGAGCCGGTGGAGCTGCGGCTCGGCGAGGGCCTGCGGAGTCTTCGCCCCGGCCATGTGGTAGATGCGCTCCTCGAGCACGGTGCCATCGAGGTCGTCCACGCCGAAGCTGAGCGCCGTCTGGGCGAGGCGCTCGCCCAGCATGATCCAGTACGCCTTCACGTGCTCGAAGTTGTCGAGGAACAGGCGGGCGGTGGCGTAGGTGCGCAGCCCGTCGTATCCCGTCGGCTTGGGGAACGCCTTCCCCATCATGTTGTGCTCGGGGTGGAAGGCGAGCGGGATGAAGACCTGGAAGCCGCCCGTCTCGTCCTGCAAAGCGCGCAGCCGCGCCATGTGATCGACGCGCTCGTCCAGCCGCTCGATGGTGCCGTAGAGCATGGTGGCGTTCGTCTTCATGCCGAGCCGGTGCGCCACCCGGTGCACCTCCAGCCACTGCTCGGCGGTCGCCTTGTCGTCGCAGACCTTGCGGCGCACGCGGGAGGCGAAGATCTCGGCCCCGCCGCCGGGCAAGGTGTCCACCCCCGCGCTCTGCAGCTCGCGCAGGACCTGCTCGTAGCTCTTCCCGAACTTCTCGGCGAAGAAGTGGATCTCGACCGCCGTGTACGCCTTGATCTTGAGCTCGGGCCAGGCGGCGTGGATACGGCGCGGGACCTCCAGGTAGAAGTCCCAGGCCAGGTCGGGGTGCAGCCCGTTCACGATGTGCACCTCGGTGATGCCGAGGGGCCGCTTCGAGAGGACGTGCTCCACCGCCTCCTCGAGGCTCATCGTGTAACCCTCGCTGGCCGTCTTGTCGTCGGGCCGCGCGAACGAGCAGAACTTGCAAGACGCCACGCAGACGTTGGTGAAGTTCAGGTGCACGTTCCGGTTGTAGAACGCGAGGTCGCCGTGCCGGTCCTCGCGGACGTGGTTCGCGAGCGCGCCCAGCGCGGCCAGGTCCGGGGTCTCGAGGAGCCGGAGCGCGTCCGCCTCGCTCAGCCGCTCGCGGGCGAGCACCTTGTCGCGGATCCCGCCCAGTCCGGCCGTTTCGAGCGCGCGCTGCGCCAGCTTCGAGAGCATGTGCTAGTCCTCCACCGGCTCGGCGCGCGAGCGGGGCGCGAGCCCCTCCCAGCGCCGCATGAGATCGTTCGGGATGGCGAGGCGATCGAGGAGCCGCGACACCACCGTGTCGACGAGCGCGCCGATGTCCTTCGGGTTCGAGTAGAAGCTCGGGCAGGCGGGGACGACGACGGCGCCCGCCTCGATGGCGGCGGTCATGGCCCGCGCGTGCACGAGCGAGATGGGCGTCTCGCGCAGGCAGAGCACGAGCCGACGGCGCTCTTTCAACATGACGTCGGCGGCGCGGCCGACGAGGTCCATCGAGACGCCGTGGGCGATGCGGGCCATCATCCCGGCCGAGCAAGGCACCACCACCATCCCGTCGTACTGCGCGCTCCCCGACGCGAAGGGCGCCGTGAAGTCGCGGTTCTTCCAGATCGTGAACGGGTAGTGAGGCTCGGCGCCGACCTCGCTCTTCCACACCTGCTTCCCGGCGTCGGTGAAGACGAGGTCGCAGGAGACGCCCTGCGCCGCGCCCTCGGTGGCGAGGAAGTCGAGGAGGCGCTTCGCGTAGGGCGCGCCCGAGGCGCCGCTGACGGCGACGACGAGCTTCACGCGCGCCTCGCCGTGACGAGCCCGCACACGCCGGGGAAGAGCGTCTCTCCGCGGACGTCCTCGAACCCGGCCTGGCGGCACGCCGCCTCGAACTCGGGCCGCGAGGCGAAGCGCTCCATCGACGCCACCAGGTACCGGTACGCGGCGGGATCCGGCGAGAGCACCCGGCCCAGCACCGGCAGGGCGAGCCGGTTGTAGGCGCCGTGTACGAAGCGCGAGCCCTGCGATTCCGGGCGGAAGAACTCCAGGACGCCCAGCCGTCCGCCGGGCCGGAGCACCCGCGCCAGCTCGGCGAGGCCGCGGTCGAGCGCGTCCAGGTTCCGCACCCCGAAGGCGACCGTCGCGAGGTCGAAGCGCGCGGCGGGGAAGGGCAGGGCGAGGGCGTCGGCCTGCGCCGCCGGGAACCCGGTCTTCCGAGCGCCGCGCGCCAGCATCTCGCGCGAGAAGTCGGCCGCGACGACGCGCAGGCCCGGTGCCCGTCGCCGCGCCTCGGCCGCCACGTCCATCGTGCCGGCGCATAGATCGAGGAGCGTCTCGCCGCCCCGCGGCGCGAGCTCTCGGACGAGGCGGCGCCGCCAGCGCTGGTCCACCCGCAGCGTCATCACGCGGTTCAGCAGGTCATAGGAGGGGGCGATGCGGTCGAACATCTCCCGCACCGCCCGGCCGCGGTTCGCCTCGCCGGGCAG